>NZ_CP090349.1:502500-811666 GCF_021398735.1 Methylobacterium oryzae
TGGCTCAGGCGGCCAAGGCTTGGACCTCGGCCTGGGCATAATAGCGTGCCTCCGCCTCGGCGGGAGGGATGTGGCCGATTGGTTCGAGCAGCCGACGGTGGTTGAACCAGTCCACCCATTCCAGCGTGGCGTACTCGACCGCCTCAAAGGACCGCCACGGCCCGCGTCGATGGATGACCTCCGCCTTGAACAGGCCGATCACCGTCTCGGCGAGAGCGTTATCGTACGAGTCGCCAACACTGCCGACGGAGGGTTCGACGCCCGCCTCGGCCAAGCGCTCGGTGTAGCGGATGCTCACATATTGCGATCCGCGATCCGAGTGACAGACGAGGCCGCTGCCGGCGAAGGGGCGGCGCTCGTGCAGGGCCTGCTCCAAGGCATCGAGCACGAAGTCGGCCCGGGCCGAGCGCGACACACGCCAGCCCACGATCCGGCGGGCGAAGACGTCGATCACGAAGGCCGCATAGACGAAGCCGCCCCAGGTGGCGATGTAGGTAAAATCCGCCACCCATAGCCGGTTCGGGCATTCGGCCCTGAACTGTCGATTGACCCGGTCGAGCGGGCAGGCCGCCGCCGGATCGGGAACGGTGGTGCGAACCCTCCGCCCCCGGACGACGCCAGCCAAGCCCATCGTTCGCATCAGCCGGACCACCGTGCAGCGCGCCACAATGATCCCTTCGCGGGCGAGCTGCCGCCAGACCTTGCGCACGCCGTAGACCCGGAAGTTTGCCTCGTACACGCGCCGGATCTCGACCATGAGTGCCGCGTCCCGCTTGGCTCGAGCCGACAGCCTCCCGGGATCGGCTCGTCGCGCGGCATGGGCGTGGTACGTCGACGGGGCGATCGGCAGAACCTTGCAGATCGGCTCGACCCCGTAGAGCGCACGATGATCGTCGATGAAGGCGATCATGACCGGAACCGGCGGTCGAGCTCCGCCTGGGCAAAATACGCGCTCGCCTTCCTGAGGATCTCGTTGGCCTGCCGGAGCTCGCGGTTCTCCCGCTCCAGCGCCTTGATCCGCTCGCGCTCATCCGTCGTCGGTCCGGCCCGCACGCCCCGGTCGCGCTCGGCCTAACGGACCCACTTGCGCAGCGTTTCGCCAGAGCAACCGATTTTGGCCGCGATCGACTGGATCGCGGCCCATTGCGAACCGTGCTCGCTCTCATGCTCCCGGGCCAGCCGGACTGCCCGCTCGCGAACCTCAGGGGAAAAGGGTGGGGTATGCTTCGTCATGGCTCCAGTCTCTCAAGAGTTGGAGCCTCCGAAAATCCCGGGGCGATTCAGATCGCTGGCATTTCCTTCTGAACGCGCGCCAGATGCTGGAGCGCTGGTTGGTCGGCGCTCATGCCCGCTTGCGTGCCATTCCCGTCCCCTCCGGCTCGGCGGCTCCCGCTCCTGATTACGCCCGCGACCACGCCTTCCACGCAGCCGCACAGATCAAGCTGCCGCGCAGGAGGCACAACGTTGGAGAGCCGTGCGTCATGCACAGGTCCAGCGCCGCCGCGCGGCCGGCGAGTCGATCATGGCGATCGCGCGCGATCCCTCTGGCACCGGCAACGGTGCGGCGCTACGCCTCCATGGATAGGCCCCCGGAACATGGCGAACGGCGGATCGGATCGAGTCAGCTCGACCCCTGGCTGGCCTATCTCAAGCGCCGCCGTGCCGAGGGCTGCGAGAACGGATTGCAGCTCCTGCGAGAGCTGCGCGAACACGGTTACGCGGGCGGCTCGCGGCAGGTCCACAAATGGCTGCAGAGTCGACGGACGAAGGTCGCGATCACCACACCCCGACGCTGGCGTGACGCCATCCCCGGCATGACGGCCCCGGCTCGGCCGAGCTGCCGGCGCGGCGCGAGCAACTGTCGGGATCGAAGGTCCTCGCCTGGATCAT
This sequence comes from Methylobacterium oryzae, assembly GCF_021398735.1. Taxonomy (NCBI): domain Bacteria; kingdom Pseudomonadati; phylum Pseudomonadota; class Alphaproteobacteria; order Hyphomicrobiales; family Methylobacteriaceae; genus Methylobacterium; species Methylobacterium oryzae. The sequence continues at coordinate 504,391 of NZ_CP090349.1, forward strand.
GACGGTGGCGCCGGACCGGCTGAGCCCGGCCGATAGCGCTCTTCTCGTGCGCATCGTGCAGGATCCCGACGCGGCCACCCTACACAGGCTCATCCAGCGCTTCGTCGTGTTCGTACGCGAGGCCGGGAGGAAAAGGAACGGATCGTCCGCACATGGCGATCGACGCCTGGCGGCGTTCGGGGCTTGGATCGTCGAGGCGAAGGCGAGCGGCATCCGAGCCGCGCAGACGTTCGCCAGCGGGCTCGTCGTTGATGCTGCCGCGGTAAGGGCAGCGTTGACGATGCCGTGGAGCTACGCTCAATCCGAGGGCCAGATTACGAAACTGAAGCTGATCAAGCGACTGATGTACGGCCGGGCCGGCTTCGACCTTCTACGCCGTCGCGTGCTTCTGGCTCCTTGACCCACACGAAATGACGAAGAGCCACTGAACCGAAGCACGTCCAAAAGGAAGTTGAGCCTGTCTCGGGTTGAGAGGCTACTCCGGTAATTTCGGTATAACTCTTTCGATCAGTCGCGAGAATAGAGCGTTGCATTCCCTCGTAATCAACGATCTGTGCTCAGAACGAATCGCCGGATTGCGCCGAGATCGGGTGTTGCGGGGACCCGCAACCAACGTCATCTGACAGAGCCCGCTGCGCCGAACGCGCAGCGGGCTTTTTTCATGGCCCGATGCCGCGTCTCACCGCGCCCCGACAGGTCGCCGGCTGCGCCGCTCGGCCTTGCGGGTCGCGGTCTCGCGCAGGTGCTGCTCGATGGCGTCGTTGGCCCGGCCGCGCATGTGGCGGATGGCGTCCACGTCGTCGAAGGTCTCGGGGAAGCGCCGCGACAGCCACAGATAGGCGCTGGCGAGCTTCACGGTCCGCTCCTGGTAGTCGAGCGCGCCCGAGAGGTTGCCGCGCAGAGCCGGGACCGTGAGGCCGGCGGCGCGCGCCTGGCACCAGCGCTCCAGCAGCCCCATGGCGATCTCGTCGCGCCGGTCGATCGGGCAGACCGAGAAGGCGAACTTCTCCTCGATCGGCAGCCGCGCCCGGTCGACGATCCGGGCCACCTCCAGCACCTCATCCAAGGCCGAGGGCTGGAACGGCGAGCCCGCGTAGAAAGTCGCCCGGGCGAAGTGGGTCAGCACCTCGTGCAGGCTGTGCGTGCGCATCTCCTCGGCCACCGAGCGGATCGCCCCGAGATCCGGGCGGACGAAGAAGCGCGTGTCGGCCGCCGGCGCCGTCGGGGCACCCGAGAGGGCGGTGCGGATCGGCTCGGCGCCGTACGGGTCGGTCGCCGCCACGTAGCCGACATCCTGGTGGCCGTAGCGGCCGGCCCGGCCGGCGATCTGCCGGATCTCGGAATGGGTCAGCGCCCGCTCGGCGGTCCCGTCCCACTTGCGCACCGCCGAGAACACGATCCGCTTCAGCGGGCCGAGGTTGAGCCCCATGCCGATCGCGTCGGTGGTCACCAGCACGTTGGCCTCGCCGGAGCGGAAGCGCGCGGCCTCGGCCCGGCGGACCTCCGGCGACAGGGCGCCGTAGATGGTCGCGACCCGGTGGCCGCGGGCGACGAGGACCTCGCGATTCTCGTGCACGGCCCGGCGGGAGAAGGCCACGACCGCGTCCCCGGCCTCGACCTTCTCCAGCGGCACCGGCTCCTCCAGCAGCAGGAGCGGCGACTTGCGGGTGAAGGGGATCACCTCCAGGGACTCGTCGGCGGCCTCGGCGGCGCGGCGGACATACGACAGGGCGTCGTCGGAGCCGCAGACGATCACGGTCCTGGCGGCGACGCCGAACAGCGCGTTGGTCCAGGCCCAGCCGCGGTCGGGGTCCGACAGCATCTGGATCTCGTCGATCACCGCGACGTCGATGGGGCGGGTCAGGTCGGCGGTCTCGATGGTGCGGGCGGTGTGGGTCGGGTCAGCCTCGCCCAGCACTTCCTCGCCGGTGATCATGCCGGCGCGCAGGCCCCGCTCGCGCAGGGTCTCGTAGTTCTCCAGCGCCAGCAGCCGGAGCGGCGCGAGATAGGCCCCGGTCTCGGCCGCCGTCAGGTGCTGGAGGGCCGCGTAGGTCTTGCCGGAATTGGTCGGCCCCATGTGGAACACGATCTTCCGGTCGAGGCGCCGGGCGGCGGTGAACCGCTCGATATAGGCGCCGAAGCCGACCTGATCGCGCAGCCGCCGCAGGCGCGAACCCTCGCGCGCCACCGCCTTGGCGTGGCGGCGGACGGGGGTGAGCGTGTCGTTGAGGCCGCGGGCGAGCTTCGGGCCGTACGTGAAGACCCGCGACCGGAGCGAGCGGTCCATGTGGGCGATGTAGGCGGCGGCGTCAGCCCCGACCTCGCGCAGGTCCACGAGGAGCTGCGCCCGCAGCCGGTCGACCGGCTTGTGCAGGGCGCGGGTCGCCTGGAGGGCCGTGCGCGCCACGGCCTCGCGCAGGTCCTCCAGCCGGTGGGCCGGGTCGTTCCGGGCGGCCATGCGGGCGAGGATCTCGGCCGCCTCCGGCTCGGGGGCCATGTCGAGGCGCAGGTCCAGGCGGCCGTTGTCGAGGAGCGGGATCTCGGTCCGGATCAGCCAAGTGATGCGGTGGTCCTTGGTGACCACGGCCCGGAGGTTGGGGATCGCCTTCCGGATCGCCGGGACGCCGGTCTCCGCGAAGGCCCGGGCGGCCCGCATCTCCCGGAGCGCCCGGGCGACGCGGTCGTCGTCGACCTCGGCGCCGTAATCGGGCAGGTCGAGCTGGGCGAGCAGCCGGTCGAGGTCGACCGCCTCCGGGGCGACGCCGAGCCGCCCCAGGGACTCGATCAGGCTCTCGATCGTCGGGCGGAGACGCTTGCGCGCCATGCGGTCACCTTCGGCAGAAGCGTCTGACGCCAACCCCGACGCGGTCGGGGGCGTTCCGGATCCGATCCATGCGCCGAACTGCGTTCGGGCGCTACGGTGACATCGTCTTTGCGAGCGCAGCGAAGCAATCCAGCAGCGCCACGGGTCCCAGCGTTGCGCGACACTGGGTTGCTTCGCTGCGCTCACAAAGACGGAATCTCACGGATGCCGCGCCGCCTCGGCGAGCCAGCCGCAGAAGGCCCGCACCGCCGGATCCTCCGCCCGTGGCTCCGGGACGTAGGTGTAGTAGCTCCGCGCCGGCAGGGCGGGGCCCGGGAAGGGCAGGGTCAGGCGGCCGGCCGCGACGTCGTCGGCGATCAGCCGCTCGGGCCCCATGGCGACGCCGAGCCCGTCGAGGGCGGCCTGGAGGGTCAGGTAGAAGTGCTCCAGCGTCACCGTGGCCCGCGGCGCCAGCTCCGGGACGCCCGCCGCCCGCAGCCAGTCGGGCCAGACCCGCGGCAGCGTCGCGGCGTGCAGCAGCGTGTGTTGCCGGAGATCCGCCGGCACCCGGAGAGGCAGCCGCCGCAGCAGGTCCGGGCTGCAGACCGGGATGCGCCGCTCGGACAGGAACGGCTCCGCGCGGTGGCCCGGCCGGCTGTCCGGCCCGCCCCGGATCGCCACGTCGAACGGCTCCGCCAGGCTGGCGAGGGGCACGTTCGAGGTGGTCAGCCGCACCTCGATCGACGGGTTGGCCCGCTGGAAGCCCGACAGGCGCGGGATCAGCCAGCGGAGTGTGAAGGTGGCCAGCGCGTTCACGTGCAGCAGGCGCGGCCGGCCGCGCTCGGCCTGCCGGGCGGTGGCAAGGGCGATGCGGTCGAGGGCGGCGCCGATCTCGGTGGCGTAGGCCGTGCCGGCCTCGGTGAGGACCACGCGCCGGTTGTGGCGCTCGAACAGCGGCAGCCCGAGCCAGCCCTCCAGCGTCTGGACGTGCCGGCTGACCGCCCCGTGGGTGACCCGCAGCTCGCCCGCCGCGCGGGTGAAGCTCCCATGCCGCGCGGCCGCCTCGAAGGCTTTCACGGCGTTGAGGGGCGGCAGGCGACGGTGCACAGGTCAGGTTTCCTCACGCGAGCGTCAGCATAAGTCGTTTGTCAGCTCCGGGCCAGGGCGCCATCCTGCCGCCGCACCACGAAGGATGGCTGGATGTCCGTCGCGTCCGATCTGACCGCGTCTTCCGAACCCGCGTCTTCCGAACCCGCGTCTTCCGAAACTGCGTCCTCCCGGGCCGCGTCCCTGCCGGACGCCCGGCGCACGCTGGTGGCCACCGGCGTGAACCACGCCCTGCACGACGGCTACACGGACCTGATCTACGTGCTGCTGCCGGTCTGGCAGGCGGAGTTCGGCCTCGACTACGTCGCCCTGGCCTTCCTGCGCTCCCTCTACAACGGCGCACTGGCGGCGCTGCAGATGCCGGCGAGCCGCCTCGCCCAGGCCTGGGGTGCCCGCACCGTGCTGGTGCTCGGCACGGTGCTCAGCGCGGCCGGCTACGCGATCGCCGGCGCCTCGGGCGGCCTCGTCGGGCTCGGGATCGGCCTCCTGCTCGGCGGCGCCGGCAGCAGCACCCAGCATCCGCTGGCCTCGGCGGTGATCGCCCGGGCCTACGGACCCGGCGCCCGCGGCCCGCTCGGCACCTACAATTTCACCGGCGATCTCGGGAAGGCGGCGGTCCCGCCCCTGGTCGGCCTGCTGCTGACCCTGACCGGCTGGCGGCACGCGCTCTGGGTGATCGCCGGCGCGGGGATCGTGGTCGCGCTCGCGGTCGCGCGCCTGCTGCCGCGTGATCCGGCGTCACGCAGCTGCGCCGCTGCGCGTCCGGCGCCCCATCCGTCCGCGACCGGGCGGGGGAGCGGCACGGGCTTCCGCCTGCTCGTCGCGATCGGCATGCTCGACAACGCCGCGCGGCCGGCCTTCCTGCTCTACCTGCCGTTCCTGCTGCAGGAGAAGGGCGCGGCGCTGACCACGGTGGGCCTCGCCCTGTCGCTGGTCTTCGTCGGCGGCGCGCTCGGCAAGGCGGTCTGCGGGCGCCTCGGGGAACGCCTCGGCGTGACCCGGACCGTGATCCTCACCGAGACCGGGACCGCGCTCGCGATCCTGGCGGTGATCGTGCTGCCGCTGGCCCCCGGGCTGATCCTGCTGCCGCTGCTCGGCGTGATGCTGAACGGCACCTCGTCGGTGCTCTACGGGACCGTCCCGGAGTTGGCGCCCGGCGGCCGGGTCGAGCGGGCCTTCGCGGTGTTCTACACCTGGACGCTCGGCGGCAGCGCGCTGGCGGCACCGCTGCTCTACGGCCGGCTCGGCGACGCCGCCGGCCCGCACTGGGCGGCCGTGGCGGCGGCCGGGACGGCGCTCGCCGTGGTGCCGCTGATGCTGGCCCTGGCGCCGCGCCTGAGGACGGCGCACCGGCAGCGGGCCTGAGGCGCGCCGTCCGCTCGGATCACCCGTCATCGCGAGCGCAGCGAAGCGACCCAGGGCAGCGGGACTTCTCGGCAGCGCGACGCCACCCTGGATTGCTTCGCTCCGCTCGCGAAGACGTTTGCGTCAGGCGTTTCCGAGGGTGCTGACCCTGACGGCCTCGGACCGGCCGTCCACCGCCACGTCCCGGATCTCCGCCGGCGCCACGCGGGCCGCCGCGTAGACCGCCTCCGACACCACCGCCACGCAGCCGAGGACCTTGGTCAGGCCCTGGAGCCGGGCCGCGACGTTGACGGTGTCGCCGAGCGCCGTGAACCGCGCGTCGGTGGCGTCGCCCATCTCGCCGACGATCGCCGGGCCGGCATGCACGCCGATCCCGTACCGGAGGGTGTGCTCCAGGTCGGCCGCCAGGAGCCCGTTCAGGGTGTCGACCGACTCGGCGATGAGGTCGATCGCCTTCAGGGCCTCCCGGGCGGCTGCCTCGGCTTCCGTCTCCAGGCCGAACAGGGCCAGCAGACCGTCGCCGAGGAACTGGTTGGTCGAGCCGCCGGCCTCGCGGACGGCGTCGCCGACCGCGCCCAGGAAGCGGTTGATGATGAACACCGTGTCGTAGGGCAGGCGCTCCTCGGCGAGCCGCGTCGAGCCGCGCAGGTCGACGAACATCGCCACGATGAAGCGCTCCTCGCCGGACTGCGCCCGGTCGAGCAGGTCGGCCTGGCGCATGCGCGGCTGCGGCGGCAGCAGCGGCACCACGGCCATGTCGGTCTCGGGCCGGAACTGGCAGGCGAGGCGCACCCCCGGGCCGGCCGCGATGCGCTCCAGCACCGCCCGCTCCGTGCGGCCGGGCGCCGGTGCCCCGTCGCTGCCGTCCGTCACCCGGATCCGGCAGGTCGAGCACCGGCCGCGGCCGCCGCAGACGCTGGCGTGGGGGATCCGGTTGCGCCGGCTCGCCTCCAGGACGCTCGTGCCGCGGGGCACCCGCACCACCCGGCCGTCCGGGTAGCTGAGCCGGATCGTGCCGCGCTTGATCTCGGCGAGCGTCCGCGCGCCGCGGGCCGCGATCACCGCCGCCACGAGGCCCGCGTAGGTCCCGAGCAGCCCGTCCCGGATCGCGGCGAGCCGCGCCACCTGTTCGGGCAGCCCGACATGGACCGGCCGGAGCGCCGCCGCGCGCCACGCCGGATCCTGCGCCAGGGTCAGGACCATCCGGCCGCCCTGCGCGAAGCCCAGCAGCGACAGGACCGGAACCAGCACCGCGAGCGCCAGCAGCCAGGGCGCCATGCGGTCGAAGCCGGGCTTCAGCCGCAGCCAGAAATACAGGCCCATGCAGCCGTGGATCCAGGCGACGACCAGGACCGTGACCTGCATCAGGCCGAGGATCGGCGAGGCGATCCAGAAGGCGTAGAGTTCCTGCGCGTAGCCCTTGTCGAGCCCCTCGGTGACGAAGGAGACCCGGGTCCCGACGATGTGGCTGATGAGCAGCGGCGGGATCAGCAGGCCCGAGACCAGCTGCAGGGTCTCGGACGGCCGCCAGTGGAAGAAGCGGGCCGCGTAGAGGGCCTGGAGCCCGAGCAGCAGGTGGACCACCAGGGCGCCGTAGAGCAGCGTCAGGCCGACGGGGTTGAGCCAGACGGCCGTGACGAGGTCGAGGCCGTCTTCCATGGCGTCGAGGGAGACGTTGCCCAGGGCGTGGTTCAGCAAGTGGGTCAGCACGTAGCCGAACAGGATCAGGCCGCTGGCCAGCCGGAGGCGCCGCAGGTTCAGGCGGAGCCGCGCGGCGCGCGGGGCGGACCGGGGTTGCGCGCCCGACTCGGCGGACCGGAGCGTCGCGATCGAGGCTGTGCGCACCATGCTGGAGGTCCGAGGGGATCGGTTCTGGGCCCGCCATTCACGGGCCCCTCGTACCAGCAAGACTTCCGCGGCGTCCGATTTATTTCTAATCGCCCGCGCTCCGCCGGATCCCGGCGACGCGGATCGCGCGGGGCCGCCCGCGCCGGAGCCCCGATGCTGGATACGTTCTTCGCCCGCGCCGCCGCCGCGGTGGCCTCTGACCTGATCGGCGCCCGCCTGTTCGTCGGCGCGGCCGGCGGGATCATCGTCGAGACCGAGGCCTACGACAGCACCGATCCGGCCTCCCACAGCTTCCGCGGCCCGACCCGGCGCAACGCCAGCATGTTCGGCCCGCCGGCCCACGCCTACGTGTACCGGTCCTACGGGATGCACTGGTGCCTGAACCTCGTCTGCGAGCCCGGCAGCGCCGTGCTGCTCCGGGCCCTCGCGCCGACCGAGGGGCTTCCCGCGATGCGGGCGCGCCGCGGCCTGGAGGATCCGCGCCTCCTCTGCGCCGGCCCCGGCCGCCTCTGCCAGGCCCTCGGCGTCACCGACGCGCTCGACGGGGCGCCCCTCGCGCGGGCGCCGTTCCGGTTCGAGCCCCGCGCTGCGGGTGATTCCGGGGGCGTCGACGTGGTCAGCGACCGGCGCATCGGCATCACCCGCGGCGCCGAGACGCCCTGGCGCTTCCTGCTCGCCGGCTCCCGGTTCGTGAGCCGCCCGGCGCGGAAGGCGGGGCCGGCCGCCGGCTGAGGGCGGCCGCCCGCCGCGCCCCACCTCGCGCCCCGCCGCGGCCGCCGGGAACTTGGGCATCCGCCTGCGGTTCCCCGGTCGTGGACGAGGGAGCCCCAGCATGCTGGCGATGAACTACCGCGGACCGTACCGCGTGCGCGTCGATCGCAAGCCGATCCCGGTGTGCGAGCATGTTGAGGATGCGGTCATCCGAGTTACGCGGACCTGCGTCTGCGGATCTGATCTTCACCTGTACCATGGAATGGTGCCGGATACGCGCGTCGGCATGACGTTCGGCCACGAATTCACGGGCGTTGTTGAGGAGGTCGGCTCCGGCGTGCGCAATCTCGCCGTCGGCGACCACGTGCTGGTCCCGTTCAACATCGCCTGCGGCCGCTGTCACTTCTGCAAGCAGGGGCTGTTCGGGAACTGCCACGAGGCGAACGCGCAGGCGACCGCGGTCGGCGGCATCTACGGATACTCGCACACCGCCGGCGGCTACGACGGCGGCCAGGCCGAGTACGTGCGGGTGCCCTACGCCGATGTCGGCCCCTGCAAGATCCCCGAGACGATGGACCTCGACGACGCGGTGCTGCTCACCGACGTCGTGCCGACCGGCTATCAGGCGGCCGAGATGGGCGGGATCCAGCGCGGCGACACCGTCGTGGTCTTCGGCGCCGGACCGGTCGGCATCATGGCGGCGCGCTGCGCGTGGCTGTTCGGGGCCGGGCGGGTGATCGTCATCGACCACGTCGAGTACCGGCTCGACTTCGCGCGGCGGTACTGTCCCGCCGAGGTCTACAATTTCCGCTCGATCGGGGATCCCGTGGTCTTCCTGAAGAAGACCACCGACTCCCTCGGGGCCGACGTCTGCATCGACGCGGTCGGCGGCGACGCGGCGGGGAGCGCCCTGCACACCCTGATGGGGACCAAGCTGAAGCTCGAGGGCGGCTCGGCGGTGGCGCTCCACTGGGCGATCAACTCGGTCAAGAAGGGCGGGATCGTCTCGATCGTCGGGGTCTACGGGCCGACCGGCAACCTGATCCCGATCGGCAACGTCCTGAACAAGGGCATCACCATCCGGGCCAACCAGGCCTCGGTGAAGCGCCTGCTGCCGAAGCTGATCGCCCATATCGAGGCGGGCCGCCTGAACCCCAAGGAACTGATCACCCACAAGGTGCCCCTCGAGGAGGCCGCGGATGCCTACCACCTCTTCTCGGCCAAGCTCGACGGCTGCATCAAGCCGGTCCTGGTCCCCCCGACGGCACGCGCGTGAGGAGGGGGCGATGAGAAACCGTCCGATCGATCCGTCGACGGTCCCGGGCTGGGGCGTCGACGCGGATCCGCAGAACGATCCGACCTACCCGATGCGCGACATCGCGCGCGACGACAGCCGGGGCATGAACTGGACGCGGCCGCCGCAGCAGCGGGCGCGCGTCGAGGTCCTCACCTCGATCGAGTACAACGCCCGGCCGGCGGTCGTCGGCACGTCGACCCCGCCGCGCGGCGTGAGCGGCGTCATCCGCCGGCAGGCGTTCCGCTACAGCGAGTCCCAGTGGGCGCACTGGCTGATGCTGATGGCCGCCGACCGGGTGAACGTGGTCGAGGGCGTGGTCGACGACCTCGCGCGGGGCCGCGTCCCCAACGTCCCGGCCGAGATGGGCGCCCGGGCCGAGCTGGCCCACAACCGGTCCGGGCTGGCGGCGAAGCTCGCGCTGACCGGCGCGGCGATCGGGCTCGGGATCCTGGTCTCGCGCCTGGCCCGGGCGCAGCGGCGCTAGGGCCGCCCCCGGACGACGGCGCGGGGAACGGCTTTCGCGGCGGGTCCTCCCTCGGCTAGGACAGCGGGGCGCGCAGCCCTCCGGGTGCCTGCGGCGAGCCCGGGGGGACCATGGCGGCCAAGGATGAAGCGACGTGGCGGGTCGGCGTCCTGTTCTCCCGCAGCGGGGTGAGCGGCATCACCGAGACCGAGCACTTCCTCGGCACCGCCCTGGCGATCGAGGAGATCAACCGGGCGGGCGGCGTGCTCGGGCGCCCGATCGAGCCCGTCTGCTACGACCCCGCCGGCGACAACGACGCCTACCGCACCCTGGCCCGGCGGATGCTCGCCGAGGACGGGGTCGAGGTGGTGTTCGGCTGCTCGCTCTCGGCGAGCCGGAAGTCGGTCATGTCCACCGTGGAGCGGCACAACGGCCTGCTCTGGTACCCGTCGATCTACGAGGGCTTCGAGTACTCGGAGAACATCATCTACACCGGCGCGACCCTCAACCAGAACGTCTTCGCCCTGGCCGACTACCTGATGCAGGAGCACGGGCCGCGGATCTTCCTGATCGGCTCCGACTACATCTACCCGCGGGAATCGAACCGGGTCATGCGCGACCTGATCGAGGCGAAGGGCGGGACCATCGTGGGCGAGCTGTACGCGGCCCTCGACGCGGACGACGCGGCCCACGCCGCCATGATCGCGGCGATCCGCGACGCCGCTCCGGACGCGGTCTTCTCCACGGTGGTGGGGCGCGGCGCCGAGCGGCTCTACCGCGCCTACGCCGCGTCCGGCATCGACCGCGCCCGCTGCCCGATCGCCAGCCTCACCCTGGCGGAGGGCCAGATCCGCGCGATCGGCCCCGAGCACTGCACCGGCCACGTCCTCGCGGCGCCGTATTTCGGCGCGCTGCCCGGCGAGGAGAACCGGCGCTTCGTCGCCGCCTTCCAGGCCCGGTTCGGGCCTGAGCGCCCCACCAGCATGTGGTCGGAGACCGCCTACGCGCAGGTCCACCTCTTCGCCCGGGCGCTCGCGGAGGCCGGCACCCTCGACGCCGAGCGCCTCGGCGCGGCGGCCCTGCGGCAGCGCCTCGCGGCGCCGGAGGGCGAACTCGCCTTCGACGGCGAGACGCGCCACATCTGGCTCACCCCCGGCATCGGGGTCGCCCGCGCGGACGGGCAGTTCGACGTCGTCTGGCGGGCGCGGCGGCCGGTGCGGCCCGACCCGTACCTCGCGTGGTCCCGGTTCGAGACGAACTGGCTGGAGGAGGGGCTCGCCGCGTGACCGCCCCCGCCCGCAAGATCCTGGACGACCTGCGGCGCGCCCGCGCCCTCGTCATCCATCCCCGGGACGAGGAGGCCGCCGCTTTGCTGGAGCAGCTCCGCCGCCTCGGCTGCGCGGTCTCCCTGGCGTGGCCGCCGCCCGCCGCCCTGCCGGCCGACATCGACACGCTGTTCATCCAGCTCGACGACGCCCAGGTGATGCACCTGCTGCCGTCGATCGAGGCGATCGAGCCGGCGGTCATCGCCATCGTGGCCTACGAGAGCCCGACCTCGCTGAAGGCGATCGCGGACGTCAACGCCCACGGCGTGCTCAACAAGCCGCTCCACCCGCGGGGCGTGCTCACCCAGTTCGCCCTGGCCCGCTACCGGCGCGGTTACGAGGGCCGGCTCACCAGCAAGATCAACCGGCTGGAGGAGACCATGAAGGGCCGCCGCACCGTCGAGAAGGCGGTCCGGCTGCTCGTGGACCTGAACCGGATCGACGAGGACGCCGCCTACAAGATGCTCCGGGACCGGGCCACCGCCGCCCGTGTGCCGATGGCGAGCGTGGCCGAGAGCGTGGTCTCCGCCCACGAGGCGATGAGCGGACTCGGCCTGCGCATCGCGTTGGCGGAAAAGACTTGATCGCAGCAGCCTGCCGCATTTATGGTCTTGCGGTCTGTTTCGGGGTGCGTATCGTAGTCTAACCGGGCAAGGTTGCCCCGCAGCAGCAGTGCTGCACGACATCACGGCTTTGAAGCCTCTGGTTCGCGGATGATCTGTCTCCGCGCCCAGGGGCTTTTTGCGTTTCGGAGCTCTCATGGTCCAGGCGAACGATCCCGCGCGCCCGCCGATACGGGTGTCGTGCATCCAGTTCGAGCCGGAATTCGGCGCGGTCGACGCGAACATGGCGCGCGCGTCGGACCTCGTCCGCGCGGCCGCCGCCGAGGGCGGCCGGCTGATCGTGCTGCCGGAACTCGCGAGCACCGGCTACGTGTTCGAATCCGCCGCGGAGGCCGCCGCGCTGGCCGAGCCGGTGCCGGACGGCCCGACCACCCGCGCCTGGGCGGCGCTCGCCGCGGAGCTCGGCGTGCACATCGTGGCGGGCATCGCCGAGTCCGCCGGCGAGACCCTCTACAACGCCGCCGTGATCGTCGGGCCGGAGGGCTACATCGGCACCTACCGTAAGGCGCATCTCTGGGATCAGGAGAACGTGTTCTTCGCCAGGGGCGATCTCGGCTTCCCGGTCTTCGACACCGCGCTCGGGAAGGTCGGCGTCGCCATCTGCTACGACGGCTGGTTCCCCGAGACCTTCCGGCAGCTGGCGCTCGCCGGCGCCGAGATCGTCTGCATCCCGACCAACTGGGTGCCGATGCCCGACCAGCCCGACGGTGAGGCCGCCATGGCCAACACCCTGCACCGGGCCGCCGCGCACTCGAACGGCATCTTCATCGCCTGCGCCGACCGGGTCGGCGTCGAGCGCGGCCAGCCCTTCGAGGGGCAGAGCCTGATCATCGGCCCCAAGGGCTGGCCGCTCGCCGGCCCGGCGAGCCGCGACCGGACCGAGACCGTCTCGGCGCTGGTCGACCTCGACGCGGCCGGGCGCAAGGACCTCAACGCGTTCAACTCGCTCCTGCGCGACCGCCGCGCCGACATCTACGGCTGAGCCCGCTTCGCACCGTCGTCATCCAAGGAGTTCGTTCATGGTGAAATGGTCCCTCGTCGGCGCCGCCGCGCTCGCCCTCGCCGCCGCGCAGGCCGCCACGGCCGCGCAGGCCGCCGACGGCAAGCCGATCGTCATCGGCATCCCGATCGGCCTGTCGGGCGCCAACAGCGTCGTCGCCCCCTCGGTGGTGCAGTCGGCCGAGCTCGCCGTGGAGGAGATCAACGCCAAGGGCGGCGTCCTCGGCCGCAAGCTCGTCCTAGAGGTGGCCGACGACGCCTCGGGGGCGGCCGGCGCCCAGAAGGCCTTCGACAGCCTGATCTACCAGAAGAAGGTCGACGTCCTGATCTCGATGGAGACGAGCGCGGCCCGCAACGCCGGCCTGCCCGCCGTCACCAAGGGGAAGGTGCCGTACATCTACACCTCGTTCTACGAGGGCCATTCCTGCAACAAGAACATGTTCGTGGACGCCTGGGTGCCGGAGCAGCAGGTGCCGCCGGTGGTGGACGCCTTCAAGGCGAAGGGCGCCAAGACCTACTTCCTGATCGGCAGCGACTACGCCTTCGGCCGCGGCATGCTGGGCTTCGCCAAGAGCTACGTCGAGAAGACCGGCGGCAAGGTGGTCGGCGAGGAGTACCTGCCGATGGACGGCAGCGACTGGACGGCGATCATCTCCAAGCTGAAGGAGGCCAAGCCCGACGCGCTGATCACCTCGACGGCGGGCGGCGCGCCGAACGTGACGCTGACCAAGCAGCTGCGCGGCGCGGGCGTGTCGCTGCCCTTCGCCAACCTCGCGCTGGACGAGGGCACCGCCAAGAGCATGGGCGCGGACGCTGAGGGCGTCTACCTCTCGGCCTCCTACGTCACCGGGATCGACAGCCCGGAGAACAAGGCGTTCCTGGCGGCGATGCAGAAGAAGTTCGGCGCGGAGCTGCGCACGCCGAACGACCTCTCGGTGCCGGAATACGAGGCGATCTACCTCTACAAGGCCGCCGTCGAGAAGGCGGGCGGGACCGAGACCGCCAAGGTGCTGGAGGCGCTCCCGACCGTGAGCTTCACCGGGCCGCGGGGCACGATCACCATGAGCAAGCAGCACCACGCGCCGCTGACCATGTATCTCGGCCAGATCCAGAAGGACGGCACCGTGAAGGTCGCCGGCACCTTCAAGGACGTCGATCCCGGCGAGCAGTGCCCGAAGCTGCAGTGAGGGGCGGGGCACGAGGCCTCGCCCGGGCGGGCGACGATATCCACCCGTCTCGCGCCGACGTCGATGACGGAGCGCCACGTGCCCCCGCTCCCGTGCGGGAGAGGGTTGGGGTGAGGGATTAGACGCTCCAGGATCGAGTGCGCCGTCGTCGCGCTGTCTCGGACGAGACTTCTCCGGAGAGGTCACACCCCTCACCCTGTCCCTCTCCCGCACGGGAGAGGGGACCCGCGCCCGGTCCGGAAGCCGCGGTGCCGTGGTCGATACGTGACTCGGCAAGCCCGCAGAGGGGGAGGGGACCGTCGTCACCCGCCAAATCCCTCCCTCAGCCCGCGACGACACGCGCACCCGGAATCCCCGATGCTGCTCACCCTCGACATCCTGACCACGGCGGCGATCCTGTTCATCGTCGCGATCGGCCTCCTGGCGATCTTCGGCGTGCTCAAGATCATCAACTTCGCCCACGGGGCGTGGCTGACGGTCGGCGCCTACTGCGCGGTGGTGACCGCCAGGCTCGGGCTCAATCCGTGGCTCGCCCTGCCGCTCGCCTTCGTCGTCGGCGCGGCGCTCGGCGGGCTCGCCGAGCACTTCATCATCCGCCCGCTCTACCGGCGGCCGCTGGACGCGATTCTCGCCACCTGGGGGCTCGGCATCGTGGTCGGGCAGCTCATCACCCTGGCCTTCGGCCGGGACGTCCAGCTCACCCCGAACCTCTACGCCGGCACCGTCGCGTTCCTCGGCGTCGACTACTCGGCCTACCGCCTCGTGGCGCTCGGCATCGCGCTGGCGATCGGCACGCTGTTCGCGCTCACCATCGAGCGGACACGGCTCGGCCTCTCGGCCCGGGCGGTGATCATGAACGAGACCCTGGCGCGCAGCCTCGGCATCGACACGGGCCGGGTGCGCCTCGTCGTGTTCATGCTCGGCGCCGGCTTCGCGGGCCTCGCCGGCGTCCTGCTCACGCCGCTCACCAGCGTCGATCCGAACATGGGCGTCTCCTGGCTGATCGGCGCCTTCATGCTGGTGATGGTCGCCGACGCCTCGTACCTGGCGCTCGCGGCGGCCTGCCTGGTCTTCGGGGCCGCGCAGGTCCTGATCAGCACCTTCGTGAGCCCGATCCTGGGCAGCATCGCCGTCGCGGTGCTCGCCGCCCTCGTGCTGCGGATCAGCCCGAAAGGTTTCTCCCGTGCTTGAGACCCTGCCCGTCGCCGAGCGTGCCGCCGCGGCGCCCCGCGGACGCCGCCTGTCCCGCGCCGCGCCCTTCGTGGTCGCGGGCCTGGCGGCGCTGGCCCTCTGGATCGCGCCGCTCGTCCTCGACACCTTCGCGGTCAACGTCCTGACCCGCTCGATGATCTACGCGGTGCTGGCCGTCACGGTGGACCTGCTCTGGGGCTTCGCGGGGATCCTGACCTTCGGCCAGGCGGCGTTCTTCGGCATCGGCGCCTACGCCACCGCGATGATCCTCGCCGCCTACGGGGCGACGCCGCTCGGGATCGCCGCGGCCATCGCGGCGGCGCTCGTCGCGCCGGCCCTGCTCGGCCTCGCGGTCGGCTGGCTGTCCTTCTACCACCGCTCGACCCCGCTCTACGCCTCGGTGATCTCGCTCGTCGTCCCGATCGTCGTCGTGCAGCTCATCTACGCGGGCGGGGAATGGACCGGCTCCAGCAGCGGCCTCGTCGGCTTCGACGTGCTGCCCTTCGAGACCGAGGGCTATTTCCGCCTCGCGGCCCTGTTCCTGATCGCCGTCACGCTGGCGGCCTGGATCCTGGTCCGGGCCGATGCCGGCCGTGCCCTCGTGGCGCTCCGGGACAACGAGGCGCGCTGCGCCTATCTCGGCCTCAACCCGCGGCGCCTGCAGATCCGGCTCACCGCGTCCCTCGCCGCGGTGGCGGGGCTCGCGGGCTTCCTGTTCGCCAACGCCTCGGGCGTGGTCGCGCCCGAGAATGCCGGCTTCCTGTTCGGCACCGAGCTGGTCATCTGGGTGGCGCTCGGCGGCCGCGGCACGCTGCTCGGCCCGGTGCTCGGCACCGTCGCGATCGACTACCTCGCGGCGAATCTCTCGGGCGACCTGCCGTTCCTCTGGCAGCTCCTCCTGGGCTCGGCCTTCGTGGTCATCATCATCCTGCTGCCGGGCGGCCTCGCCGACCTCGTCGGCCGCCTCTGGCGGGCGCTGCCGGTGGGCCGGCGGCAGCCGGCGCCGCCGCGCCTCGTCGCGCGGGCGGCCGGGACCGAGGCGGCCGGGCCGGAGGTGACCGGCACCGAGGCGACCGGGACCCCGATCCTCAAGGTCGAGAACCTCGCTAAGGCCTACGGCGCCCTGACGGTGCTGGAGGGCATCGACCTCGAGATCCGGGCGGGCGAGCTCGTCAGCCTCGTCGGGCCCAACGGCGCCGGCAAGACCACGCTGATGCGCTGCCTCAGCGACGGCACCGAGCCGTTCAAGGGCGCGATCGCCGTCGGCGGCACGCCGATCACCGGGCTGACGCCGAACCGGATCGTCGGCCTCGGCGTCGGGCGCAAGTTCCAGGTGGCGAGCGTGTTCGAGAGCCTGTCGGTGGCCGACTGCCTCCGCCTCGCCCGGGCGTCCCACGACGGCCTGAGCCCGGTCGGGCGGGCCGAGACGCTGGGCCTGCCGCAGCCCGCCCTCGACGTCCTGCGCATGACCGGCCTCGACCGCCAGCTGACGCAGCCGTCGCGCCTCCTGTCCCACGGCCAGAAGCAGGCGCTGGAGCTCGCCATGGTGGTGGCGCTGGAGCCGCGGCTGATCCTGCTCGACGAGCCCACCGCGGGCCTGACCAAGGCCGAGCGCACCACCATCGGGACCGTCCTCAAGGCGCTCACCGCCGAGGGCCGGATCGCCGCCGTGCTGGTCGAGCACGACCTCGATTTCGTGCGCGAGATCTCGTCGCGGATCGTGGTGCTGCACCAGGGCCGGCTGGTCCTGGACGGCACGGTCGAGGACGTCGTGGGCTCCGAACTGGTCCGGACCATCTACTCGGGAGGCGCCCATGGGTGAGGCAGCACGGCGGGCAACACGGCAGATCGCGCCGGCGGGGGCCGCCCTCGCCCTCGACGGGGTGTCGAGCGGCTACGGCGCCGTCGCCATCGTGCGGGACGTGTCCCTCTCGGTCGGGCCGGGGGAGATCGTGGCGCTGCTGGGCAAGAACGGCATGGGCAAGACCACGCTGCTCAAGACCGTCCTGGGCATGGTGGCCCTGCGCGGCGGCGCCATCACGGTCGGGGGCCAGGCGCTCGCCGGCCTCACGCCGGCCAAGCTCAACGCGCTCGGCGTCGGCTACGCGCCGCAGGAGCAGCCCCTGTTCCAGGACCTGTCGATCCGCGACAACCTGCGCCTCGCGGTGCCCTCCGACCGGATGCTGCCGGAGGCGCTGGAGCGGCTGTTCGGCCATTTCCCGTTCCTGAAGGACCGGCTGGCCCAGCGGGCCGGCACCCTCTCGGGCGGCGAGCAGAAGATGCTGATCCTCGGGCGCGCCCTGATGCTGCGCCCGCGCCTCCTGCTGATCGACGAGATCTCCGAGGGCGTGCAGCCCTCCATGGTCGAGCGCCTGCGCGGCGTGCTCCAGGCCGAGCGGGCCGCGGGCGTGTCCATGCTGGTGGTGGAGCAGCACGTCGCCTTCGCGCTGGCGCTCGCCGATCGCTACGCCGTCCTCAAGCTCGGCGAGATCGTCGACAGCGGTCCGGCGCAGGCGCCGGACGCGCGGGCACGCGTCATCGACCATCTGGCGGTGTGAGGTCGACCCGGATCCGCCACCGTCATCGCGAGCGCAGCGAAGCGACCCAGGGTCGCGCCACGCTCCCGGACGGGGCGCTGCTGGATTGCTTCGCTGCGCTCGCAAAGACGGCGGTGGATCGGGAGCAGGGAGGAGGAAGCCGTAAGCGCATGAGAGAACTCAACACCTTCTCGATCGCCGCCCGCTGCCCGCGGACCGGCCAGCTCGGCGTCGCGGTGGCGAGCGCCGTCCCGGCGGTGGGCGGCCTGTGCCCGTTCCTCAGGGCCGGGATCGGGGCCGTCACCACCCAGTCCTGGGTGAACCCCTACCTCGCCGCCCGCATCCTCGACGGGCTGGCCGGCGGGCAGGATCCCGACGCCGCGCTGGCGGCGGCCCTCGCCACCGACGACCGTCCGGACCTGCGCCAGCTCGGCCTCGTCGACGGGCAGGGGCGGGCCGCCGCCTGGACCGGCGCCGGATGCACGCCGGCGGCCGGCCACCGCACCGGGCCCGGCTACGCGGTCCAGGGCAACATGCTCGCCGGGCCGGGCGTGGTCGACGCCATGGCGGCGGCCTTCGAGGGGAGCGCCGCCCAGGATCTCGACGAGCGGCTGATGCGCAGCCTGGAGGCCGGCGACGCGGCCGGCGGCGACCGGCGCGGCAAGCAGTCGGCGGCGCTCAAGATCGTCGCCGGCGAGGATTACCCGCACCTCGACCTGCGGGTCGACGAGCACGCCGAGCCCGTCGCCGAGCTGCGCCGGGTTCTCCTGGTCGCCCGCCGTCAGCTCGTGCCGTTCGTGGCCGGCATGCCCCGGAAGGACGGCCCGGCCGGCGCCCTGCCGGACGACGTCGTGGCGATGCTGCTCAGGCCTCCCGCCGAGCGGCCGGGCGCCGCCGGGGATGCAGCCCCCGACCTGCTGCGCGACGTCGTCGGCCTGCGCCAGGAGCCCCAGCGGGTCGCCCACCTGCTGGCGCAGTTCGCGCCGGTGCTCGCCGAGATCGCGCGGCTGCGCGACCTCGACCTCGCGGACATCCACCCGCCGGTCGTGTTCGATCCGACGCTCCCCTACCGCCGGGTGCCCCATGACGACCGCCGCGACTGACGCCCTCTGGCAAGCCCCGATCACCGAGCTCGCGCGGCGGATCGCGGCGCGGGAGCTGTCGAGCGCCGAGCTCGTCGGCGCCAGCCTCGACCGGATCGCGCGCCTCGACGGCGCCCTGAACAGCGTCGTCCACCTCTCGCCCGCGGCCCTCGACGCCGCGCGCGCGGCCGATGCCGAGATCGCCCGGACGGGGCCGCGCGGCCCGCTCCACGGCATCCCGATCGCCGTCAAGGACAACTACACCACCGCCGACATGCCGACCCGGGCCGGCACGGCTGTGGAGGCCCTGACCTTCCCGGCGGCCGACAGCCACGCCGTGGCGCGGCTGCGGGCGGCCGGCGCGGTGATCCTCGGCAAGACGCGGATGCACGAATTCGCCTGGGGCATGGTCACGCCGCCGACCCGCAACCCCTGGGACCCCGACCGGGTGCCCGGCGGCTCCAGCGGCGGCTCGGGCGCGGCGGTCGCGGGCCGCCTCTGCCCGGCCGCGCTCGGCTCGGACACGGGCGGCTCGATCCGGATCCCGGCCGCCCTGTGCGGGATCGTCGGGCTCAAGCCGACCTACGGCCGGGTCGGCCGGTCGGGGATCGTGCCGCATTCCTGGTCCCTCGACCATGCCGGGCCGCTGACCCTGACGGTGGCCGATGCCGCCCTGATGCTGCAGGCGCTCGCCGGCCCGGATGCCGGCGATCCCGCGGCCAGCGCGGCGCCGGTCCCCGACTACACGGCCGGGCTCGACCGGCCGATCCGGGGCCTGCGGGTCGCGGTGATCCGCAACCACTTCTTCGACGCAATCGACGACGACGTCGCCGCCGCCGTCGAGGCGGCGCTCCGCTTCCTCGAAGACCGGGGCTGCGCGGTGCGCGACGTCGCGGTGCCGTCCCTGCGCCACGGCCTCGGCGCCATCTACGCCATCGAGCTCGCCTCCTCGACCGCCTACCACGACCGCAGCCTCGCCCGGGGCCACGTGGCGGGCTTCGCCGCCGACGTCCGCGACCTCGTGGAGATGGGCCGGCTCGTGACCGGGCCGGACTACCTGCGGGCCGAGCAGGTGCGGGCCCTGATCATGGACGAGATGGCCGCCGTCCTGGCCGAGGCCGACGTGATCGTCGGCCCGGCCTCGCCGCTGACCGCGTGGCGGACGGACGAGTCGGCGGTGACGCTCGGCGGGCGCGCGGAGAGCGTGCTGGCGGCCTCCTGGCGCCTGACCTACCCGTTCAACCTCGCGGGCCTGCCCGCCATCGCGCTGCCCTGCGGCTTCGACCGGCGCGGCCTGCCGATCAGCCTCCAGATCGCCGCCCGGCCCTTCGCCGAGGCCGAGATCCTGCGCGTCGCCCACCAGTACGAGCGGGCGCACGCGTGGTGCTCCCGGGTGCCGCCCCTGGCCGGCTGAGGCGTCGCTCCCGTCCCGAACAGCTAAGCGGGACCGGGGCGGTCGATTGTACACAACCAATACCGTGCCGCATCGCGAATATCCGCGTGATCTACCGATCAATGCGCGTGGAACCCTTTCTCCGCCGCTGCCGTTGCTGGCTTCGATTGAAGTCAGGAGGCCAACCATGCGGACCATCATTCTCTCGGGCGCCCTGTTCGCGGCCCTGTGCGGCGCGGCGAGCGCCGAGGAGACCACCGTCATCCGCCGCGACGGGCCCGCCGTCGTCGACCACCGCGACACCGTCGTCGAGAAGCGCGAGGTCACCACCGGCAGCGTCGATTGCGGTTCGAAGACCGTCCACAAGGAGGACGGCATGGGCAACTCCAAGACCGTCCACAAGGAAGGCTGCAACTGATCCTCGGCGGACAGCCGCGCCCTGACGACCCTGGAGATCTCAGCATGACCAACAAGCTTCTTCTGTCGCTGGCGACGGCCGGCCTCCTCGCCCTCCCGGCGGCCGCCCAGGCGCAGGGCACCCTGCGGGGCGCGGCCGAGGGTGCGGCGGTCGGCGCCGACGCGGCCGGTCCGGTCGGCGGCATCGTCGGCGGCGCGGTCGGCGCGGCGACCGGCACGGTCGGCGGCATCCTGGGCGTCGACGACCGCCCGCGGTTCCGCAGCTACGTCCGCGAGCGCGGCGCGCGCTCCTACAGCTGGGGCGGCCCGGTCCGGGTCGGCACCGTGCTGCCGGAGGACAGCGTCACCTACTACGACGTGCCCACCGAGTACCGGGTGCGTCCGGGCTACCGCTACACCATCGTGAACGACCAGCCCGTCCTGGTCGATCGCGGCCACCGCATCGTCGAAGTCATCGACTGAGGGGGGCGGGGCGCCGGTTCGTCCGGCGCCCTCCGGCATCGTGACTCCTCCCGAACCCGCGGTGAAGGATCGGGAGACCTCGCCGTCTTTGCGAGCGCAGCGAAGCAATCCAGGGTCGCGCAGCATCGGCAAGCGTGGCGCCGACTTGATTGCTTCGCTGCGCTCGCAAGGACGGCCGACGCACGGATATCCCTGAGCGCGCGTCAGCCCCGCAGGAGTGCCGCCTCGGGCAGATGCAGCGTGATCCGGTACTCGGCGGCGTCGTGGCTGCGCGTCACGGTCGCTTCGAGCTGGCGCAGGGACATCTCCACCAGCATCGTCCCGAAACCTCGTCCGGGCCTCGGCTCCGGGACACGGGCCATCCGCTCGCACCAGTCCAGGACGAGTCCCGCCTCCTGCCGGTCCCAGGTGACCGACAGCGCGCCGTCGTCGGCCCCGAGCGCGCCGTACTTCACCGAGTTCGTCGCCCACTCGTGCAGGATCATCGCCAGCGACGACACGTGCCGCCAGTTGATCGCCACGAGGGGGCCCTCGATCACCGTGGGGACGTGGTCGCGGTACGGGCGCAGGGTCGCGCCGATCAGGCCCGCGAGATCGCTCATGCCCTGGCCGTCGGACGGGTCGGCCAGGGAATGCGCCCGCCCGAGGGCCGAGATGCGGTCGCGCATGTCGGTGGCGAAGACGCCGATCTCCCGGTGCGTGCGGGCGCCCGCCGAGATCATGCCGCCGATGATCGCGAACAGGTTCTTCACCCGGTGGTTCATCTCCCGCAGCATCAGGTCGCGGGTCTCGGCGAGCGCGTATTCGGGCGACACGTCGATGCAGACGCCGACGATCCGCTTCCGGTCGCCGCTCCGGGTCAGGCGCCCGTAACTGCGGATGTGCCGCGGCGCGTGGTCGGCGGCGCGCACGCGGATGCGCGCCTCGAACTCGTTTAGCCCGTGCGCCGCCTCGGACAGCGCCGCCTCGAAGCCGGGACGGTCCTCGGGCAGCACGCTGGCCGCCAGGGACGCGGTGGGGTGCGGGGTGTCGGGAGCGAGGCCGAACATCGTGCCGGCGATGCTGTCGACCACGACGGTCCCGGCATCCGGGCTGTATTCCCAGACGCCGATGCCCCCGGCCTTCACGGCCAGTTCCAGCCGCTCGCGCTCCGCGGCGAGCTGGCGCTCCAGCGACAGCGCCTCGGTGATGTCGGTGAGCACCAGGGTGGCGCCGTCGACGCTGCCGTTCTGCAGGCGGTAGGGCAGCACCCGCAGCGAGAGCGTGCGCTCCCCGTCCCGGGTGGCGACGCGCCGCTGGATCACCGAGCCGCCGGCGCAGACCTCCTGGGCGTCGTGCAGGTACTCGTGCCCGGCGAGCCGGCTCGACACGTCGGCGAGGGGGCGGCCGCGATCGCCCGGCTGCAGCGGGAAGATCGTGGTGGCCGACGTGGTGAAGCTGCGCACCTTCAGCTCGCGGTCGAGCACCACGACGGCGAGGTCGGTGGATTCGAAGAAATTGCGCAGGTCGGCATTGGCGATGGTGAGCTGCTCGACCTTGGTCTTCAGCTCGTCGTTGACCGTGGACAGCTCCTCGTTCGTCGACTGGAGCTCCTCGTTCATCGACATCATTTCTTCGTTGGAGCTCTTCAGCTCCTCGTTCGTCGTCTCCAGCTCCTCGACCGCCGAGCGCAGCTTGTAGCGGGTGCGCAGCAGCTCCTCTTCCAGCGCCTCGACGTGGTCGCCGCCGGCATCCATCTCGATCAGGTCGAGGTTGTCCGCCGCCCGGAAGGCGCCGGTGTCGCGCAGGACCAGGAGCATCGAGCCGTCGGGCAGGGGATCGCAGATCAGCTCCACCGGCTGGACGCCGTATTCCGAGCGGATCTCCACGTCGCGGACGACCACGCGCTTGCGCGCGTCGCGGGTCTGGCGGAGCAGCGGGCCGATGACGTCGCGCAGGCCCGGGCGCGCCAGGGTGATGGCGCTGGTGCCGCCGGTCCGGGTCACCGGGAAGTCGAAGTAGCGGCTCAGGCGCCCGTAGGCGGCGATGATGCCGCCGTCCTCGTTGAGCACCATGCTGGGCGGGGCGTAGCGCTCCATGACGCGGCGCACCGCCACGGTCTCGTCGGCGATCGAGGGCTCGCCGCGCCGCTCCTCGCGCCCGCCGCGCCGGGCCTCGCCCCGGCGGGCGCTCCCCGGCAGGTCGATCGGGTATTGCGGCGCGCCCGGCGGCCGCTCGAACAGGCGGGCGTGCTGGTCGATGACCGGGAACAGGTGCTCGAAGCGGCTGACGCTCTCCGAGGGGCCGAGGAACAGGTAGCCCCCCGGCCGGACCGCGTAGTGGAACAGCGGCACCACCGATTGCTGGAGGCGCTCGTCGAAGTAGATCAGCAGGTTGCGGCAGGACAGGAGGTCGACCCGCGAGAAGGGCGGGTCCTTGACCAGGCTGTGGCTGGAGAAGCGGATCAGGTCGCGGATCTCGGCCGCGACGGTGAAGCGCTCGGCGTGGAGGACGACGTAGCGCTCCCGCAGATGGGCCGGGATGTCGGCGAGCGCGGCGGCCGGGTAGGTCGCCTCCCGGGCGATCTGGAGCATGCGCTCGTCGATGTCGGTGGCGAAGATCTGGACCGCCGGCGGCAGGCCGAGGCGGCGGGCGGCGTCGGCGAACAGCATGGCGATGCTGTAGGCCTCCTCGCCGCTGGAGCAGCCCGGGATCCAGACCCGGATGTCCTCCTCGGGATCGCGGGTGCGCAGCAGGGGCTCCACCACGCGCTCCCGGAGGAGCTCGAACATCTCGGCGTCGCGGAAGAAGCGGGTGACGTTGATCAGGAGGTCGCGGAACAGCGCCTCGCACTCGGTCTTGTCGGCCCGGACGCGGCCGAGATAGGCCCGGCCGGACTCGAGCCCGAGGACGTGCATGCGCCGCTCGACCCGCCGGACCAGGGTGGTCCGCTTGTAGCCGGCGAAGTCGTGGCCCACCGCCGCGCGGATGACCCGGCAGAGGTCGTCGATGTGGTCGGCGACGAGGCGGGACTCGGCGTCGACGGCGTCGGTGCCGCGGCGGCGGAAGAAGGTGGTGAGGCAGTCGACGATCTCGCCCGGCGGCCGCACGAAGTCGACGAGGCTGGTCCCGACCGCCGAGAGCGGCATGCCGTCGTAGCGGGCGGTGTCGGGCTGCTGCACCACGCAGACGCCGCCGTGCTCCTTGATCGCCCGCAGGCCGGTCGTGCCGTCGGCCCCCGTGCCCGACAGGATCACGCAGGCGGCGTTGGCCTGCTGGTCGACCGCGAGCGACAGGAAGAAGTCGTCGATCGGCCGGCGCAGGCCCCGCGGCTGGACGAAGTGGGTGAGTTCGAGGACGCAGTTCTGGATGACGAGGCCCCGGCCGGGCGGGATGATGTAGACCTTGTCGCCCGCGATCCGCTCCCCGCCCTCGCACTGGAGCACCTCCAGCTCCGTCTGCCGGTCGAGGAGCTGCGCCAGCATGCTCTCGTGGTTGGGGTCGAGGTGCTGGACGATGACGAAGGCCATGCCGGTCGGCGGCCGGGCGCGCGCCAGCATCTCCCGCAGGGCCTCGAGCCCGCCCGCCGAGGCGCCGATGCCCACGACCGGCCCGGCGAAGGGCGGCGCCGTCACCGTGCCGGCGCCGTCCAGGACCTCCGAGGCCTCGCCTCCGGGGGCGTTAAGGAAATCCTGGTGCATCGAGATCCGCGAGCGTGAGCTTGGCCTGCGCGACCGTGGCGACCGTGTTGGCGATCGTCATCAGCGAGCCCTCGATGACGAGCCCACTCTCCGCAAGCGTCGGGGTCAGCCGGGACAGGGTCCGGCCCAGTTCTGCATCGTAGGCGGAAAGCAACTCGGGTTGCGAGCGGCTGACGTCGAATTGGGATGCGAAAAGGTAGCGCACCTCGCCCGAGAGCGCCTTCAGTTTGGACATGTACAGCAGGTTGACGAAGGGCTTCCCGTCCTTGCGGAAATTCACGATCGGCGTGCGCACCGTGTCCTGACGGTCGTTCTCCAGGAAGGCGTGGATCTTGGCCCGCGCCTCCCGGTTGTCGGCGTCGCGCTGGAGGAGGCGGCAATTGCGCCCGACGACCTCCGCGCCCGTGTAGCCGGTGAGCTGGTGGAACCGCTCGTTCACCAGGAGCAGGACGTTGTCGTCGCCCGCCGCGGCCAGCGCCAGGGCGATGTGGGATTTCTCGAAGAAGGTCGTGAGTTCGGCCGGGATGGTCTGCGTGTCCACGGTAGCTTCCCTGTCGCCTCCGTTCGGCGCGGCCCTGCCGGTCCGCTCCCGGGCCCGCCCGCCCGCCGGGCCCCGTGCCGAGGACGCCCGCGATGGTGCCCGCGAGGACGCCCTCATGGGCGCGCCGCCGCGGTATGGCAATGACGCCCGGGCCGGCGAACCCGTTCCGCACGTCCCTGCGACGCCGTGTGCCCCGGGGGCACCGCCCGCCCGGGGCCGTCCGGATCTCAGCCCTCGCCGCCGATGATGCCGCGGATGCGGGTCGCGAGCGCCTCCAGGGCGAAGGGCTTCGTCATCACCTGCATGCCGGGGCCGAGATGGCCGTGGTTGAGGGCGGCGTTCTCGGCGTAGCCGGTGATGAACAGGACCTTCAGGTCGGGCCGGTGCTGGCGGCCGGCATCGGCCATCTGGCGGCCGTTCATGCCGCCGGGCAGGCCGACATCGGTGATGAGCATGTCGACGCGCACGTCCGACTGGAGGACCTTCAGCCCCGAGGCGCCGTCCGCCGCCTCGATCGCCGCGTAGCCGAGATCCTCCAGCACCTCGGTGACCAGCATCCGCACGGTCGGCTCGTCGTCCACAACCAGGACCGTCTCGCCCTGCTCGGCGCGGGGCGCGTGGGCGAGGTCGGGCAGGATCACCTCGGCCTCCGCCTCGCCGAGATGGCGGGGCAGGTAGAGGCAGACCATCGTGCCCTGGCCGACCTCCGAGTAGATCCGGACCTGCCCGCCGGACTGCTTGGCGAAGCCGTAGATCATCGACAGGCCGAGGCCGGTGCCCTCGCCGATCGGCTTGGTGGTGAAGAACGGGTCGAAGGCCTTGGCGACCACGTCGGGGGTCATGCCGGTGCCGTTGTCCGAGACGCAGAGCGTCACGTACTGCCCCGGCTCCAGCTCGCGCTCCTGGGCGGCCCGGTGGTCGAGCCAGCGGTTGGCGGTCTCGATGACGATGCGCCCGCCCGCCGGCATCGCGTCCCGGGCGTTGATGCACAGGTTGAGCAGCGCGTTCTCGAGCTGGCTCGGATCGACCAGCGTCGGCCACAGGCCGCCGGCCCCGACCGACTCGATCGCCACCGCGGGGCCGACCGTGCGGCGCACGAGCTCCATCATGCCCTCGACCAGGCGGTTCGCGTCCGTCGGCTTCGGGTCGAGGGTCTGGCGGCGGGAGAAGGCCAGCAGGCGGTGGGTCAGGGCGGCGGCGCGCTTGGCCGCGCCCTGCGCCGCGCCGATGTAGCGGTCGAGGTCGCCGACCCGGCCCTGCAGCATCCGGGTCTGCATCAATTCCAGCGAGCCGACGATGCCGGCCAGCATGTTGTTGAAGTCGTGGGCGAGCCCGCCGGTGAGCTGGCCGACCGCCTCCATCTTCTGCGACTGGCGGAGGGCCTCCTCGGCGCGCATCAGCTCGGCCGTCCGCTCGGCGACCCGCTGCTCCAGGGTCTCGTTGAGGCTGCGCAGCGCCGCGGCGACGCGGTCCCGCTCGGCCTCGACGGCGCGGCGCTCGTCCACGTCGATCAGGACCCCGGGGAAGCTCAGGGGCGTGCCGTCGGGCGCGTGGTCGACGCGGCCGTTGGCCTCCAGCCAGTAGTAGCGCCCGTCCGCCCGGCGGACCCGGTACTGGTGCGCGTAGGCGCCGCCCCGGGCGACGGCCGCGTTGATGGCCGCGGCCAGCCCGGGCTGGTCGTCCGGATGCACGGTCGCGACGATCCGGGCGAGCGGGATGCCGTCCCGGCCCAGCGCCGGGTCGAGGCCGAAGCTGCGGGCGAAGCCCTCGTCGACCGTGAACCGGTCGCTCGGCAGGTCCCAGTGCCACGTGCCGATGATGGCGCCGGCCGCGAGGGCGAGCTGCACGCGCTCGATGTTGGTCCGGGCGAGCGCCTCGCTGGCGCGCAGGGCGTCCTCCGCCTGCCGGCGCGCGGTGATGTCCCGGAACAGCACCGAGACCTGGCGCCGGCTCGCCGGCCCGATCCGGGCGGCCGAGACGTCGATGAAGCGGTCGGCCTGGGCGAAGAAGCGCTCGAACCGGATCGGGACACCGGTGCGGAGCACGCCGCCGTAGAGCTCGAGCCAGGCCTCCGCGTCCTCGGCCGACACGAGGTCGCGCAGCGTCCGCCCGACGATGCCGGCGATGCCGGTGTGGCGCTCGTAGCCGGGATTGGCCTCGACGTGGACGTAGTCGCTCAGCGGGCCGTGCGGGCCGTCGAAGAACTCGATGATGCAGAAGCCGTCGTCGATGGCCTCGAACAGCGTCCGGTAGCGCTCCTCGCCGGCGCGCAGGGCGTCGCGGGCCTCGCGCTGCTCGGTGATGTCGCGCGCCACCCCGGAGAACCGCACCGGCCGCCCCGCGGCGTCGCGCTCGATCTCCCCCTGCCGGGCGATCCAGCGGATCTCGCCGGTATCCGGCCGCCGGATCCGGTAGGCGACGTCCCGCGGGGGGTCGCCGCGGCGCCGGCTCGCCGCCGTCGAGACGAGGGCCCGGTCCTCCGGCAGGATCAGCGCCTCGACCAGCTCGGCCGGGTAGGTGTCGCGCTCCGGCAGGCCGTAGAGCCGGCAGAATTGCGGGGTCGGGTGCAGGAGCCCGTCCGCGACCCCCACGGTGAACAGGCCGATCCCGCCCGCCTCCTGCGCCCGCAGCAGGCGCGCCTCGGCCTCCCGGAGGGCGAGGCCGGCCCCGGACAGGTCGGCGGGGGGCTGCGGGAGCGTCGGGGCGTCCGCCTCAGCGCCGGTGGCGGCCGCCCGCGCCCGGAGTCCGGCGGCCTCCGCCTCCAGCGCGCGGGCGCGCCGCAGGAGCGCCTCGGTCCCCGTCTCGTCCACGCTCAGCGCCCGTGCGTCGCGATGGACTCCCCCGCCAGCCGCGCGGGGCGGTCGGGGCGGATCGCCAAAATCGGGAGGGCGGGGGATACGGGCACGGGGCTGGCGCTGCGACAGAGGGGCGGGGCGTGGGCGCCTTCTGCCGGAAACGGACCTGGGACGCCACGGGACCGGACCATAACGCGCGGAAACCGCTAAGGCTGCGTCGGCCGGCCCGGCGGGCGACGGGGGCCGCCGGCTACGGCTCGGCGAGGCGGCAGGTGGCGCTGCTCGCGCGGGGCCAGCCGTAGTAGATCGTCTCGGCCTGCACGTCGGCGAGGCTCACGACCTCCGGCACCGAGGCCTGCTGCGTGTCGAGCACCGTCCCGCCGGCCCCCGTGAAGGTGCACAGCACGGTCACGTTCGTCGCGAGGTCCGGGCCGGTGTTGCGCAGGTTGACCATCGCCCGCTGCGGCTCGTGCGAGTCCGGCGGCGTGTGCAGCCGGGTCTCCCGCAGGACCAGGGCGGCGTCGGCCCGCGCCGGCGGGGCGAACGCGACGACCAGGCCGGCAGCCAGGAAGGCGCCGGCCCACCGCGACGACTGCATCCTGCGCATGGTCGGTCCATCCTCTCCTCGTGCCGGGCCTCGGTGCCGGATCCCGGTACAGGGTCCCGGGCCCGGCACCCGCCTCGATCCAACTTGTAACCCGGGTTCCGGGTTCGGCGTCAGCCGCCGCCCGCCCGACGCGAGGCCGCCCCTGGGACCGGGCCGATCCATCCTCAGTTGCGCAGCGGCTCGGCGTCGATCTGCATCCGGTAGATCGTCGTCGGGAACTTGACCGTCGAGGCCGCGCCGCCGCTCATCGCCGGTGTGCGGTTCATCTGCGCCGCCGGGATCCACAGGCCGCCCTGCTCGTCGATCCACATCGCGTCGACCCAGACGAGCCGCGGGTCCTGCACCAGCGTGCTCATCGTCCCGTCCGGCGCGATCTTGAGGATCCGCAGGCCGTCCGTGTCGCTCGCGTAGATGGTGCCGCCCGCGTCGATGGCGGTGCCGCCCGTCGCCACCGTGGCGGCGTGGAGCTTCACGTGCCGGGCGCGCTCGTCGTCGCTCACGGCCGCGTCGTCGAGGTACCGGGTCTCGATGCTGTAGAGCGGCCCGGTGCACGCTTGGTAGTAGAAGGTCTTGCCGTCCGGCGAGACTTCCAGCTGGTCGGCGTGGATGAAGAGCAGCTTGTCCTTGTCGTCCCGGAGCACGCGGCCCTGGCCGGTCAGCGGGCGCTGCGCGATCGTCGACCAGTGTCCGTCGAGCACCCGCCGGAGGCCGCCGGTCTCGCGGTCGAGGACGATCAGACCGGGCTGGCCGGCATCCGTCAGGTAGATGTGGCCGCCGTTGAACCGGAAATCGTCGATGAAGCTCTTCTCGGTGGTCGCCGCCTGCAGCGGGTAGACCCTGCGCACGGCGTTCGTGGCGAGGTCGATCTGCACGAGCTTCGGGCCGCCCGGCAGCGGCGCAGCGCCCATGCCGGGCGCGCCCTTGTCGACCACCCAGAGATCCCCGTCCGGCCCGATCCGGATGGCGTTGACCGCCACGAAGGCCTTGGCCGGGTCGTCACCCGTCTTCCAGGCGTTCCAGGCCGCGTCGGGGTACGGGACCGCCTTGCCGTCCCGCCACTCGCCGAGCTCGATCCCCTTGTCCTGGCTCTGCCGCTGGAACGGCGAGAACAGCCGGCCGTCCGCGGACCGGGTGATGCCGTTGAAGACGAGGTCGTTCGACTCCACCATCGGCTTCAGGGCGTCGGACCCGGCCGGCGCCTCGGCGGCGCGGCCGGGCGCGCCGAGGCCGGCGGCCAGCAGGAGGGCGAGGAGCGTGGCGCGCATGGTGGGTTCCCGGTCCGGCGGTGAGGCGTCTCGCCCGGTAAGCCCGCGGGGCGCGCGGTGTTCCGGTCCGGTCCCATCGGCCGCAGTCGTGAGTCCGGCGCGGGTCTGGCGCGGGTCCGTTCCGGGGACGCCTGCGACGCTTCGCCGGGGCTGGATACGGCCGAGAACAGAACATATAGTGAACACAGGGTGAGCGCCGCGCGGGGCGGCCGAGGAGGAGCGAGGGATGGCCAAGTACCGGTTCCACTGCACCAACGGCCTCGAATGCGTGTTCGACGCCCGCGGCACCGAGGTCCGCGCGACGGCGCGCCTCGTCGACCGCGCCCGCAAGGTCGCCTCCGACGTGCGGCGCTCGCTGGCCAACCGCACCGACTGGGCCGAGTGGCGGGTGAGCGTGCACGACCTCTCGGGCCGGCGGGTTCTGGTGCAGCCCTTCGTGCAGCCCTTCGAGAAGGCGTCGGGTCGCGCCAGGGCGGCCTGAATGGCGACGCCGATCAGGACGGTCGCGCAGGGGTCCGGTGCGGCGGCCGCGGAGCCGGATCAGACGATCCGCCCCCTGAGCCTGTCCGAGTTCATCGGTCAGCGCGCGGCGCGGGCGAACATGCAGGTGTTCATCGAGGCGGCGAGGAAGACCGGGCAGGCGCTCGACCACGTGCTGTTCGTCGGGCCGCCGGGCCTGGGCAAGACCACGCTCGCTCAGATCGTGGCGCGCGAACTCGGCGTGAACTTCCGCTCGACCTCCGGGCCGGTCATCGCCAAGGCCGGGGATCTGGCCGCCCAGCTCACCAACCTGGAGGAGCGCGACGTCCTGTTCATCGACGAGATCCACCGGCTCAACCCGGCGGTCGAGGAGATCCTCTACCCGGCCATGGAGGATTACCAGCTCGACCTGATCATCGGCGAGGGCCCGGCGGCGCGCTCGGTCAAGATCGAGCTGCCGAAGTTCACGCTGGTCGGCGCCACGACGCGGGCGGGGCTGCTGACGACGCCGCTGCGCGACCGGTTCGGCATCCCGATCCGGCTGGAGTTCTACGAGATCGACGAGCTGGAGCAGATCGTGGCGCGCGGCGCGCGGGTGCTGGGCCTGGGCATGTCGGCGGAGGGCGCCAACGAGATCGCCCGTCGGGCGCGGGGCACGCCGCGGATCGCGGGGCGGCTCTTGCGGCGGGTGCGGGACTTCGCGGTGGTGGCGGAGGCCGAGACGGTGACGCGGGCGATCGCCGACCGGGCGCTGCAGCTCTTGGACGTGGACGGGGCGGGTCTCGACGTGATGGACCGCAAGTACCTGAGCCTGATCGCGCGCGCGTTCGGGGGCGGGCCCGTGGGGATCGAGACGATCGGGGCGGCGCTGTCGGAGCCGCGGGACGCGATCGAGGACATCATCGAGCCCTACCTGATCCAGCGCGGCTTCGTGCAGCGCACACCCCGCGGACGCGTCCTCACCCGACACGCCTACCGGCATCTCGGCCTGCCGGAGCCGGAGCCGGCCCCGGTCGCCGCCTGAGCGCCGGCCGAATTGCCGGATCCCGTCACGGGCCCTAGCTTCCCTCGGCACAGCGGAGGCGCCCGCGATGATCGATCTCTACGCCTGGAACACCCCCAACGGCCGGAAGATCAGCGTGGCGCTGGAGGAGATGGCGCTGCCCTACCGGGTCATCCCGGTCGACATCACGCAAGGGGCGCAGTACGCGCCGGACTTCCTGGCGATCAGCCCGAACAACCGCATCCCCGCCATCGTCGATCCGGACGGGCCGGACGGGTCCCCGATCCCGGTGTTCGAGTCCGGCGCGATCCTGCTCTACCTCGCCGAGAAGACCGGCCGCTTCCTGCCCGAGGACCGGCGGCAGCGCGTCGCCGCCCTGGAATGGCTGATGTGGCAGATGGGCGGCTTCGGGCCGATGCCCGGCCAGGTCCACCACTTCCTGTCCGTCGCGGAGGCCGACCGCGCCTACGGGCTCGCCCGCTACAGCAAGGAGACGCACCGGCTCTACGGCGTGCTGGACCGGCGCCTCGCGCAGGTCGCGTACGTCGCGGGGCCGCTCTCGGTGGCGGATTTCGCGATCCTCGGCTGGGCGTGGCGCCACGAGCGCCACCAGGTCGACCTCGCCGACTACCCGCAGGTCCGGCGCTGGTACGACCGGATGATGGAGCGCCCCGCCGTGCAGCGGGGCTTCACCGTCCCGCTGAGCTGAGGCGGGGCGCCCCCTGGTCCGGCGCTTGCGACGCCGGGATCCACCGTTCGGGGAGTGACGATGAGGCGACGCACCTTCCTGGCCGCTGGGGCCGCGGCCCTGGCGGCCCCCTCCGTCGGGCGGGCGCAGGGCGCCCGGGTCCTGCGCATGGTCCCCCAGGCGAACGTCACCTCCATCGATCCGATCTGGACGACGGCGATCGTGACCCGCAACCACGCCTACGTGGTCTACGACACGCTGTTCGGCCTCGACGCCGACCTGCGGCCGCAGCCGCAGATGGCGGCCGGCCTCAAGGTCGAGCAGGACGGGCGCCGGGTGACGATCCCCCTGCGCGCGGGCCTGCGCTTCCACGACGGCACGCCGGTCCTGGCGCGGGACTGCGTCGCCAGCATCCGGCGCTGGGCGGCCCGCAACGGCTTCGGCCAGACCCTGATGGCCGCCACCGACGAGCTCGCCCACGACGGCGACACCGACATCGTGTTCCGGCTGAAGGCACCGTTCCCGCTCCTGCCGCAGGCGCTGGCGAGCGTCAGCCAGCCGGCCTTCGTCATGCCCGAGCGGGTCGCCCAGACCGACCCGTACAAGCAGATCACCGACGCCACCGGCTCCGGGCCGTTCCGCTGGAAGGCCGACGAGTTCAACTCGGGCAGCCTGATGGTCTACGAGCGCCACCCCGGCTACGTGCCGGCGCCCGGCACACCGAGCCTGACGGCCGGCGGCAAGGTCGCCCATTTCGACCGGATCGAGTGGCGGATCATCGCCGACGGCGCCACCGCGGCGGCGGCCCTGCAGAACGGCGAGATCGACTGGTACGAGCAGCCGCCGCCCGAGCTCCAGCAGCTGCTCGCCCGCAACCGCGACATCGTGGTGGAGGGCCTCGACCGGCTCACCAACCCGGCGATCCTGCGGATGAACCACCTGCAGCCGCCCTTCGACGACGTCGCGGTGCGCCGGGCGGTGCTGCCGGCGATCGTCCAGAGCGACTTCATGGCGGCGATCGTCGGCGACGATCCCGGGGCCTACGACGACCGCTGCGGGATCTTCACGCCCGGCACACCGATGGCGAGCCAGGTCGGCCTGGAGGCGCTCACCGGGCCGCGCAGCCTGGAGGCGGCCCGCGCGGCGCTCAGGGACTCGGGCTACGACGGCGCGAAGATCCGGCTCATCGGCCCCACGGACCTGCTGGCGCCCGCGGCGCTGACCCAGGTCGCGGCCGACCTGCTCCCCCGGATCGGCTTCAACGTCGACCTGGCCCTGAGCGACTGGGGCACGGTGATCCAGCGGCGCGTCTCCCGCGAGCCCGTCGAGAAGGGCGGCTGGTCGGTGCTGCTCACCACCTTCTCGTCCTTCGACAACGCCGACCCCGCCGCCCTGCAGCCGCTCCGGGCCAGCGGGCCGAACGCGTGGTTCGGCTGGCCGTCGGTGCCGCGGCTGGAGGCGCTCCGGACCGCGTGGTTCGCGGCCCCCGACGCGGAGGCGCGCCGGGCGATCTGCGCCGACATGCAGCGGATCGCCCTCGAGGAGGTCGTGTTCGTGCCGGTCGGCTCCTACCGTTCGATGACGTCCTACCGGCGCGACCTCACGGGCCGCCTCCCGGGCTTCCCGATCCTCTGGAACCTCCGGCGCGCCTGAGGCGGCTCCGCCTCGCGCCGGTGCCGCCTCAGGCCCTCCGGCGCACCGTGCCGGCCTCTGCCTCTGCCTCTGCCGCTACCTTCGCTTCCGCCGCGCCCTCGCGCTCCAGCCGCTCCAGCAGGTCGCCGAGGGGCATCGGGCGGCCGATGTGGTAGCCCTGGGCGTAGCGGCTGCCGTGCCGCCGCGCCACGTCGAGCTGCGCCTCCGTCTCGATCCCCTCGACGATCCCGTCGAGGCCGAGGTTGCGGCACAGGTCCAGGATCGTGGAGACGAGGCTGCAGCCCCGGTCGGTGTCGATGTCGGCCATGAAGCCGCGGTCGATCTTGATCTTGTCCAGCGGCAGGCGGTGGACGTAGCCCAGGCTGGAATAGCCGGTCCCGAAATCGTCGAGCGCGATCTTGATGCCCAGGCTGCGCAGGGTGGTGATGGCCGCCTTGGCGTGGTCGAAGTCGCGCATCAGGGCGGTCTCGGTCAGCTCGAGCGTCAGGCGGCGCGGGTCGATGCCGCTGCCCCGCACCGCCGCCAGGATCGACAGGACGGTCTCGGGCGAGGCGAGGTCGTGGGCGGACAGGTTGAAGGACAGGCCGGTCCCGGGCGGGAGCTGCGCGCAGTCGGCGAGCGCCTTGCGCAGGAGCAGCAGCGTCACCGTGTGGATCATGCCGCCGCGCTCGGCGGCCGCGATGAACCGGTCCGGCGCGACGCGGCCCAGCGTCGGGCTCGTCCAGCGCGCCAGACCCTCCACGAAGGCGGTCCGCCCCGTGGCGAGGTCGAGGACCGGCTGGTAGTGCAGCACCATCTCGGCGGCGAGGTCCGCCGTCCGCAAGGCCGTCTCCACCGCCTGCTCGGCGCGGATCGCGTCCTTGTGCTCCTGCGAGAACAGGGTCGTCGCGCCGCGCCGCTGCTCCTTGGAGTGGTAGAGCGCGTAATCGGCGCGGTCGAACAGGGCGTCGGCGTCGTGCGAGACCCGGCAGGGCAGGGCGAGCCCGCCCGAGCAGCCGGTGACGACCTGGATGTCGCCGATCCGGATCGGCCGCTGCAGCGCCGTGCAGACGCCGTCGCAGAAGGCGAGCGCCGCTGCGGCCGAAGCCGGCGCGCGCAGGATCACGCCGAACTCGTCGCCCCCCAGCCGCGTCACCACCACGTCCGCCCCCGCGAAGGCCGCGAGGCGCCGGCCGGCCTCCGCCAGGACGCGGTCGCCGACATTGTGCCCGTAGGTGTCGTTGATCGGCTTGAACCGGTCGAGGTCGAAGATCGCCAGGGCGAAGGCCATGTCCGCCCCGGAGGACGACCGGAGCGCCTCGTCGAGCTTCTGGAAGAAGTAGCGCCGGTTGGGGAGGCCGGTCAGGCTGTCGGTCTGGGCGAGGCGCGCGTTCTCCTCCGAGAGCCGGCTCGCCACGGCCTGGGACGCGACGAGGGCGACGAAGGCCCGGTAGTTGGTGTTGAGGATGCGGACCATCACGGCCGTGACGAAGGCCGTATTGGCCGCGATGGCGAGGAACACGTGGTTCCCGCTCGTCACGCAGCAGAACAGGAACACGCCCATGACGATGCCGGTGACCAGGAAGGCCGCCAGCGGCAGGTAGGTCAGGCAGAAGATGCAGGCGATCACCGTGACGGCCACGAAGATCGCGACGTGGCCCTGCTCGTAGGGGCCGCCGAACGTGTTCAGGACCATCGCCCAGATCACGAAGGCGACGGAGAAGAAGACCGTGAGCACCGTCGTCCGCCGCAGGTGGCGGGCGGCCTGCGCCTCGTCCAGGGCCTCGGGCCTCAAGCGCCACCAGTGGATCGCGCGCAGGAGGCACAGCGCGATCACGGTCCCCGGGATGCCGAGGGTCAGGTAGGCGGGCGCCAGACCGTAATGCGTCACCGCGAGGGCGCCGGCATTGACCGAGAGCAGTCCGTAGAGGGACGGGATATGCTTCTGCAGTTCCGCGAGCTGACGCATGGCCGTCAGACCCGGGGCGGATGCGGTCGACCTCCCGATCAATATCGAGAAAGGATATTTCGGACGGTTCATCGAAGCTGCGTCTGAGAGATTGCCGTATTATTATACTCCTAACATTAAAGAGATATTTAAGCCGCGAGCTGTCGCGGCGGTCGTCCACGGCTCTATTCCCCGCGCCGGACCGGCGCATCGCGGCGCTCGGGAGACAATCCACCGGGCGGCCGAGCCGACGATTTACCGATTCCGTCCCAAGTTGAGCGGGAAGTGCCCCGGTTCGACTTGTATCGAGGATCGTACAATTGCCTCGCTGCTCCATCTACTCTTCCAGGGACTGGTGGATGGGGGTCGGCCGACCGCCTCGCGTGCCGTCGGCGCCGATTGCCCGGACAGGACATCCCGGCGATGATCGTCGTCGCGGCCGCGGCCGCGGGGCTCAGGAGAGGCCGATGAGAATCCGTGTCCACGTCGCCCGGCTGGCGATCCTCGTCGGCGGGCTGCTCGTGGCCGCCGCGCCCGCGCAGGCCGAGACGATCGACGTGACCTTCGCCTGTCCGAACGGTCGGACGCTGGCCGTCACCTTCCTGAACGCCGCGGGGCCGGAGCGGGCGGTTGTCCGGCCGGACAACGGCGCCGCCGTCACCCTGCCGGTGCAGCTGAGCGGGTCGGGGTTCCGCTACGCCGACGCCACGCACGAGCTGCGGGGCAAGGGGCGGTCGGTCACGTGGACCGACGGCGCCGGCACGCCGGTCACCTGCACCGACCGGACGCCGGCCGACGCCAAGCCGCGCTAGGCTGCTCGGGGCGCGTGCCGGACCCTGGCCCGGCAGCGCCGGACCCGCTAGGAACCGCCCGTCCCGGAGATTGAGGCGTCGGCGTCCCGCCGCGCGTCGCCCGCGACGCGGAGACGTTCCTTGCCCGCGCCCGCGCCCCCGTCGCGCTTCGACGCCGTCCTCCTCGACCTCGACGGCACCCTCGTCGACAGCCTGGCCGATCTCCGGACGGCCCTGAACGCCACCCTGGCGCGGGAGGGCCTGCCGCCGGTCGGGACCGCCGCGATGCGGGCCATGGTGGGCGACGGCGCGGTGGCGCTGCTGCGGCGCGCCCTGCGGGCCTCGGGCGGCGATCCGGAGCGGGCGCCGGACCTGCTGCCGGCCTTCCTGGCCGTGTACGAGCCGCTCGCGGCCGCCGGTACCGCCCTGTTCCCCAACGCCGCCGCGGCGGTCCGCGACCTCCGGGCGGCGGGCTACGCGCTGGCGATCGTCACCAACAAGCCGGCCCGCGCCACCGGCCTGATCCTCGACGCGGTGGGGCTGGCGCCGCTGATCGACACGGTCGTGGGCGGCGACACGCTGCCCGAGCGCAAGCCCGATCCCGCGCCGCTGCGGGAGGCCCTGCGTCGCCTGCGGGTCGAGCCCGGGCGGGCCGTCATGGTCGGCGACATGCACCACGATATCGCGGCCGCCCGCGCCGCCGGCACCGCCGCCATCCTGGCCCGCTACGGCTACGGGCGCCCGGACGACGCGCGGACCGCCGACGCCGTCCTCGACGACATCGGCGGCCTGCGGGCGATGATCGGGGCGCTGCCCGCGGGCGGCACCCCGGCCTCCTAGGGGACTCCTAGCGGCTTGCCGCGAGGTCGAGGCGGGCGGGGGCGCCCGGCGCCCGGGCCTGCCGCTCGAGGACGGCGCGGGCGCTGTCGGCGAGGACGAGCCACGCGCCGGCCATGAGGGTGACGTCCTTGAGGACGAGGCGCCCGGCACCCGAGAGGTAGGGGAAGCCGTGCTCGGCGTCGCCGAGCGCGGCGACCCAGGCCTCGGGGGTGGTCACGAGGAACGACAGGGTCACCACCGGGGTGAGGAAGGCCAGCACCGCGCCGGCCAGACCCAGCCGCCGCGACGCCAGCCCGACGAGGACGAGCAGGCCGATCAGCAGCTCGACCGTGCCGAGTCCGCGGGAGAACGCGTAGGTGTGGTTGGCCGTCTGCCACGCGCGGGCGGCGAGGTTGAGCTCGCCCTCGTGGGTGAGGTGCTGCGCGTACTGGTCGGGGTGGGCGTAGAAGAACGCCATCACCGGGCTGTTGGCGACGAAGGGCGTGATGCTGTCGGCCTCGTAGGGCACGAACTTGAGCGCGCCGATCCAGAGGAAGATGACCGCGATGGCGACCCGCATGGCCTGGAGGCCGAGGCGGTTCGAGCCCGGCCCGGAGACGAGGCCGAGGACGCGGCGAACCTGCGTGTTCATGGCACGATTCCTTGCTCAATCGGATGGGGGGAGGGGCTACGCCTCGGCGGAGGCCGCGAAGGCGTCGAGCGCGCGGGTCGCGTAGACGACCGCGGCACCGGCATTGAGGCTGGTGGCGACCCCGAGGGCCTCGGCCAGCTCGGCCTCGGTGGCGCCGAGCTTGCGGGCGGCGTCGGTGTGGACCGTGATACAGCCGTCGCAGCGCAGGGAGATCGCCACCGCCACCGCGATCAGCTCACGGGTCTTGGCGTCGAGCTGGCCGGTCTTCTGGCCCGCCGTGCTGAGGGTGCCGTAGCCCCGCACCGTGTCGGGGCTGAGCTTGGCGAAGTGTCCGACGCCGGCGGTGACCTGCTGGCGGTAGCTGTTCCAATCGATCATGTGCATGACGACCTCCTTCGTGATGACGAGGAAGGTAGTCGGGGCCGGCCGCGCCCTCGATGACCGCGCGGCGCAGGCCGATGACCGGGCGGATCAAACCGCCTGCGGGGGCGCCTCGGCCTGCCGCGCCTGTCCGGGGCGGATCCCGTACTTGCGCAGGAACGCCCGGCTGAGGGCGGGCGCGGACTGGTAGCCGACCTCCGCGGCGAGACGGTCCAGCGGGACCGTCTCGGTGCGCAGGCGGTGATGGGCGAGCCCGAGCCGCAGGTCGGTGAGGAATTCCAGCGGGGCGACGCCCGCCGCCCCACGGAAGGCGCGCACGAGGCTCGCCCGCGACGCGGCGGCCGTCGCGGCCAGTTCGTCCAGCGTCCAGGGATGCACCGGGTCGCGCACCATCGCGAGCACCGCCCGGGCGGTGAGCGGCTGCCCCAGGAGGCGCAGCAGGCCCTCGGCCGGGGCCGACGCCTCGAGATGCGCGCGGAGCATCATCATGAACAGCGCGCTCGCGAGGTTCTCGGCGACCGCGACCGACCCGGCGCGGAGGTCGTTCAGCTCCTCGCGGATGCCCGCCAGGAGCGGCGCGAAGCGGGTGGCCAGGGGCTCGGTGCCGACGCTCAGGACGAGGAGGTCGGGCAGGGCGGTCACGATCAGGGTCTGGGGCGCCGCCTCGAAGGCCAGGCGGCCGCAGATCAGCTCGACGTCCGGCTCGGCCCCGACGGTGGTCTTGAACCGCAGATCGTGCGCGTGGCGGACCGCGACGGGCAGGGGCGTCGACGGCGGCGGCCCCGCGCCGTGGAACAGGTGCGCGTCGCCGCGCGGCAGGAGCAGGATGTCCCCGGCCGCGACCTGCAGCGGCGCGCCCCCAGGCCGCCGCAGCGTGGCGCGGCCGCGCGTCACGAGGTGGAAATAGGCCTGCCGCGTCGGCTCCGGCGCGTGCGGGGCGGCCCAGGCGCCGCCGAACCGGCAGACGTCGTCCAGGTGCGGCCGCACGCGCAGCAGCGGCGCGAGGCCGCTCAGCGGATCGTCGATTCCGGCGGTTCCGTGTGCGTCCGCGCGGCGCCCGATCGGTCCGGCCATGCTCCCCGCGCTCCGGAATGCCCTCCGGGCCCGGCATAAGGGCGCGCGGCGGCCCCGACCAGGGGGTGTTCGTCCGCCGCGCCGGTTCAGCCCGCCGCGATGGCCTTCTCGACGAAGGCGGTCACGCCGGCGATGTAGCGCTGGATCGGGATCCCGCGCTTCCGGTGCTTGGCCCGCTTCACGTACCAGTCCTGCAGGAGCGGCTTGATCAGCGCGGCGGTGAGGTCGACGTCGGCGACCGCGAAGACGCCCGCCGCCGCGCCGCGGGCGAGGACTTCGGCGAAGATGCGCTCCGTGGCGGCCTCGCTCTCCGTCGCCATCGTCCGGGCGGGGGCCGGGAAGCCCTTCGCCTCCATGAAGGCGAAGACGAACCAGGGCTGCATCGCCTCGGTCAGGCGGATATGGGTCTCGATCAGCCAGCGCAGATGCGCGGCCGGATCCGCCGCGAGCCCCGCCGGGGCCTGCCGCAGGACCGCCTCGGCCGTCTCGGCCACCTCGGTGAGGATCATGACCAGCAGCGTGTTCTTGTTGTCGAAGTACGAGTAGAGCCCGCCCATGCTGAGCCCCGAGGCCCGGGCGAGGTCGCGCAGGCTCGTCTCGTGGAAGCCCTGCCGGCTCGACAGCTTCAGCACCGCCTCGATGATCCGCGCGAGGTTGGCGACGGCGACATGGTCCTTCCGGACGCTGATCCGGTCCCGGTGCCGCGCCAGGATCCGCGCGCAGATCGCCTCGGTGGCGTAGGCGTCCTTCACCGGAAGGTGTGCCGGAAAGTTCGCCGGAAGAGCGTCTGCGGGGCTCATCGATCCATCGTCGCGCCGTCGTCGTTTCGTCGTCGCGCCAGCCCGCGGTGGCCACGACCGGGAGCGGCTCCCGAGGTCTAGCCCGTTGCCAGGCGCGAATCCAGGCGATAAAAAGCGAGCGCTCGCTCGATTTTCGTCGTCGGCACCGACCCAGGAGGTGGGCCCGTGGATTTCACCATCTCCCCGCGCGTCGAGGATTACCGCGCCCGGATCGCGGCCTTCGTGGACGCGCACATCTTGCCGCTCGAGGCCGATCCGGCCGCCTATGACGGCCACGGCAACATCAGCCTCGCCGAGCTGACGCGGCTGCGCGGCCTCGCCCGCGCAGAGGGCCTGTGGTGCCTGCAATTGCGGCCCGAGACCGGCGGCGCCGGGCTCGACAAGGTCGGCATGGCGGTCTGCTACGAGGCCATGAACCGCTCGATCTTCGGCCCGGTCGTGTTCAACTCGGCCGCGCCCGACGACGGCAACATGATGGTGCTGGAGAAGGTCGCGACCCCGGACCAGAAGGCGCGCTGGCTCGCGCCGATCGTGGAGGGGCGGGTCCGCTCGGCCTTCGCCATGACCGAGCCGCATCCCGGCGGCGGCTCCGATCCCGGCATGATCCAGACCCGGGCCGAGCGGCGGGGCGACGGCTACGTGGTCACCGGCCGCAAGTGGTACATCACCGGCGCCGAGGAGGCCGAGCACTTCATCCTGATGGCGCGCACCTCCGACGACGCGCGGAAAGGGCTGACCGCCTTCCTGTTCCACAGGGACCAGCCCGGCTGGCGGATCCTGCGCCGCATCCCGATCATGGGGCCGGAGGAGCACGGCGGCCATTGCGAGCTGCTGTTCGAGGGCCTGGAGATCCCGGCCGAGAACGTCCTGATGAACGAGGGCGACGGCCTGAAGCTCACCCAGATCCGCCTCGGGCCGGCGCGGCTGACCCACTGCATGCGCTGGCTCGGCCTGTCGAAGCGCTGCGTCGAGATCGCCCGGGCCTACGCGGCCGAGCGGCACGGCTTCGGGATCCGGCTGGCCGACCGGGAGAGCATTCAGCTGATGCTGGGCGACCTCGCGATGCGGATCGAGATCGGCCGCCTCCTGGTGATGAAGGCTGCCTGGGCCCTCGACCGGGGCAGCTTCGCCCGCAAGGAGGTGTCGATGGCCAAGGTCCACGTGGCCAACCTCCTGCACGCGGCCGCCGACACGGCGATCCAGA
This sequence comes from Methylobacterium oryzae, assembly GCF_021398735.1. NCBI lineage: Bacteria > Pseudomonadati > Pseudomonadota > Alphaproteobacteria > Hyphomicrobiales > Methylobacteriaceae > Methylobacterium > Methylobacterium oryzae. Next base: position 545,561 of record NZ_CP090349.1, read on the forward strand.
TCAACGGCGCGCGGGGCTACTCCACCGACACGCCCCTCGAGTGGATCTACCGCTACGCCCGGCAGGCGCGCCTCGTGGACGGGGCCGACGAGGTCCACAAGATGGTCCTGAACCGCAATCTCGAGGCCGAGGGCGACGCCTTCTGGTCGTGGGACGTCGGGGCCTGAGCGTCGGGGCCTGAGCGTCGGGGCCTGAGCGTCGGGGCCTGAGCGGGGCCGACACCGTCCGCCCGCCGCGCGGGGCGCGTCGGCAGGCCGAGCCAGACAGGGAAGCCGAGAGGAAGCCGAGAGTATGACCGAGGTCGTGATCACAGGCGCGGTGCGCACCGCGATCGGCACGTTCGGCGGCGCGCTGGCCGGCACGCCGCCCTCCGTCCTCGCCGCAAGCTGCGTCGCGGAGGCGCTGCGCCGCGCCGGGACCGCGCCCGAGACGGTCGGGCACGTGGTCCTCGGCAACGTCATCCCGACCGAGCCCCGGGACGCCTACATCGCCCGCGTCGCGGCGATGGAGGGCGGGATTCCCGCGGAGGTGCCGGCCATGACGGTCAACCGCCTCTGCGGCAGCGGCCTGCAGGCGATCGTCTCGGCCGCGCAGTCCATCCTGCTCGGCGACGCCGAGACGGCCGTGGCCGGCGGCGCCGAGAGCATGAGCCGCGCCCCCCACCTGCTGACCACCGGGCGGACCGGGTCGCGCATGGGCGACGCCGTGCTGGTCGACTACATGCTCGGCGCGCTGACCGACCCGTTCGGCAACGGCCACATGGGCGTCACCGCCGAGAACGTGGCCGCGCGCTACGCCGTCCCCCGCGACGCGCAGGACGCCTTCGCGGCCGAGAGCCAGGCCCGCGCCGCGCGGGCGATCCGCGAGGGCCGGTTCCGGGAGCAGATCCTGCCGATCGAGGTCCAGCGCAAGCGCGAGACGGTGGCCTTCGACACCGACGAGCACCCGAAGGCCACGACCGCCGAGGACCTCGCCAAGCTGCGCCCGGCCTTCTCCAAGACCGGCAGCGTCACGGCCGGCAACGCCTCGGGGCTGAACGACGGCGCGGCGGCCCTCGTCCTGTCGAGCGCCGCACGGGCCGCGCGCGACGGCGCGACGCCGCTCGCCCGCATCGTCGGCTACGCCCACGCCGGCGTGGACCCGTCCGAGATGGGCATGGGCCCGGTGCCGGCGGTGCGGCGGCTGCTGGAGCGGACCGGCCTGCGGGCGGCGGATTTCGACGTCGTCGAGTCGAACGAGGCCTTCGCGGCGCAGGCCTGCGCGGTCTCCCGCGCCCTCGACCTCGATCCCGACAGGGTCAACCCGAACGGCGGCGCCATCGCCCTCGGCCACCCGATCGGCGCCACGGGGGCGATCATCACCGTCAAGGCCCTCTACGAGCTGGCCCGGACCGGCGGCCGCTACGGGCTCGTGACCATGTGCATCGGCGGCGGCCAGGGGATCGCCATGGCCCTCGAGCGCGTCCCGTGACGCGGCCCTGAGGCACCATGCTGGACGCGGATCAGAGGACGGCGCTCTGCGCCTGGATCGGCCGGACCCTGGGGACCGGGTCGGTCGCGCTCGACGACGCCCGGCCGCTGACCGGCGGCTCGATCCAGGAGAACTGGATGCTGTCGTGCCGGGTCGACGGCGCGCCCCGGAGCTTCGTCCTGCGCAAGGACGCGGCCGCCACCATCGCGTCGAGCCGCTCGCGGGCGGAGGAGTTCCGGATCCTGCGCGCCGCCTTCGCGGCCGGCGTGCGGGTGCCGGAGCCGGTCGGATTCTGCGCGGATCCGGGGGTGGTCGGGGCGCCCTTCGCGCTGATGGGCCTCGTCTCCGGGATCGGGCTGGGGCCGCGGGTGGTCAAGGACACGAGCCTCGGCGGCGACCGCGCGGCCTTGGCCGAGCGGCTCGGCCGCGAGCTCGCCCGGACGCACGGCATCCTGCCGGCGGCCGGCCCGGGCACCGCCCCGGCGGACGACCTCGCCTTCCTCGGCGCGCCCGAGCCGGAGCCGGCCCTGGCCGAGATCCGCGCGCTCCGGGCGAGTCTCGACGGGATCGGCGCCGCGCGCCCGGCCCTCGAATGGGGCCTGCGCTGGGCCGAGCTCCACGCGCCGCCCTGTCCCCGGCCGGTCCTGGTCCACCGCGACTTCCGCACCGGCAACTACATGGTCGATGCCGAGGGCCTGACGGCGATCCTCGACTGGGAATTCGCCGGCTGGGGCGACCCGGTCCAGGATATCGGCTGGTTCTGCGCCGCCTGCTGGCGCTTCGGCCGGCCCGACCTGGAGGCCGGGGGCATCGCCCCGCGGGCCGCCTTCTACCGCGGCTACGAGGCCGAGAGCGGGCGCGCGATCGAGCCGGAGGCGGTGCGCTACTGGGAGGTCATGGCGCATCTGCGCTGGGCGGTGATCGCCCTGGAGCAGGGCCACCGCCACGTCTCCGGTCAGGAGACGTCGCTGGAGCTGGCGCTGACCGGCCGGATGGTGCCCGAACTCGAGGCCGCGATCCTGCGCGAGACCGCACCCGAGCGGTGGGGAGCCCGATGAGCGAATCCTTCCCGGACGCGCCCGCGGGCGCCGCCCTCCTGTCGGTCGCCCGGCAGAGCCTCCTCGACGAGGTCGCGCCGGCCCTGTCGGGGCGCCAGCGCTACGTCCTGCTGATGGCCGCCAACGCGATGGGCGTGGTCATGCGGGAGATCGCGCAGGCGGGCGCGGCGGCCGGGGCCTGGGAGCGGGCGCTGGGCGGCGCCGGATCGCCGGCCGAGCTGGTCGCGGCGATCCGCGCCGGCCGGCGCGACGGGGACGCGGCGCTCCACGCCGCGCTCGTCGAGACGACACGGATCGCCGCCGGCATCTGGAAGGCCCCGGGCTAGCGATCCCGGGCTCCGGATCCGGGCGTCAGTAGGTGCGGCCGGTGCCCCGGCGTCGGTCGTAGCGGCGCCCGAGATAGGCGATGAGCTTCGGCACGATGAAGGCCGTCAGGAGCTTGCGCAGCATCGGTAAAACCTCCGTCAGCGCGTGCGGCGGACGAGCCATCCCGCCGCGAAAGCGACGGCGGCCAGGCCCAGCAGGGTGTTGGTGCGGTTGGCGTCGGCCGTGCGGATCGCCTGCCGGCCGTAATCGGCGCCGCGGCGGCGCGCGTCCCGGGCGCGGTCCCGGCCCTCGTCGATCAGGTGGTCGGCCCGCCTCCGGGCGGCCTCGGCCAGATGGCGGCTGTCCTCCGCCAGGTCCTCCGCGAGGTCCTCGGCGCGGTCGCGGGCGCGGCCGTAGGCGTACTGCGCGCCGCCGGCCACCTGATTGACGGCGCCGCGCACTTGGCGGGCCGGGTCACCGGTCAGGCCGCCCAGGGCGGTCTGGGCGCGGCCCTTGAGGTGGCGGGACGCGCCGCGGATCTGGTCGCGGTTCATGCAGCTCTCCTGGTGTCGGGGAATGGAGCCCCGCCTCGGCGGGGGCGGCGGCGCCGGGGAGCCGGCGCCGCGGGACGGATCAGTGCTTGCCGGTGATCTTGTCGGCGACGGACTTGGCGCCGTCCTTGACGTCGCCGACGGTCTTCTGCGCCTCGCCCTTCAGCTCCTGCGCCTTGCCCTCGGCCACCAGCTTGTCGTTGCCCGTCGCCTTGCCGGCCGCCTGCTTGACGTTGCCCACCGCCTCGTTGGCCAGGCCCTTGATCTTGTCGGTCGTGCTGCTCATCGCGTGTGCTCCTGCTTCGCTGGTGAGGCCGGTCTCCCCGGCCGGTGGTGGCCCCCGCGATCGACGCGGGGGCCGGTGAAGGTGTCAGAGGGAGGTGTCAGACGCGCCGGGTCTCGTAGGCGCCGAGCAGGGTCGCGGGCTTGGGCGCGCCCATCCGGCCGCCGACATACGCCGCCAGCGCACCCAGGATCAGCGCCAGCGCGGCGTAGAACGCGCCCTGCGTGGCCGCCGACTTCGCCGTCACGGCAGCGGCCTCGGCCTTCTGCTTGGCGCTGGCCACCGCCTGCTCGTACTGCTTCTGGTAGTCGTCGATCTGCGCCTTGGCCTGATCCGGCGTGATGCCCTGCGCCTTGGCCAGGGCGTCGGCGGCGCGGGTCTTGGCCTGCTCCTTCTGGGCCGGGTCACCGGTCAGGACCGCCTTCACCGCCGCCACGGCCGCGTCCTTGGCGGCCTGCGGGTCCTGGCCGGCGGCCTGCTGGCGGACCTTGTCCTCGATGCCGTCGAGCGGGTTCGAGATCTTCGACAGCGACGGCGCCGCCGCCTGGGCGGCGGTCTGCACCGTGCCGCCGACGAGGTTGCCGGCGCCGCCGAGCGCGCTCGAGACGGTGCCGAGCGTGCCGCCGACCAGGCCGCTGGCGGCCGAGGTCAGCATGTACAGCACCACCAGGGTGGTGACCGCCCAGGAGACCAGCCCGTGCAGGGCGGCCGCACCCGGAAGGGCCTTGCCCGAGAGCCGCCCGGCAATGAGGCCGCCGGCCAGCGAGGCGACGAGGCCCGAGGCGACGAACCACGCGCCCGCACCCATCGAGACGGTGGAGGCGGAGGGATTGTCGGCGGCGGTCGTGCCGACCGAGGCCAGCCCGACGCCGACGCCGACGAGGTTGATGATCACCTGGGTGACCAGCGCGGTCACGGCGCCGGCGAAGATGGCGCCCCAGGAGACTTGGTTGAGCAGGACGGCGCGCGTGTCGGCGTGCGCGTCCGGCGCGAGGGGCGTTGCAACGGTCTGGATGGTGGTCACGCTGTCACTCCGGTGGTGGATCGCTGAAATTCGTGGGGCCGCCGGCCCGGACGGCCCAGGGGCGGCCGGGACGCGGCTCAGTCGCGGCGGGCGCTGACGAGCAGGCCGAGGCCGAAGCCCGCGATGCCGGCGATGAGCAGGGCGGCGAGCGGGTACTCGGCGACCTGCTGGCCGACCTCGCGGGTGCCGCGGCGCAGGGCGTGGCTGCCGCGCGCGTAGGCGTCCTCGGCGTAGTCGTACGCCTCCTCGGCGGCGTGGCGGACGCCGCGCTCGGCGCGGGCGTACTGGTCCTGCGCGGCGCCCTGGGCGCGGCGGGCGCGGGCCTCGACGTCGTCGGCCCCGAGATCGTCGACGGCGTCGCGAACCCGACCACCGAAGTCGCGGGCCGCGTCGGCCACGTGGTCGGCCGCGTCGCGCACGGTGTCCTTGGCCTGGCCGTAGAGGGTCTCGGCCTGTCCGGCGGCCTCGCGGGCGCGGCCCTCGACCGAGTCCCGCCGCGAGCCGGTCAGGTCGCCGAACGCGCCCTGCACCTTGCCGCCGAGTTCCCGGGCCGCGCCCGTGATCCGATTGGTATCGACCATGTCGTTCTCCTTCGTCGTCGCGTCGGCGACCGCCTCCGCGATCGCGCTCGTGGTGGGGGCGCCTCACCGTGAGGCGCCGGGTGACGTCCGTCAGCGCGGGCCGGAGCCCGCGGGCCCGGAGCCGGCCTTCGATCCGGGCGCGTCGCGCTTCTGGCGCCGGCCCTCGGTCTCCGTCCGGGCATCGCCGGTCAGCTTGCCGATGGCCTCCTTCACCGAGCCCTTGAGGTGCTCGGCGGACGGTGTCTTCCTGTCTTCGGTCATGGGCGCCTCGTCATGCGTGAGAAAACCCTTGCCGAGCGGAAGATGTACGCCGGGCGCGCCGGATCAATGGTTTAGTTGTACCAGTATGGCGGTATTCATCCGTCAGAGATGTTCAGGGGAAAGCCGTTCTCGCGCCCCCAAACGACTGCCTCGCTGCGCTTGTGGATGCCGATCTTGCGGTACAGGGCGGCGCCGTGATTGCGCACCGTGTTGCGCGACAGCCCGAGCTTGCGCGCGATCGCGTCGTCGCCGAGCCCCGCGCAGATCAGGTTGAGGATCTGGCGCTCGCGAACGGTCAGGCTCGGCGCCGCCGCGTCGCCGCCCTCCCGGGCCGGCCGGCGCAGGTTCGCCAGCTTCTCGATCAGCCCGCGGCTGAACCACGACGTGTCGGCCATCACCGTCTCGATCGCGTCGAACAGCTCCCGCTCCGAGTGCTTGCGCGCGGTGATGTCCTGCAGCACCAGCAGAACGAAGGCCGTCTCGTTGATCTCGACCCGCTCGGCCGAGACCAGGCAGTCGAGGTTCGCGCCGCTCTCGTGGCGCAGGCACACCTCGAGACCCAGCACGTAGCCCTGCCGCTCCAGGGCGGCCTCGACCTGCAGGCGCTGCTTCTCGGCGACCCACAGGCCGGCCTCCTCCAGCGAGCGGCCGACGACGCGGTCCCCGCCCAGGCCGAAGACCCGGCTGAACGCCTCGTTCACGCCCGTGACTTGGCCGTCCTCGGCCCGCACCAGCACGGTCGGGATCGGCGTCATCCGGAACGCCTTGGCGAAGCGCTCCTCGCTCTGGCGCAGGGCGGCCTCGGCCTTCCGGCGCAGTTCCAGGTCCGCGAAGGTGAACAGCATGCAGGGCTCGTCGCCCATCTCGATCGGCTGCCCGGCGACGATCACGAAGCGGCTCCCGCCGTCGGGCAGGTCGAGGCAGGCCTCCATCTGCGGGATCGTGCCGCCCGCGTTGAGCCGCGCGACGGCGAGGTCGCGGTTGCGCGCGCCGGCCAGGACGTCGACCTCGTAGACGCTGCGGCCGATGACGGCGTCGCGGGTGTGGCCGGTCATCTCCAGGAAGCCGTGATTGACCTTGACGTGGCGCAGGTCGGACAGCCGCGTGATCACGGCCGGGGCCGGGTTGGCGTTGAAGGTGCGCTCGAACCGTTCCTCGGCCTCGAACTGGTCGGAGACGTCCTTCAGGATCAGCGCGAGGCAGCTCGGGTTGCCGTCGCGGTCCGTGGCCACGAGGCTGCGCAGCGAGTGCACGAAGTCCATGTCGGGCTTGTCGGCCCGCCGCACCTCGACCACCACGTCGTGGAAGCGCTCGCCGGCGATCACGCGCTCGATCGGGTACTGGTTGGGCGTGATATGGTTGCGGTATCGGAGGCAGAAGCGGTCGCGATAGGCGTCGACGGTTGGGCCGAGCTCGTCGAGGCTCTCGGCACCGTGCATCGCCAGGGCGGCCGCGTTGGCGTAGGCGATGGTCTGGTCGGGCTCGACCAGGATCACGCCCTCGCTCAGGCCGGCGATGATCTGCCGGAGCTCATGCCTGTCGACGCCCGCCGTCACAGCTTCTGCACCCCTTCACGCGGTCACTGCCCTGTCGGCAGCGGGGCACAAACGGGTTGCGCACAAGCCGGTTCCCTCATCTAAGTTATTTTCCTGGTATACGCGCACCATTGACGCGGGCGTTTTGAGCCAAAGATAAATGCTCGCAACGCCGCGACGCCGTTCCCGCGCGCTCTCGGCCCCCCTTCCCAGAAGACGTGGCCATGCCGACCGTGCAGGATATTGACCGACTAGTGCGGGGGACCGCGGAACACGGGGACGTGATCTCCGCCCCGGGTGCGACATCATGTACGAGTCGGCGCGAGAATTTTCCAGAAGTTGCAGAACTTGAGGAAAATTCGCGTCTAAGACGCCTGCTCGACCGCCTGTCGGAGGCCGCGGACGCCGCGGAGGCCGAGGGGCAGGTCCCGGTCGGCTTCGGGGCGGCGCTGGTCGACGCCGTGCCGGACCTGCGCCGCCGCGCGCTGATGCTGACCCGCGACGCCATCGCGGGCGATGTCCAGGGGGACGACCTCGTCCGGCTCACCCTCCTGAAGGCCTGGGAGCGCCGGGCGGCGTTCCGGCCTGGAACCGGGATGCCCGCATGGCTCGACACGTTCCTGCGCAGCCGCCCCGCGGGCGGCCGCGCCGGGCCGACCGGCCTGTCGCGGAACGGCGTGTCTGCCGGGATGGCCCGCTGAGACATGTCGGCGCGTGGCATCCCGCGGAGCCGGTGAGAAACACGGCGTACTGGTAAAAATATCTCATTCCCACGAATGTGTTAGGCCCCATATCGCGGTCGTGGAACGCGCCGTGCGCCGTCGGGCGCCGCCGGGTTCCGCGCCCCTTTCCCGAGGTTGTGCCGGGCGGATGGCCCTCTTGTCCGGCACGGCCGCGAGGCCGGGCGCCCGCGCCGCTCCCGGCGCGCGTCCGGCCCGTTGCCCTTTCACCCCGTGCTCCGGCTCCCGACGCTCCGTCGTGCGACCGCACCGACTGACGGTCCGCCCGCGCGCCGTGCCGCGCGACGGATCCCCCCGGCACGGAGGAATCCCATCCGAGATCCGAGACCATCACTGAGGAGACGATGACCCGACTTCGCGCCGCACGGCTCGCGCCCGCCCTGATCCTGACCGCCTGCACGACCGTCTGCGCCGCGACGGGAGCCTCCGCGGCCAACCGGTTCGACGGGTCATGGTCGGTCATCGCCACCGCGGAGAGCGGGAGCTGCACGGGGCCCTACAGCTATCCCATCGTGATCCGGGACGGGACCGTGGACGACGTCGGCGGCAACGGCGTCGACGCCTCCGGCCGGGCAGGGCCGGACGGCCGGATCACCGGCACGATCCGCAAGGGGCTGGCCAGCGTCTCGGTCACGGGCCGCCTGCGCGGGTCCGCCGGGACCGGCCGCTGGACGCTGTCCGGGCTCGGTGCCTGCGCGGGGCGCTGGACGGCCCGCCGCACCGGCTAGGGAGAGCGGGCGGTCGGCCTCTTTCCGGCCCCTTTCCGGCCGAGGCGCGGCGGTCACACGGTCAGGACGGCCCAGCCGTGGGCCGGAAGGGTCACGCGGGCGCCGGTGCTGCCGGCCTCGGCGAGATCGCCGGTGCCGGCCTCGATCGCCCGGGCTTCCGGCACCGGCAGCGTCGCGTCCGCGTCGGCGAGGTTCAGGGCCGTCAGCACCCGCGCGCTCCCGTCGCCCAGCGCGAGCACGATCTGCGCGTTGGCGAGGTGCAGCGCCCGCGCCCGCGCGCGGTGGAGTCCGGCGTGGCGCCGCCGGAGGGCGATCAGGTCCCGGTGCAGCCGGTAGATCGGCCAGCCGTAGGGAGCGAGATCCGCGGGCGTCGGCGGGAAGGCCGGCCGGATAGCGTCGTCGCCGCCGACCCGCTCCTCCTTCACGCCGCGGAAGGCCTGCTCGTCGCCGGCATAGATCGAGGGCGTCCCGCCGCAGGTCAGCAGGATCGCCAGCGCGTGCGGCAGGTGCCGCTCGTCGGTGAGCCGGCTCGCGATGCGCGTCACGTCGTGGTTGCCCACGAAGGTCAGGGGCGCGAACCTGTCGAGAAGGCCGTTGTGCCGGTCCAGGGCGTGGGCCAGCTCGAACAGGTTGCGATCGTTGAGGGCGCTCCAGATCGCCTTCCAGAGCTCGTACTGGGTCACCGAATCCATGCCGGTGTCCTGCACGATGCGGGCGTAGTCGCCGTGGATCACCTCGCCGACGATGTAGGCCTCCGGATGCGCGAGGCGGACCTGCCGCAGCACGCGCGCCCAGAAGCGCGGCGGCACCGCGTAGGCCGCGTCCAGCCGCCAGCCGTCGGCGCCCCGGGCGAGCCAGTGGCCCATGACGGCGGCGACGTGGTCAGCGACGCGCGGGTCGTCGTGGTTGAGCGTGACGAGCTGCCGGTGTCCCTCGAAGCAGGCGTAGTCCGGCTCGATGCCCGGGCCGGAGCCCCGCGGCCAGGACAGCCGGAACCAGCCGGCCCGCTCGGATTCGGGCCCGTGCCGCAGGACGTCCTGGAAGGCCGGGTGCGCCCGCCCGACATGGTTGAACACGCCGTCGAGCAGGACGCGGAGGCCGCGGGCCCGGGCCGCCGCGACCAGGGCGTCGAAATCGGCCTCGTCGCCGAGGCGCGGGTCGATGCGGAAATGGTCGATCGTGTCGTAGCCGTGCGTGGAGGCCGCGAAGATCGGCCCGAGCGCCAGCCCGGACGCGCCGAGCTCGACCGCGTAGTCGAGCCAGCCGTGCAGGTGGGCGAGGCGGTGCGTGACCGGTGCGGCCGGATCGGCTTCGTCGGGGGCTCCGACGAAGCCGAGGGGAAAGACCTGCCACCAGACTGCCTGTTCGATCCAGGACGCCACGCGACCTCCTCCGTCTCCGATCGGGACCGAACCCTGCCGCGCCGCGATGGTTGCAGGCTCGCCGCCGGCCCGGACGCGGCCTCGGCTCGCGGCGGGGGATCCCCGGGCAGCCCGGACCAAGATCTGGGGCGGGGCGCGGTCACGGGTCGGGATGTGGGATCGGGCAGGTGGCGCGGGGCGGGAAGAGATCTCCGCGGACCGGCGCTAAGTCCCGGCCGCGCCAGCGCTATCGCTGCGGAACCGGGACGCTGTCTTGTCACCAGGAAAGCCTGGTGGAGCTGAGGGGATTCGAACCCCTGACCTCCGCAGTGCGATTGCGGCGCTCTCCCATCTGAGCTACAGCCCCGTCGAGGCGCCGGCCTTGTAGGCGCGGGCGGCTCAGCCTGTCAATTCCCTGTTTCAACGTCGCCCGCCGCGCGCCGCTCCGGCGCTGGGGTGCGGGCGGCCCGAAGGATACGCGCGGACCCGCATGAACGCCCTGATCTGGCTCTTCGACACGGTCGTCCAGCTTTTCATCTACGTCCTCATCGCAAGCGCGGTTCTCAGCTGGCTCGTCGCGTTCAACGTGGTGAACGTGCGCAACCCGATCGTCGCGCAGATCGGCGAGGTGCTCTACCGGCTGACCGAGCCGGTGCTGCGGCCGATCCGCAACCTGCTGCCCAATCTCGGGGGCGTCGACATCTCGCCGATCATCCTCATCTTGCTGCTGCTGTTCATCAGCCGTCTGCTGCATGAATACGCCGTGCCCGCAGCTTACGTTTACACGCAGTAGGGTCGAACGCCCGTGAAGACGAATCCTGGCCGCTTCTTCGAGGATTTCCGCCTCGGCGAGACCATCCGCCACGCCACCCCGCGCACCGTGACGGTGGGCGACGTGGCGCTGTACACGGGCCTCTACGGGCCGCGCTTCGCCGTGCAGTCGTCGGACGCCTTCGCCCGGGCCATCGGCTACCCGAAGAGCCCGCTCGACGACCTGCTCACCTTCCACATGGTGTTCGGCAAGACCGTCCCGGACGTCTCCCTCAACGCGCTGGCCAATCTCGGCTACGCCGAGGGCGGGTTCCGGCGGCCGGTCTACCCGGGCGAGACGCTCTCCACCGTGTCGGAGGTGATCGGCCTCAAGGAGAGCTCGAACCGGCAGACCGGCGTGGTCTACGTCCGCTCGGTGGGCTCCGACGAGCGCGGCGAGACCGTGCTGAGCTATTGCCGCTGGGTGCTCGTGCGCAAGCGCGACCCCGAGGCGGCGATCGCCGAGGAGCACGTGCCGAGCCTCGCCAAGGTGGTCGACCCGCAGGACCTCGCGGGCGCGCTGCCGAAGCTCTCGGCCGCCGCCTACGATACCGACCTCGCCGGCAGCCCGCACCGCTTCGCGGATTACACGGTGGGTGAGAAGATCGACCACGTCGACGGCATGACCGTCGAGGAGGCCGAGCACCAGATCGCCACGCGCCTGTTCCAGAACACCGCCAAGGTGCATTTCGACGGGCTGGCCGCCAAGGACACCCGCTTCGGCCGGCGCCTGATCTACGGCGGCCACGTGATCTCGCTGGCGCGGGCGCTGAGCTTCAACGGGCTCGGCAACGCCTTCGCCCTCGCGGGCATCAACGCCGGCCGCCACGTGGCGCCGCTCTTCGCCGGCGACACGGTCTATGCCTGGAGCGAGGTGCTGGCGACCGCCGATGTCGGCCGCGACGATGTCGGGCTCCTGCGCCTGCGGACGGTCGCCACCAAGAACCAGCCCTGCGGCGCCTTCCCGGACCGCGCCGGCGACGGCTACGACCCGGCGGTGATCCTCGACCTCGACTACTGGGCGTTCGTGCCGAAATAGGCGGCCGCGCCCCGGACGGCACCGCTCGGCGAGGCCGGCGGGGGCGCGCCTCAGCGGATCCCGCCGCCGACCACGCCCGCCTCGACCGCCAGCGACAGGCGGTCCGTGACCGCCCACTCGACGCCCACGCCGGCCACCGGCCGGACCGCGATGTCCTGGCGCGCGAACGGCAGCGACCCCGGGGTCGGCCCGACGCGCAGCGTCTGGTGCAGGGCCAGGGCGCCGGTCTTGGCGTAGACCAGCACGTCCGGCGCGACGAGGGTGCCGACCTTCACCTCCAGGGATCCGGCGAAGTCGTTGGAATAGGCGAGCCGCCCGTAGCCCGGCGTGAGGTTGCCGCCGAGGCCGGCGAGATAGTCGAACCCGCCGCTGATGCCGTAGAGGATCGGGCCCTCCTGCCACATCCGGCCGCCCTCGAACCCGATGGTCGGTCCCGAATAGCTGCCGAGATGCCGGGACGTGCTGACCGCGTAGCCGGTCGACAGGCGGGCGTAGGAGCCGGTCCAGCGGCCGTACGCGTCCTCGGGCATCTGCGGCCACGCGAAGGAGGGCAGCGGCGCGAAGCCGATGGACGGCCAGAACAGCGCCTGGGCGGCGGCGGGACCGGCCGGGAGCCAGCAGGCCCCGAGCACGAGGCCGGCCGCGAGGCGGCGGAACGGACGGGAATCGGCGCGTCTGCTCATGCCGCCATCCTACCCGAAGGCACCGGATCGCGACAGGCTTGGCCGTGGCCGCCCGCGGGATCGTGCGCGCCCCGCCCGCCGCTGACCGGGCGCTCAGATTTTTCCGTCGAGGCCCATCTGGTAGTACTTGTGGGTGATCTTGTCCTGGTTCTCGAGGAGCCAGTCGATCGAGGGCTCGTTGGTCATGGCCTTGCGGATCGCCTCGGTCATGCCCCGGCGCTGGATGTCGAACAGCGCCTTGTGGTCGACGTGCTGGGCCTCGATGACGCCGGGGCTGAGCCAGACCGAGCAGATGATGCCGAGGTCGTTGGCCTTGTGCTTGGGGATGTAGCCGGCGCGCACGGCGTCCAGCACGCCGTTGGCGATGGCGAACTGGACGGTGCCCATCAGGATCGAGGTGTACTTGCTCTCGGTGACACTGACCTTGGACACGCACAGGGTGACCGGGCGGACCATGATGTCGGTGTTGAGCAGGGCGAAGACGCGGCTGTGGCCGACGACCTGATCGCCGGTCAGCGTGGCCAGGGCGGTGCCGACCGGCCCGTCGAGCTCGCCGATGATGACCTCGGGCTCGGAGGCGGTGTTGGGCGGCCCGCCCGCGACCAGGGCCTCGCCGGCCCGCAGGATGATGCGCTCGTTCATGCTGTCCCTCGTGGCGGTCGGGCGATCCGGCTCTGCCCGACGGCGCGGCTCCTAACACCGGCCCGCCGCGCCTGTCGACGCGGGCGGGCGCACGCCACCGGCTGCGGCTCCGCGGCGCGGGAGGAGGGGGCGGCCGGAGGGGGGCGGCCGTCGCGGCCGCCCGCCCGGTCAGTCGCGCACGATGACCTTGGTGCCGACGCGGACCCGGTCGTAGAGGTCGGTCACGTCCTTGTTGGTCATGCGGATGCAGCCGGACGAGACCGCCGCGCCCATCGTCTCGGGCTCGTTCGAGCCGTGGATGCGGTAGAGCGACGAGCCGAGATAGAGGGCGCGGGCGCCCAGCGGGTTGTCCTGGCCGCCGGCCATGTACCGCGGCAGGTCGGGGCGGCGGGCCAGCATCTGCTGCGGCGGGCGCCAGTCCGGCCACTCCTTCTTCATGGTGACGGTCTTGGTGCCGGACCACGAGAAGCCCTGCCGCCCGACGCCCACGCCGTAGCGGACCGCCGCGCCGCCGCCGAGCACGTAGTAGAGTCGGCGCTGGCGGGTCGAGACCACGATGGTGCCGGGCTTCTCCTTGCCGGTCCACGCCACCGTCTCGCGCGGGATCGCCTGGCTGCGGAAGATGTTGAGGAAGTCCGCGATCGGACCCCTGTCCAGCGGGTTGGCGGCCGCCGCCGGGGCGCTCCCGAGCAGCAGGCCCGCGAGCCCGAGTAGCGCGATCCGTCTCGCCATGGTCTTCCGTCCTCCGTTCGTCGCGGCGCGGGGACTCGCGGGTCTTCGCGGGTCTTCGCGGGTCTTCGCGGATCTCGGCGGGTCTTCGCAGATCTCGGCCAAGCCCGCGCGGAACCCCTGCGCGCATGGGGCGAGCCGGCCCGGACTTCACGGCAAGGTTGAGGCCGGGCCGCCGGTATGGCCACTTCCGGGCGCAGCTGTGTGCTGCGCGCAACACTGGGCGGGTGGCGCGACGCCGTGGGTGATTGCGCGCGGCGACCGCCGTGCTTATCTCAGACTCGTGATCCGATCCGCCGCTCTCCTGACCCGCCGCGCCGCGGGCCTGCCGGACCGCCTCGCCCGGGGCCTCGCCGCGCTGGCGCTGCTCGTGCTCGCGACGGCCGCGCTGGTGGCTGCGCCCGCGCGGGCCGAGGCCGCGCGCCCGGAGGGCCCGGCCTGCGCCATCGCGAGCCCGCGCCTGACGATCCTGTCCGGCACGCCGGACGCGCAGCCCGAGGCTAAGCGGTCCGAGGCCAAGCGTTCGGTCTTCGGCCGCACCGATCTCTGCGCCGCCGACAGCGAGATCCTCACCGAACTGGGGCTGCCGCGCCCGCCGGTCGACGCGCCGCGCCCCCGTCACACTGTCAACGCATCGTTCGACTACAGGTCCGACAGCGTACCGGCCTCCGCGCCGGACGGTTCGCCGCACCGGCCTCCACGCCGGGCCTGACGCGCGCGCCGGTCTCGCGGCCGGCATGATGGCGCGCCCGTCCTGATCTTCGTCCGACCGGCCTCGTGACCGGTCCCGGGATCTGACTCGACGATGCGCGGGCCCACGCTCCGCGCCAGCCTCAGCAGACGCATGCTTTCAGGAGCGTCGGTAATCGTGACCCGCACTTTGTCCGCCAGAATCCCGTCGTCGTTCCGCGCCTCGGCCCGCGCGACCGCCCTCCTGCCCGCGGCCCTGCTCCTGCTGGGTGTCGCCGCCTGCAACCCGAAGCAGGTCGCCGCGCCGGCCCCGCCGGTGCCGGAGGTCGGGTTCGTCAAGGTGGAGCCCCAGGCGATCCCCTACCTGCGCGACCTGCCGGGCCGCGTCGCGCCGATGCGCATCGCCGAGGTCCGCTCCCGGGTCTCCGGGCTCGTGGTCAAGCGGCTCTTCGAGCAGGGCAGCCAGGTCAAGGAGGGCGACATCCTCTACAAGATCGACCCGGCACCCTACGAGGTCGAGCTCGCCAGCGCCGAGGCGGCCCTCGCCCGCCAGGAGGCCGCCCTGGTGCTCGCCCGCCAGCAGGCCGACCGGCTCGAGCAGCTGCTCTCCCGCGCCACCGCGAGCCAGGCGCAGTACGACGCCGCCTTCGCGGCCAAGAAGCAGGCGGAGGCCGAGGTGGCCGGCGCCAAGGCGACCCGCGACCGCGCGCAGCTCAACCTCGGCTGGACCGACGTGCGCGCGCCGATCACCGGCCGCATCGGCCGGGCGCTGCTCACCGAGGGCACGCTGATCGAGCCGGGCTCTACGGGCGCGCTCGCCACGATCCAGCAGCTCGACCCGATCTACGTCGACATCACCCAGTCGGTCGGCGAGCTGAACCGCCTGCGCCGGGACCTCGCGAGCGGCGAGCTGGCGCGGCTGGAGGACAACACCGCCAACGTCCACCTGATCATGGATGACGGCTCCCTCTACCCGCTGGCGGGCCGGCTGCTGTTCTCGGACGTCACCGCCGACCCGAGCACCGGCCAGGTGACGCTGCGGGTGCAGTTCCCGAACCCGCACGACGAGCTGTTCCCCGGCATGTACGTGCGGGCGCGGATCAAGCAGGGCATCGATTCCGACGCGATCGCGGTGCCGCAGCAGGCGATCCAGCGCACCGACGACGGCCGCGCCGAGGTCTGGATCGTGCGCGCCGACGAGACCGTGATGCGCCAGCCCGTCGAGGTCGGGCCGGTGGTCGGGCAGAACTGGCTGATCCGCTCGGGCCTCAAGGCCGGCGAGCGCGTCATCATCGACGGCTTCCAGAAGATCACCGTCGGCGCCAAGGTGAAGCCCCTCGACCAGACCCCGGTCCACGGCGAGACCGGACCGAAGCACGACACCGACGAGGCGCCCGACGTGCCGGGCGACAAGGCGGAGGTCACCCCGCGGGCCGCCGCCGTCCAGCAGCGCCACTGAGTCCGGGAGAGCCCGATCATGGCACGCTTCTTCATCGACCGCCCGGTCTTCGCCTGGGTGGTGGCGCTGTTCATCTGCCTCGGCGGCGCGCTCGCCATCCCGAACCTGCCGGTGGCGCAGTACCCGGTGATCGCCCCGCCCTCCATCGCCCTGTCCACGGCCTATCCGGGCGCCTCCGTGGAGAGCCTCTACATCGGCACCACCCGGCTCATCGAGGATGAGCTGAACGGCGCCGCCAACATCATGAGCTTCGAATCGACCACCGACTCGTTCGGCTCGGTCAACATCACCGCCACCTTCCAGCCCGGCACCGACCCGTCGCTCGCCTCGGTCGAGGTGCAGAACCGGCTGAAGCGCGTGGAGGCGCGTCTCCCGGCCGAGGTGCGCCAGCAGGGCATCCTCGTGGAGGAGGCCTCGGCCGCGACCCTCAACATCATCACCCTGGTCTCCAAGGACGGGTCGATGGACGAGGTCGGCCTCGGCGACTTCCTGATCCGCAACGTCATCAACGAGATCCGCCGCATCCCCGGCGTCGGCCGCGCGACGCTCTACTCGACGGAGCGGTCGCTGCGCGTCTGGGTCGATCCCGACAAGCTGCGCGGCCTCTCGCTCAGCGCCTCGGACGTCACCGACGCGATCCGCAACCAGAACGTCCAGGTCGCCTCAGGCTCGGTCGGCGCGCAGCCGAGCCCGACCCGGCAGGCGCTCACCGTGCCGATCATCGTGAAGGGCCAGCTCGGCACGATCGAGGAGTTCGGCGCCATCGTGCTGCGGGCCAATCCCGACGGCTCGAACGTGCGCCTGCGCGACGTCGCCCGGATCGAGCTCGGCGGCGACGCCTACCAGTTCTCCACGCGCCTCAACGGCGGCCCCGCCGCCGGCATCTCGGTGACGCTCGCCCCGGACGGCAACGCGCTCGAGACCGCCAAGGCGATCCGCGCCAAGATGGTGGAGCTGTCCCAGTTCTTCCCGCCGGACCTGAAATGGGACATCCCCTACGACATCACCCCGGCGGTGGAGGCCTCCATCGAGAAGGTGCTGCACACGCTGGTCGAGGCGGTGGTGCTGGTCTTCCTCGTGATGTTCCTGTTCCTGCAGAACATCCGCTACACCCTGATCCCCACCATCGTGGTGCCGATCGCTCTCATGGGCACGGTCACGGTGATGTGGATCTCGGGCTTCTCGGTGAACGTGCTCACCATGTTCGGCATGGTGCTGGCCATCGGCATCCTGGTCGACGACGCCATCGTGGTGGTGGAGAACGTCGAGCGGATCATGAACGAGGAGGGGCTGCCCCCCAAGGAGGCCACCAAGAAGGCCATGGGGCAGATCACCGGCGCGATCATCGGCATCACCCTGGTGCTGATCGCCGTGTTCATCCCGATGGCGTTCTTCCCCGGCTCGGTGGGCATCATCTACCGGCAGTTCTCGATCGCGATGGTGACCTCCATCGCGTTCTCGGCGCTGCTCGCCCTGTCGCTGACGCCGGCGCTCTGCGCGACCTTCCTGAAGCCGATCGAGAAGGGCCACGGCCACGCCAAGGGCGGCGTGTTCGGGATGTTCAACCGCTTCGTCGATCGCGAGACCGCCCGCTACGGCCGCGGCACCGCGGCGTTCATCCGGAAGTCCGGCCGGGTGATGCTGGTCTACGTCGCGCTGGTGGCGGGCACGGCCTACGCCTTCGTCAACCTGCCGGAGGGCTTCCTGCCGGTCGAGGACCAGGGCTTCTTCACGGTCGACATCCAGACGCCCCCGGGTGCCTCCTACAACCGCACCCAGGAGGCGGTGCGCAAGGTCGAGGAGCACCTGCTGGCGCAGCCCGGCGTCGCCACCGTGACGATGCTCAACGGCTTCTCGTTCTCGGGGCAGGCCCCGAGCACCAGCCAGGCCTTCGTCACCCTCAAGCCGTGGAGCCAGCGCGACGCCAAGAACTCGGCCGCCGCGCTCGTGGCCGGCACCAACGCGGCCCTCGCCACGTACCGCGACGCCACGGTGGACGCGCAGGAGCCGCCGCCGGTCGACAACCTCGGCAACGCGGCGGGCTTCTCGTTCCGCCTGCAGGACCGGGCCAACCGCGGCTACGCGGCCCTGCTGTCGGCCCAGGAACAGCTCCTGAAGCTGGCCTCGCAGAGCCCGGTTCTCCAGAAGGTGAAGATCGAGGGCCTGCCGCCGACCCCGCAGGCGGAGCTGGTGATCGACCGCGAGAAGGCGGCCGCGCTCGGCGTGAAGTTCGAGGACATCAACAACACGATCCAGCTCAACCTCGGCTCGGTCTACCCGAACGACTTCCCCAACCGGGGCAAGATGCAGCGGGTCTACGTGCAGGCCGAGCAGCTCCAGCGCATGAACGCGTCGGACATCCTCAACTACGCGGTGAAGAACGCCACCAACACGATGGTGCCGATGTCGTCCTTCGCGGAGCTGAAATGGAGCATGGGGCCGAGCCAGATCGTCGGCTTCAACGGCTACCAGTCGGTGCGCTTCACCGGCGAGCCGAACCCCGGCTACACGTCGGGCGACGCCATCGCCGAGATGGAGCGGCTGATGCTGCAACTGCCGAAGGGCTTCGGCTACGCCTGGACGGGTCAGTCCTACCAGGAGAAGCAGGCGGGCAGCCAGGCGAGCCTGCTGCTCGCCCTGTCGGTGCTGATCGTGTTCCTGTGCCTCGCCGCGCTCTACGAGAGCTGGGCGATCCCGGTCTCGGTGATGCTGGTCATCCCGCTCGGCGTCATCGGCGCGGTGGCGGCCGTGTACCTGCGCGGCATGCCCAACGACGTGTACTTCAAGATCGGGCTGATCACGATCATCGGCCTCTCGGCCAAGAACGCGATCCTGATCGTGGAGTTCGCCAAGGACCTCTGGAAGCCCGGCACCTCCGTGGTGCGGGCCGCGGTCGAGGCGGCGACGCTCCGGTTCCGGCCGATCGTGATGACCTCGCTCGCCTTCATCTTCGGCGTGGTGCCGCTGGCCATCGCCACCGGCGCCGCCTCGAAGAGCCAGCAGGCGATCGGCACCGGCGTGATGGGCGGCATGATCACCGCGACCGTGCTGGCGGTGTTCTTCGTGCCGGTCTTCTTCGTCGTCGTCATGCGCCTGTTCCGGCGCAAGGCGGTGGCGGAGGGCGAGGTGGCGGAGGCCGAGACGCGGCACGAGCCGGCGCGGGTAGCGGCCGAGTAGGCCGGCGCCGGCCGCGCGCTCCGTCATCGCGAGCGGAGCGACGTGACCCAGGGCAGCGCGCCGTCGCGCGGCGCCGCCCTGGATGGCTTCGGTGCGCTCGCCAAGACGGGGCGCGTCTAAGCCGCGATTCTGTAACGGGGATGAAGCGGGGAAAACGCGCTTCGGAACGCGCTTCGGAAGACACGAGATGTCGCGCCCCCGCGACAGGCTCGGCCCTCGTCTTGTATACAGATGGTCCGATGCTTGCTGACGCCGCGGTGGACACCGCCGGGGCAGCCGGCCGGTGGCGCATTCACGGTCTCGGAGATCCGCTTGTCCCGCTCAGCCCTGAAGACCCTCGCCCGCGGCGTGGCCGCGAGCACGGTCGCGACGTTCGCGTTCGCCGCGCTGCCCGCGCAGGCCGCCAACGTCTTCCGCTTCGCCTTCCAGGGTGACCTGAAATCCCTCGACCCGTACTCCCTCAAGGAGAGCTTCACGGAAGGGATGCAGCAGGCGGCCTACGAGTCCCTCGTCACCCTCGACAAGAACCTGAAATTCGCCCCCGGCCTCGCCGAATCCTGGGAGACGCCCGAGCCGACCCGCTGGCGCTTCCACCTGCGCAAGAACGTGAAGTTTCACGACGGCTCGCCGTTCACCGCCGACGACGTGATCTTCTCCGCCCAGCGCGTCCGCGCCCCGGGCTCGAACTTCACCACCAACGTGCCCGCCGACGCCGAGTTCGTGAAGGTCGACGACTTCACCGTCGACATGGTGCTGAAGAAGCCGAACCCGATCGCCATCGCCCAGTTCCCGACCTGGGTGATCATGTCGAAGGCGTGGTCCGAGAAGAACGGCGTCGTGCAGCCGACGCCGCCCAGCGCCACCAGCCCGAGCTACGCCACGCTGCACGAGAACGGGACCGGCCCGTTCGTGATCACCGAGCACCAGCCCGGCGTGAAGACCGTCTTCAAGAAATTCGACGGCTACTGGGGCACGGTCGAGTCGAACCTCGACGAGGCGGTGCTGACCACCATCGCCAACCCGGCGACCCGCGTCGCCGCGCTCCTCTCCGGCGAGGTCGACTGGATCGACCCGGTGCCGCTGCAGGACCAGCAGCGGGTCAACGCCAGCGGCACCGCCACCGTGATGGCGGGACCTGAGCTGCGCACGATCTTCCTCGGCATGGACCAGGACCGGGACGAGCTGAAGGATTCCAGCGTCAAGGGCAAGAACCCGTTCAAGGACATCAAGGTGCGCGAGGCCTTCTACCTCGCCATCGACGAGGACACGATCGCCAAGCGCGTGATGCGCGGGCAGGCGGTGCCCTCCGCGCTGATGATCGCCCCGGCCCTCTACGACCGCGGCGCCGAGTTCAAGCGCCCGGCCACCGACCTCAAGAAGGCCAAGGAGCTGATGGCCCAGGCGGGCTACCCGGACGGGTTCTCGCTGACCATGGATTGCCCGAACGACCGCTACGTCAACGACGAGGCGATCTGCCAGGCGGTGGTCTCGATGCTGGCCCGCATCAACGTCAAGGTGAACCTGAACGCCCAGCCGAAGGCCAAGTACTTCGCCAAGGTGCTGGCGCCTGCCTACGACACCTCGTTCTACCTGCTGGGCTGGACCCCGTCCTCACTGGACAGCCACAACATCCTCTACGAGATCGTCGGCTGCCGGAAGCCCGGCGACAAGTCGGGCCGGGGCAGCTGGAACCTCGCCGGCTACTGCGACCCGAAGATCGACGCGATCGCCGACAAGGTCGAATCCGAGACCGACAAGACCAAGCGCGACGCCCTGATCAAGGAGGGCTTCGACGTCCTCAACGCCGACTGGGGCTACATCCCGCTGCACCAGCAGGCGCTGGCCTGGGGCGTCTCCAAGAAGGTCCACCTGACGCAGCGCGCCGACAACCTGCTGCTGCTCTACTGGGTGTCGAAGGACCCGCAGTAGGGGCCGGGGCGTGCTCGCCTTCCTGCTGCGCCGGGTGATCCAGGCGGCCGCGGTCCTCGCGGTCGTCGGGCTCATCGCCTTCGCGATGTTCCGGTTCGCGGGCGACCCCGTGAACCAGATCGTCGGGCCCGACACCACCGTGGCCGAGCGGGCCCAGATCCGGACGGATCTCGGCCTCGACGACCCGGTCCTGGTCCAGTTCGTCCGCTACGCCGGCAACGTGGTGCGGGGCCAGTTCGGCATCTCGTACCAGTTCCGGCAGCCGGTCTCGCAGCTGCTCGCCGAGCGCATGCCGGCGACGCTGGAACTCGCCTTCTGCGCGACGGTCTTCGCCCTGGTGGTGGGAATCCTGATGGGCGTGTACTGCGCGCTGCGCCGGGAGTCCTGGCTCGCCGGGCTGTTCCAGGCGGTCTCGCTGATCGGGATCAGCCTGCCGACCTTCCTGATCGGTATCCTGCTGATCTACCTGTTCTCGGTGACGCTGGGCTGGCTGCCCTCCTACGGGCGCGGCGACACGGTGCGGCTCGGCTGGTGGACCACCGGCTTCCTGACCGCCTCCGGGCTCAAGGCGCTGATCCTGCCCTCGGTGACGCTCGGCCTGTTCCAGATGACGCTGATCATGCGGCTGGTCCGCGCCGAGATGCTGGAGGTGCTGCGCACCGACTACGTCCGCTTCGCCCGGGCGCGGGGGCTCACCACCCGCGCCGTCCACCTGCGGCACGCGCTCAAGAACACCCTGGTGCCGGTGATCACCATCGCGGGGCTGCAGCTCGGCTCGGTCATCGCCTTCTCGATCATCACCGAGACGGTGTTCCAGTGGCCCGGTATGGGCCTGCTGTTCGTCCAGGCGGTGCAGAACGTCGATATCCCGATCATGTCCGCGTACCTGCTGCTCGTCGCGCTGATCTTCGTGACCATCAACCTCGTGGTCGACATCCTCTACACGGTGGTGGACCCGCGCCTGCGGCTGCCCGCCGGGCGGACGGCGTGAGGTCGGACATGACGGACTCCTCCGCTTGGCCACCCCGTCATCGCGAGCGCAGCGAAGCGACCCAGGGTAGCGCGCGTCCGGTCGGCGTGGCGCTGCTGGATTGCTTCGCTCCGCTCGCAAAGACGGTGGCTGCCTCCCTGAGCTTCCCGACTGGACATGGCGTGAGGGGCGGCCGATGAGCGGATACGACCTCGACGCGGGCGACGCCCCGCCGGTCCCATTGCCGGAGGCGAAGCCCTCGCGGCTCGCGCGCTGGCGCGACTCCGACCTGCTGGCGAACTTCCTGCGCTCCAAGGTGGCGGTGGCGGCGCTGGTCGCCACGCTGCTGATGGTCGGTCTCGCCTTCGCGTCGCCGTGGATCGCCCCGCAGAACCCCTACGACCCGGCCCAGCTCGACCTGATCAACTCCAACCTGCCGCCGATCTGGCAGGCGGACGGTCAGGCGCCGTTCTATCTCGGCACCGACGACCAGGGCCGGGACGTGCTCTCGGCGGTGCTGTACGGCCTGCGCCTGTCGCTGATCGTCGGCGTGCTCGGGGTGCTGACCTCCGGGATCCTCGGCATCGCGCTCGGCCTGATCGCCGGCTACGCGGGCGGCTTCCTCGACACGCTGATCATGCGGGTCGCCGACGTGCAGCTCACCTTCCCGGCGATCCTGATCGCCCTGGTGGTGGACGGCGTCGCCAAGGCGAGCTTCGGCAGCGCCCTCGACGTCGGGCCCTTGATCGGGCTGATCGTGGTCTCGATCGGCCTGTCCTTCTGGGTGCAGTACGCCCGGACCGTGCGCTCCTCCGTGATGGTCGAGAAGGGCAAGGACTACGTCCAGGCGGCGCGGCTGATCGGCCTGTCGCCGCCGGTGATCATGGTCCGCCACGTCCTGCCGAACGTCACCGGCCCGGTCTTCGTGATCGCGACGATCAACCTCGCGCTGGCGATCATCACCGAGGCGACCCTGTCGTTCCTCGGCACCGGCCTGCCGGAGACCATGCCGTCGCTCGGCACGCTGATCCGCACCGGCAACCGGTTCCTGTTCTCCGGCGAGTGGTGGATCGTCGCCTTCCCGGGCCTGGCGCTCGCCGGGCTCGTCATCGCCATCAACCTCCTGGGGGATTGGCTGCGCGACGCGCTCAATCCGAAGCTGCAATGATCGGGCATCGTCATCGCGAGCGCAGCGAAGCGACCCAGGGCAGCGCGACATTGGTGACCATGGCGCCGCTGGATTGCTTCGCTCCGCTCGCAAGGACGGGAGTGGCCGTCCGACGGCCCGACGCCGGAACGGCCAAGGCATGACCGACACCATCCTCTCCGTGCGCGACCTGACGGTCGCCTTCGACACCCGCCGCGGGCCGCTCACCGCCATCGACCGGGTCTCGTTCGACATCGGCCGCGGCGAGATCCTGGGCGTGGTCGGCGAGTCCGGCGCCGGCAAGTCGGTGACCGGCTCGGCGGTGATCGGGCTGATCGACCGCCCCGGCCGGATCGCCGGCGGCGAGATCCGCCTGCGGGGCGAGCGCATCGACAACCTCTCCCCCGAGGCGATGCGGCGCGTGCGCGGCAAGCGCATCGGCATGATCTTCCAGGATCCGCTGACCTCGCTCGACCCGCTGTTCCGGGTCGGCGACCAGATCGTCGAGACCCTGCGCACCCACACCGACCTGTCCGCCAAGGCGGCCCGGACCCGCGCCATCGATCTGCTGGCCGAGGTCGGCATCCCGGCGCCCGAGCGGCGGATCGACGGCTACCCGCACGAGTTCTCCGGCGGCATGCGCCAGCGGGTGGTGATCGCGCTGGCGCTCGCGGCCGAGCCGGAGCTGATCATCGCCGACGAGCCGACCACGGCGCTCGACGTCTCGGTCCAGGCCCAGATCATCACGCTGCTGAAGCGCCTGTGCCGCGAGCACGGCACCGCGGTGATGCTGGTCACCCACGACATGGGCGTCATCGCCGAGGCCGCCGACCGGGTCGCGGTGATGTATGCCGGGCGGGTGGCCGAGATCGGCCCGGTCGCCTCGGTGATCGCCAAGCCCCACCACCCCTACGCGGTCGGCCTGATGGGGGCGATCCCGACCCTCTCGCAGGAGGCCGACCGGCTCAGCCAGATCCCGGGCTCGATGCCGCGGCTCACCGCCATCCCGAAGGGCTGCGCCTTCAACCCGCGCTGCCCGAAGGTCTTCGCCCGCTGCCGGGTCGAGCGGCCCGAGCCGATCCCGGTCGACGCGAGCCGGGTGGCCTGTCACCTGTACGATGCAGCGGAGCGCGCAGCGTGAGCGCCTACGTCGAAGTCACCGACCTGCGCCGCCAGTTCGACGTCTCGAAGCCCTGGCTCAACCGGGTGATCGAGCGCGAGCCGCGGAAATTCCTCACGGCGGTCGACCGCGTCGGCTTCGAGATCCGGAAGGGCGAGACCTTCGCGATCGTCGGCGAATCCGGCTCCGGCAAGTCGACGGTGGCCCGGATGGTGGTCGGCCTGCTGCCGCCCACGGCCGGCGAGGTGCGGATCACCGGCGTCTCGATGACCGACCCGCGCCAGGCCGCGGCGCGGCGGCGCCTGCGCGCCCGGATCCAGATGATCTTCCAGGACCCCTACGCGTCCATGAACCCGCGCTGGCGGGTCGGGAAGATCATCGCCGAGCCGATCCGGGCCTTCGACCTGATCCAGGGGGAGGGGGCGATCCGCGCCCGGGTCGGCGAGCTTCTGGGACTTGTCGGCCTCCACGCGGATGATTCCAAAAAATACCCGCACGAATTCTCAGGCGGGCAGCGCCAGCGGGTGGCGATCGCCCGGGCGCTGGCGAGTCAGGCCGAGTTCCTGGTGGGCGACGAGCCGACCTCGGCGCTCGACGTCTCGGTGCAGGCGCAGATCCTCAACCTGATGCGCGACCTGCAGGACCGGCTGGGGCTGACCTACCTGTTCATCTCCCACAACCTCGCCGTGGTCCGCCACATGGCGACCCGCGTGGGCGTGATGTATCTCGGCCGCCTCGTGGAGGTCGCGTCCGCCAGGGACCTGTTCGCGACGCCGCGCCACCCCTACACGCGGATGCTCCTCGACGCGGTGCCCGACCTCGCCCATGTCGGCCGCGCCCGGGTGCCGGTCTCCGGCGAGATCCCGAACCCGATCGACCCGCCGCCCGGCTGCACCTTCAACCCGCGCTGCCCGCTCGCCAACGACCGCTGCCGGACCGAGGTGCCGGCGCTCCTCGACGGCGTCGCCTGCCACGCCGTGCAGGAGGGGCGGGCCTGACAAGCGGGCCTGACAAGCGGGCCTGACATGCGGGCCCGGGGGCTGCCCCGGGCGGCCGTTGCGCTCGGCCCGCGCAGGCGCTATGGGCCGTTCCCGATGGGGATGGAGTTCCCCGAAACCGCCCGTCAGGGCTGATGACTCCTACCGCGAAACCGGCGGTGGGAGTGCGTCTTGCAAGTACCCGCCGCGACGGCGGGTTTCTCATGCCCGCCCGACGCACTGGAGCGCGCATGTCCTTCACCACCTGCATCCTGGTCATGATCGGCGGTGCCCTCGGCACCCTGGCCCGCTACGTCGTCTCGGTGCTGGCGCTGCCCATCAGCCGCGACCTGCCCTGGGGCACGATCCTCATCAACGTGACGGGCTCGTTCATCATCGGCCTGTTCGGCACGCTGACCCTGGCGCATGGGCGCTTCCCGGTCTCCGAGAACGTCCGCCTGTTCGTGATGATCGGGCTGTGCGGCGGCTACACGACCTTCTCGTCGTTCAGCCTCCAGACCCTCGACCTCATGCGGAACGGCGCGGTGGTCCGGGCCATGGTCAACGTGTTCGCCTCGGTGGTGCTCTGCGTCCTCGCGGTCGCGCTGGGCCACGTCGTGGCGGCCCACTGGAACGGCGGCGCCGTGCAGATCGCCCAGGTCAGCATCGAGGAGGACGGCTGACCGGGCGGCGGCTGCGCGCATCGGCGCGGCCCGGCCCTCACGCGTCGCGCCACTGGGCGAAGGTCGCGGCCTGCCCCACCGTCGCGCCGTCGCGGTCGAGCTGCCAGACCACCGCCTCGTCGATCCAGAAGCGCCGGCCGTCCTTGGCGATCCGCAGGCCGCGATAGCCGCGGCTGAAGCCCTCCCGGGTGACCGCGTCGAGGAGCCGCTGCCGCTCGGCCCGCTCGGGGGCCTCGGCCGAGAGCCGCGAGGGCAGGCCGACGAGCTCGTCCCACGCGTAGCCGAAGCAGGCCTGCGCGGTCCGGTTGGCGTAGACGAAGCGCGGATCCGCGCCCCCGTCATGGGCGAGCACCGCGAACGGGGCCTCCGCGTAGAGCCAGTCCGCGTCCGCATCCGCCGGCACCAGAGGCTCGCCGAGGCGCCGCGCGTAGCTGCCGGTGAGCAGGGCGAAGAAGTCCGGGTCTTGCGAGAGGTCCGTCATGATCCGCTACAGGACTGGGTCGGCGTCGATGCGCATGCGCAGGATCGCGTAGGGCGGCTGCTGCAGGTCCCGCCCGCGGTTGAATTCCGGCCGCCGGTTGACCTGGGCCGCCGAGATATAGAGCCACCGGTCCGGGGTGATCCAGAACGTGTCGGCCCAGACCAGCCGGTCGTCGGCGGCCAGCACCTCGACGGTGCCGTCCGGCAGGCGCCGGCCGACCGCGTTGTGCTCCTGCAGGCTGAGATAGACCCGGTCCCGGGAATCGGTGGTCAGTCCCCCGGTCATGCCCTTCTCGCCGAGATCCTCGACGGCGGCGGCCACGGCCGCGTCCGCGACGCCCGGATCGCGCAGGGCCGCGGTCTCGACCGCGTAGAGCCGCCGGCTCATCAGCGGCGCGTAGTAGAGGCGGCGGCCGTCCGGGCTGATCGCGATGCCGTTGGCGCCGCCCTTCGGGCTCTTCTCGGGCGCGTCGCCCTTCCGCTCCATCACGGGGCGGCGCTCCACGAACTTGACCAGGCCCTCCTCGGACCGCGTGCTGACGTGGTCCGCGAGGCGCCGCACCACCCGCCCGCTGTCGAGGTCGACCGCCAGGATCGCGCCCGCGCCGGACTGGCCCTGGTCGGTGACGTAGGCCAGAGCCCGCCCGTCGCGCACATCGACCCGCAGGTCGTTCAGGGAGGAATCCGGGCCGATGCCCGCGTCGAGGGGGATCGTCCGGCGGACGCTGTTCCGGCCGATATCGATTGCCAGGATCTTCGCGCCGCCCGGCACCGGCCGCCCCTTGCCCGCGGGCAGGCCGGCATCGAGGATCCAGAGGGTGTCGTCGCGGTCGAAGACGCCGTTGGGGACGTGGAACAGCGACGCCTGCGGCGCCCCCGGATCCGGGCGGTTGGTCGCCGCGTCCGGGTAGGGCTTCACCGACCCGTCGGGCAGCACCTCGCCGAGGGTGATCGGCTCCGCGCCGGTGAAGCGCGGCATCATCACGAAGATCCGGCCGCCCCGGGCGATGGCGAGCCCCGTGGGGGTCGAGGGCGCGTCCGCGGCGATGGCGAGCTCCAGCGTCCCCACGGGCCGGCTCGTCGGGGGCGACGGCGTCGCGGCGCGCGCCGCGGGGGCGGCGAGGGCCAGGAGACCGGTTCCGAGCAGGCGGCGGCGGTCGAGGCGCATGGGAATCCTGTCGCGGAGCTTGTCGGGGCGGGGGTCTTGGCGCGCCGCTCAACCTGTGGGGATGCCGGCCCAACGCGCGGGCCCGGCGCGCGATCCCGCGATGCGGTATCGCGGCGGCCTCGCGGCGGAATTCCGGGACCGGTCCCCGGGCCCGGTGATCGGGAGCCGCCTCGGGGCGGTCCACAGGTGCCGGGGCGCGACGCTGGCTCCGGCCCACGCCGTCACGCTAAGCACGGTCGTGCCGGGCGTTCGATTCGGCGCCGCACGGGCCGCGGCCCGGCTAGCAGATGTGGAGAGGTGGGACACGCATGGATCCCGAAGGATCCGAACCGGCGCCGGAGACCGCGCCCCGGCCCGCCGCCGGGCCGCTGCGGGTCCTCGCCCTGGCGGTGCAGAAGGGCGGGACGGGCAAGACCACCCTGGCGGCCTCCCTGGCGGTCGCCGCCGCGGAAGCGGGCGAGCAGGTGACCGCCCTCGATCTCGACCCGCAGAGCTCGCTGGCCGGCTGGGGGGCCCTGCGCAAGGCCGACGGCAGGAGCGACCGCGCGCGCGACGCCGTCGCGGTCGACCGGGTCCAGCCCTGGGAGATGGGCCAGCTCTCGGAGATCCTCGGCATCCTCGCCGAGCAGGGCACGACCCTCGCCGTCCTCGACACTGCCGGCAGCGCGTCCGGCCTCGCGCCGGCCCTGAAGGACGCCGATTTCGTCCTGATGCCGGTCCGCCCCTCCCGGCTCGACATCGTGGCCGCCCGGCCGACGCTCCAGGCGCTGGTCGGACTCGGCCTGCGGGAGCGGCTGGCCCTGGTGCTGAACCAGTGCCCGCCGCCGCCCTCGCCGCGCACCAGCGCCTACGCGGCGCAGCTGCGCGCCCTGGGCGTGCTGGCCGAGCCCGGGATCATCCACCGGGTCGACCACCAGGACGCCCTGGCGACCGGGCTCGGCGTCACGGAATTCGCCCCCGGCAGCCAGGCCGCCGAGGAGGTCCGGGCGCTCTGGGCCTGGGTCGACGGGAAGATGCGGTCGGCGCCCGCCCGCTGAGATCGGCCTTCCGCCGGGATCAGCCCTGGCCGAGGGCCGCGAGGATCCGCGCCCAGGAGCGCGTGCCCTTGTGGAAGCTCGTCAGGTCGTACTTCTCGTTCGGCGAGTGGATCCGGTCGTCGTCGAGGCCGAAGCCGATCAGCAGGGTGTCGCGCCCCAGGATCCGCTTGAAGTCGCCGACGATCGGGATCGAGCCGCCCGCGCCCACGGTCACCGCCGGCACGCCCCACTCGTCCTGCAGCGCCGCCTTGGCGGCCCCGAGCTGCGGCATGTCGAAGGGCAGGCTGATCGCCCGCGAGCCCTTGTAGGTGATGACCTCGACCTGGCAGTCGGCCGGCACCCGCGCGCGCACGAAGGCCTCGAAGCTCTCGGCGAGCCGCTTCGGGTCCTGGTCGTCCACGAGGCGGAACGAGACCTTGGCAGAGGCGGTGGAGGCGATCACCGTCTTGGTGCCCTCGCCCGTATAGCCGCCGATGATGCCGTTGGCGTCGCAGGAGGGGCGGGACTGCACCAGCTCGATCGGCATCCGCCCGCGCTCGCCCGCGGGCTCCTTGAGGCCGATCGGCCCGAGCAGCGTCTCCGGCGTCAGGCCGAGGCCGCGCCACTGCTCCAGCAACTCCGGCGGGCGCTCGTGAACGCCCTCGTAGAAGCCCGGGATCGTCACCCGCCCGTCCGCGTCGTGCAGGTCGGCGATGATCTTCGACAGAACGTGGATCGGGTTGCGCGCCGCGCCGCCGAAGAAGCCGGAATGCAGGTCGCGGTCGGCGCAGGTGACCTTCACCTCGAAATAGGCGAGCCCGCGCAGCGACGACGTGATGGCCGGGGTCTTCCGGTCCCACATGCCGGTGTCGCAGACGAGGACCACGTCGCAGCCGAGTCTCTCGCGGTTGGCCGCGACCCATTCGGGCAGGCCTTGTGATCCACTCTCCTCGGCGCCCTCGATCAGGATCGTGACGCCGCAAGGCAACTCGCCGTGCATGGCGATATAGGCCCGGCATGCCTCCACGAAGGTCATCACCTGACCCTTGTCGTCGGAGGCGCCGCGCCCGACGATCGTCTTGCCGCCCTGGCCGTCGTCAGCGATGTGCGGCTCGAAGGGCGGCGTCTTCCACAGGTCGAGGGGATCGACCGGTTGCACGTCGTAATGGCCGTAGAACAGGACGTGCGGCGCTCCCGGCTTCGGCCGGTGGGCCAGGACCACCGGGTGGAGCGAGGTCTCCTCCACCGAGGTCTCGAAGCCCAGCGCGGTCAGGTCCTGGGCGAGCCAGGCGGCGGCCTCGCGGCAATGCCCGGCATAGGCGGGATCGGTGGAGATCGACGGGATCCGCAGGAAGGCGAACAGCCGCTCCAGGGCGTTCTCCAGGTCCGTGTCGATGTCGTTGAGGATCGCGTCGAGCGCGGCCATCGGTGGCTCCGGGGTGCGGCGTGGACTCTGCGGGAAGGAGGGTTAGCCGAGGCGAGGTGGGGCCGGCAATGTCGGACGGTGCGGCGGCCGATATGCGCGCCGCAGGCGCGCCACCCTCGCTCACGGGTTGAGACGGCGCGCTCCGGAACAGGCGCAGATTGGAATGGTTATCGACCGGAAGCCCAGGCCGCGGCCCGCGCGTCGCTGCCGGTCGCTGCCCCGGACCGATCCGCTCCCGCCCGGCCCCGGCCGGCCCAGACCGTGGACGACATCATGCGCCTCGAGACCCAGCCGCCGGTGTCGGCGGACACGCCGATCGGCATCACGCTGACGATCAACGGGCAGCGGCGCGAACTGCAGGTCGCACCGTGGACCACGCTCCTCGACCTCCTGCGCGAGCGGCTCGACCTCACCGGCACCAAGAAGGGCTGCGACCACGGCCAGTGCGGGGCCTGCACGGTGCTGGTGAACGGCACCCGGGTGAATTCCTGCCTGACGCTGGCGGTGATGAAGGACGGGGCCGAGATCACCACGGTCGAGGGGCTGGCCGCCCTCGGCGACCGGGCGGGCAGCAACGCCCTCCACCCGATCCAGGAGGCGTTCATCGAGCACGACGCCTTCCAGTGCGGCTACTGCACGCCGGGCCAGCTCTGCTCGTCGGTCGGCCTGATGAACGAGGGCCACGCCCACACCCGGGACGAGATCCGCGAGGCGATGAGCGGCAATATCTGCCGCTGCGGCGCCTACACCAACATCGTCGACGCCATCGAGGACGTCATGCAGGGAGGCGCCCGATGAACCGCTTCGACTACGTCCGCGCCGGCACGGTGGCGGAGGCGGTGCAGGCCTTCGGGGCCGGGGCCCGCTTCATCGCCGGCGGCACCAACCTGATCGACCTGATGAAGTACGAGGTCGAGAAGCCGGGCCGGCTGATCGACATCACCCGCCTGCCCCTCGACCGGATCGAGGACAGCGGGGACGGCCTGCGGATCGGGGCGCTCGTGACCAACGCCAAGGCGGCCTACGACGATCGGGTCGCGGCCCGGTACCCGCTCCTGCGCAACGCCATCCTGGCCGGCGCCTCGGCGCAGCTGCGCAACGCCGCCTCCACGGGCGGCAACCTGCTCCAGCGGACCCGCTGCTACTATTTCTACGACGTGGCCACGCCCTGCAACAAGCGCGCGCCCGGCTCCGGCTGCCCGGCGATCGGCGGGATGAACCGCATCCACGCGATCTTCGGGACGAGCGCGCACTGCATCGCCACCCACCCCTCCGACATGTGCATCGCGCTGGCCGCCCTGGAGGCCACCGTGCGGGTGAGCGGACCGCAGGGCGACCGGTCGATCCCGTTCTCCGAGTTCCACCGCCTGCCGGGGGATTCGCCCGAGCGGGACACGAACCTCGCCCCCGGCGAGATCATCGTGTCGGTCGACCTGCCGGAGAGCCGCTTCCCGCAGCACTACACCTACCTGAAGCTGCGCGACCGCCTGTCCTACGCCTTCGCGCTGGTCTCGGTGGCGGCGGCCCTGGAACTCGACGGCGACCGGGTGAAGACCGCGCGGCTGGCGCTCGGCGGCGTCGCCCACAAGCCCTGGCGCAACCGCGAGGCCGAGGCCCTGCTGGAGGGCAAGCCCGCGACCCGCGAGAGCTTCCAGGCGGCGGCCGACCTGATCGTCGCGGAGGCCAAGCCCCAGTCGGAGAACGGCTTCAAGATCGATCTCGCCCGGCGCGCCATCGTGCGCGGCCTCGAGCAGGCCGCCGCCGGCACGCCCCAGTCGCTCAGCGACAAGCGCATCCAGTAGGTTCTGCCATGACACAGACCTTCAGCTCCACCGGCCGCGACACCTTCGTCGGCAGCCCGCGCAGCCGCATCGACGGGCCCGCCAAGGTGACCGGGCTCGCCAAGTACGCGGGCGAGTTCGCCGCGCCCGACCTCGCCTACGGCTATGTGGTGTCGAGTTCGATCGCCAAGGGCCGGATCACCGCCATCGACTCGGTCGAGGCCGAGGCGGTGCCGGGCGTCCTCAAGGTCCTGACCCACGAGAACCGGCCGCGGACCGCGTGGCGGGACAAGAACTTCCAGGACCAGGTGGCGCCCCCCGGCTCGCCGTTCCGCGCCCTCTACGACGACCTGATCGTGTTCAGCGGCCAGCCGGTCGCCCTGGTGGTGGCGGAGGATTTCGAGACCGCGCGCTACGCCGCGTCCCTCGTCCGCGTGAGCTACGCGATGGAGGAGCCCGGGACCGACCTGGAAGCCCTGCGCGGCACCGCCTACGACCCGCCCTACAAGCGCACGGGCATCAAGCCGCCGCCGGAGCCCTGGGGCGACGCCGACAAGGCGTTCGGCAGCGCGCCGGTCCGCGTGCAGGGCGCCTACAGCCTCGCCGACGAGCACCACAACCCGTTGGAGCCGCACGCCTCCACGGTGGTGGTCGAGCAGGACGGCACCTACACGGTCTACGACAAGATCCAGGGCGTCTCGAACAGCCACCAGTATCTCACCAACGTCTTCGGCCTGAAGCCCGATCAGGTCCGGGTGCTCAACCCCTATCTCGGCGGCGGCTTCGGCTCGGGCCTGCGCCCGCAGTACCAGCTGTTCCTGGCGATGCTGGCCGCCCAGGAGCTGAAGCGCTCCGTGCGCGTGACCCTGACCCGCGACCAGCTGTGGAGCTTCACCTACCGGTCCGAGGCGCTGCAGACGATCGCGCTCGGCGCCGAGGCCGACGGGAGGCTGACGGCCCTGCGCCACGACGCCGTCCAGGGCACCTCGCAGTACGAGGATTACCAGGAGGTCGTCGTCAACTGGTCGGGCGTCCTCTACCGGTGCGACAACGTCGCCCTCGGCTACCGGCTGGTGAAGCTCGACACGCCGACGCCCGGCGACATGCGCGCCCCCGGCGCGGTGACCGGCGTCTTCGCCATCGAGACCGCGATGGACGAACTCGCCTACGCGACCGGGCTCGACCCGATCGACCTGCGGCTGAGGAACTACGCCGAGTCCGACGCCACCGCCGAGGGCAAGCCGTTCGGCTCGAAGGAGCTGAAGAGCTGCTTCCGGCAGGGCGCCGAGCGGTTCGGCTGGGCGAAGCGCAGCCCTGAGCCCCGCTCCATGCGCGAGGGCCGGGAGCTGGTCGGCTGGGGCGTGGCCACCGGCATCTGGGAATCGATGATGATGCAGTCGAGCGCCATCGCGACCCTGACGCCGGACGGCCGCCTGACGGTCGGCAACTCCACCGGCGACATCGGCACCGGCACCTACACGATCCTGACGCAGATCGCGGCCGACACGCTGGGCCTGCCGATGGACGCGGTCACCACCAAGCTCGGCGACACCCGCCTGCCGGAGGCCCCGGTCGCTGGCGGCTCGTGGACGGCCGCCTCCTCGGGTACCGCCGTGATGAAGGCCTGCCGCAACGTCGGCGCGCAGGTGTTCAAGCTCGCCCGCGCCATGGAGAACTCGCCGCTGGCCAACGTCGACTTCGACCGCGCCGTGTTCGCGGACGGCCGCATCGCGGTCGCGGGCGATCCGGGCCGCAGCGTGTCGCTCGTCGAGGTGCTCCAGGCGGCGGGCGTCGACAAGGTCGAGGCCGTCGAGGAGGCCGGGCCCGACAAGGACTTCAATCAGAAATACGAGGCCTACACCCACTCGGCGATCTTCGCCGAGGTGAAGGTCGACGAGGAGCTGGGTCAGGTCCGGGTCACCCGCATCGTCTCGGCGATCGCGGCCGGCAAGGTGCTGAACCCGAAGACGGCGCGCAGCCAGATCCTCGGCGGCGTGGTGATGGGGATCGGCTCGGCCCTCGAGGAGGAGTCGATGCTCGACCACCGCATCGGCCGGTTCATGAACCACAACCTCGGCGAGTACCATGTGCCGGTCCACGCCGACATCTACGACATCGACGTGATCTTCGTGGAGGAGGAGGACAAGGCGAACCCGCTGGGCGTGAAGGGGCTCGGCGAGATCGGCATCGTCGGCACCGCGGCCGCCATCGCCAACGCGGTCTTCCACGCCACCGGCAGGCGGGTGCGCGACCTGCCGATCACCGTCGACAAGCTCCTGTGAATAGCGGATGTTTCACGGGAAACATTGACGGTTCGGCAAGGAGTCGTGCGGGTCACGCTGGGCCGCGCCGTCAGCGCGAGCGCAGCGAAGCGACCCAGGGCGGCGCGACATCGTCGAGCGTGGCGCTGCCTGGGTTGCTTCGCTGCGCTCGCAAGGACGAGGATGCGTCCGGGCCCTGCGAATAGGGACGGCGTGGAAATTTCCGTGAGCCCCCTGCTGGAATCCTGGCGCTTCTGGGCGCTCGCCGCCGCCGGCTTCGCGGCGCTGACCGCGATCCTCGCCAAGGTCGGGGTCGCGGGCGTGCCGTCGGACGTCGCGACCTTCGTGCGCACCGCGGTGATCCTGGTCTTCGCCAGCGCGATCGTGGTCGCCTCCGGGCAGGCCGGCGGCCTCGCGCAGATCTCCGGTCGGAGCCTCGTCTTCCTCGTCCTGTCGGGGCTCGCCACCGGGGCGTCGTGGCTCTGCTACTTCCGCGCGCTGTCGCTGGGCGACGCTGCCCGGGTCGCGCCGATCGACAAGCTCAGCGTCGTGCTGGTGGCGATCCTCGGCGCCACCCTGCTCGGCGAGACCCTCAGCCTCGCCGCCTGGGCCGGCGTCGCGCTGATCGCCGCGGGCGCGGCCCTCGTCGCCTCCGGACTGTGAGACCGTGCGCGCTGGCGCACCGATCCCTTAACGCGATGCGCGCATCCTGCGGTTGCCTCGCGAAAGGGGACCGTCATGGAATGGGTTTATCGCGGCTTCGAGACCTCGATGCTCGGTCTCGCTCTCTGTCTCGGACTCGGCGCCTGCCTCACGCTCGGCACCGCGCGCGTGCCGGCCGGAACGCTCTCCGTCACCCTGCCGATGCTCACGGTGACCGCCCCCGCGCCCTGAGGCGCGGGACCGGTCCGGCGGGGCGTCAGGCGGCGCCCTTCACGGCGCGGAACATGAAGCCGCGCGCCTCGGCGTCCATCTCCGCCTTGAAGGCGTGGCGGCCCTTCAGCGCCTCGGCGGCCTGGGCGGCCGGCCGCGCGTTGAGCGCGTCGAGGTGGCGCTTGACGTTGGGCAGGTCCCCGAAGGCGCCCTCGCCGAGGACGAAGGGCACCATCCGGGCCCAGCCCCAGACCGCCATGTCGACGATCGTGTAGGTGTCGCCCAGCACGTAGGGGCGGTCGGCGAGGCGCTGGTCGAGGATGCCCCAGTGCCGGCGCGCCTCGAAGGCGTAGCGCTCGGTGGCGTAGGCGCTCCCGTCCTGCGCGAAGTGGCGGAAATGCACGCACTGGCCGGAGAACGGCCCGATGCCGGTCGCCACGAACATCAGCCAGGACAGCATCTCGCCGCGGACCGGCTCCCCCTCCGGCAGGAACCGGCCGGTCTTGCCCGCCAGGTACATCAGGATCGCGTTCGAATCGAACACGGTGACGTCGCCGTCGACGATCGCCGGCACCTTCCCATTCGGATTGACGGCCGTGTAGGCCGGATCGAACTGCTGGCCCCTGCGGGTGTCGACCGGCACCGGCTCGTAGGGCAGCCCCATCTCCTCGAGGCAGAGGGCGACCTTCATGGGGTTGGGGCTGAGATTGTAGAAGAATCGAATCACGGCGCTCTCCCTGAACGACCCGGGCAGGATGTCCGGGCCCCGCGCCCGCACAAGGCGCGGCCGCGCAGGGCGGCTATTCCGCGACGATCTTGTAGCCGCGTCCCGGCACCAGCGCGGCGCCCCGCTCCAGCCCGTTGAGGACGAGGAACCGGTCGAGCGCCCGATCGGGCACCGCCATGCGGCGGGCGAGGTCCTCGGCGCTGGTCGAGGTCGCCTGCACCACCTGCAGCCGCAGGGGGCGCAGGACCGCCTCGTCGGGCGACACGGCGACGAGGGTCGCGGTCCAGCGGCGGAAGGCCGGGTCGGGATCGGTGGCGCCCTTGGCGGCCATGATCATCCGGTAGGTCGAGTCGCCGATCCGGATGGCCGCAAGGCGGAAGGTCCACTCCTTCCCCCGCGACAGCGCGAAGGCCGCGGGGTGGCCCGCGACGTCCCGGGTCTCGAAGCCGGCCGGGTCGAGGGCGTCGTTCCAGCTCGCCTTGAGCACCGCCTCGAGGGGCTGGCCGTCCTTGGCCTCGATCTGGTCGAACAGCAGGCGCCGGGCGCCGTCCGGGGTGGTCCCGAGCACCGCCGAGCGGGTGTTCTCCAGGGTGAAGCCCTCCGGCACCTCGAAGGCGATGCCGAGGCCGGGATGGATGAAGCGGTGCCCGCGCACCGCGCCGTCGCGCGGGTTGTCGCCGTAGGCGAGCCCGTCCACCGCCGCGAGGTAGGCGGCGCGGTCGTCGGTGCCGATGCCCGGCGCGCCGATGCGGCGGGCCGCGCGGGTCACCTGGGTGATGCGCTCGGCCGTGCCCGGATGGGTCGCCAGCATGTCGGGCGCGGCGGCGCTGCCGGCCTTCAGCCCCGTGGAGCGGTTGAGCGCGGCGAGGAAGCGCCCGGCCGCGAACGGGTCGTAGCCGGCCTTGGCCAGGGTGCGCACGCCGGTGGCGTCCGCCTCCAGCTCCTGCTCGCGGGAGAACCGGGCGAGGGCGAAGCGCGACTGGCTCTGCAGCTGCGCGCCGGTATCGGGGTCGTTCAGCACGTCGGCCACGACGCGGCTGACGAGCGCCGAGCGCAGCTCGAGCTCGCTGCGGGCCGTGGCGTGGTTGAGGGTCACGTGGGCCATCTCGTGCGCCAGCACGGCGGCCACCTCGGAGGTGTCGCTCGCCAGGGCCACGAGGCCGCGGGTGACGTAGAGCCGCCCGTTCGGCAGCGCGAAGGCGTTGACCACCGGCGAGTCGAGGAGCGTCACCGTGTAGGCCTGGTCGGGCCGGTCGCTGGCCTTCACGAGGCGGTCGGTCACCTCGGTCAGCATCCGCGTGACGTTGGGGGCCCGGGCCTCGCCCCCGAAGGAGGCCACGAGCTTGAGGTGGTCGGCATCGGCGGCGCGCTCGCGGCCGGTGGTGCGCGGCGCCTCCGCGGGCACCCGCACCACGGCCGGCCGCACGGTCGCCTCGGTCTGGTCGGCCACGCAGGCGCCGAGCAGCAGGGCGAGGCCGCCCAACGCCGCCGCGCCGAGGGTGCGCCGCCCCGCCGCGCGGGTCCGCCCCGCGCCGATGTGCCCCGTGATCCCGCCCATCGCGATCAGCGCCGCAATCCCCGTTCCCCCTCCGGATCGGCCTCCGGCCGGTCCGTCTCCTCGAGCGTCTCGAGCCCGTCGAGGGCGACCTCCAGGGTCGGGCCGCGCCGGACCTCCAGGAGGCCGCGCACCCGCACGCGCCGGCCCTCGAGCGAGGCCGCACTCAAACCACGGGCGCGCATCATTCGCCAAGTGCGTTTCGATACCGTCACCGTGAGGCCGTCCGTGCCGCGGGCCGCGAAATCGAGATAGGTGCGCGCGCCGCGCTCGCCGACATGGCGGATTCGGCCCTCCGCGACGACGAAATGTCCGGCCTTCGCCCGGAGCGCCGGACCGTCCTGCGCCGCCGGGAGCGCGACGCCCCAGAGGCCGAGCCCGCGCGCGCGGGCGGCCGCCTCCACGAGGCGCAGGCCGGGCCGGCACAGCGAATCGGCCTCGCCCGCGTCCGCGTATGCCAGCCCGGCCCCGATGAGGCCGCCCGCCAGATCCGCGCCCGCCAGATCCGCGCCCTCCGCGATGTCGCCCTCCGCGACCAGGAGGTCGGCCCGCGCGCGGTCCCACCGGTCGGGCTGCCCGCGGGGAACCACCGTGACCCGGGCGCCCCGCCGGGTCTCGAGCCAGGCCCGCGCGGCGGACGCGGCCTCCGGCGTGTCCGGCCAGCGCAGCGAGTCCAGCACCGCCCGGAGGCCCGAGACCATACGGATCTCCCCGCGGGGCCCGATTTCCGCCACCACCTCGTCGCGCGCCGGCCCGGTCGCGCACGCCGACGGCCCGGCGCGCGACGCGGCGCGTGCCGGACAGGGCGCCGCCGCGGCGAGCGCCGCCGCCATCAAGGTCGCCATCGAGGTCGCCAGCGGGCGTCCCCGCACGACCGCCGCGCGCCCGCGCATCGGTTCCCCCCGCGATCGCGGGCTCCGGCACCGCGCCGCCCCACCGGTCGCGGTTGGCCTCGGCCGGCGAGAATGCTATGGAGCGCCGGTCGTCTCCGTAGCTCAGCTGGACAGAGCACAGGTTTCCTAGAAGGTTCAATTGGGCGTCGCGCCGGGAAACCGCGCGACGGATCCGCTCAAAGTCGGGGAAAGCTTCCGGCATCGACGCGCCGCCGTCCGATGCTCTGCCGATCCCGAGCCAAGCCCGCGCGGCGCCCCGGCGTTCTGCGGGAAGGTGTAGAGACTAGACGGGCGGCACCTACCGGTTGGATGCAGTCCAGCCCACGGTGAAGGGATAGTCCAGGCCACGAACGCGGACCTTCGGGGCGCGGCGGCGAAAGCCGAAGTGGTATGAAACCTGGGGTCGCAGGTTCGAGCCCTGCCGGGGACACCAAGTTGTCTATTCTTGCAGATCTCCCGGCCGCAGAGCCGTGAGCAAATCGTCCACCACGTCGAACGCCTGCCGGTGACAAGTACCGAGGGGCGCGCTAAGCTTTGCCGCCAGGATTCATGGCAGGGGGTGGACGAGCACTTCATGGCGGGCCAGAAGACCGATCAGCGCGACGTCTATGTCGGGCAACGCATCGCCGAGCAGCGCCGCAAGGCATCGCTCACACAGCGCCGCGTCGCGCAGAGCTTCGGTATGTCTGCAGCTCAGCTCCAGAAGTACGAGAAGGGAACCAACCGGATCAGCGCCGTCCATCTCGACATCTTCTCGCG
This sequence comes from Methylobacterium oryzae, assembly GCF_021398735.1. NCBI lineage: Bacteria > Pseudomonadati > Pseudomonadota > Alphaproteobacteria > Hyphomicrobiales > Methylobacteriaceae > Methylobacterium > Methylobacterium oryzae. The sequence goes on from NZ_CP090349.1 coordinate 584,453, forward strand.
CATGACCGGCGTGCCGATGGATTACTTCTTCAAAGGGATGCCCCGGAACGATGACTTCATCGCGCCGGGCTTCAGCGAGCGCGAGCAGTCGACCCTGTCGGAAGCCGGGTTGAAGGGGCTGGCGGAAGTCGTGGGCCGCCACATCACCGAGAACTTCTCCGAGGAGGCGCGCCGCGACGTGGCCGACGCCATCCGGGCCCTCGAGAGCAAGCTCGGCGGCTGAGGGCAGGGGCGGGCCCCGGGGCGTCGCGCGATCGTTTTTCCGGTCGCTTCGTCCGGTATAGCGGATCCGTTCGTTCCTCCATCTTGACCGGCCCCCGGCCGGGTGCGAGAACCCCGGCCCCATGAAGGGTCAAACGCCGCGATCGCGACGGCGTACCTCTGCAGCCGAGGCCGTCCGATGCCGCGTTCCAACTACCTGTTCACCAGCGAGTCCGTGTCCGAGGGACACCCCGACAAGGTCTGCGACAGGATCTCGGACACCGTGGTCGACGCCTACCTCGCGGCGATGCCGGAGGCGCGGCTCGGCGTCGAGACACTCGCCACGACCAACCGCATCGTCATCGCCGGCGAGGTGCGCGGACCCGATTCGGTGACCTTCAAGGACCTCGAGGCCCTGACCCGCGAGGCCGTGAAGGATATCGGCTACGAGCAGTCGGGCTTCCACTGGAAGAACAACGACGTCGCGATCCACCTGCACGCCCAGTCGGCCGACATCGCCCAGGGCGTGGACGCGGCCGGCAACAAGGACGAGGGCGCGGGCGACCAGGGCATCATGTTTGGCTACGCCGCCGACGAGACGCCCGAGCTGATGCCGGCGCCGATCTTCTACGCCCACAAGATCCTCAAGGACCTCGCCGACGCCCGCAAGGCGAAGCAGGGCGACGCCGCCAAGCTCGGCCCCGACGCCAAGAGCCAGGTCACGGTCCGCTACGAGAACGGCCGCCCGGTCGAGGTGACCCAGGTCGTGCTGTCGACCCAGCACCTCGACGAGTCCCTCGATTCCGCGGACGTCCGCGCCATCGTCGAGCCCTACATCCTGAAGGCGCTGCCGCAGGGCTGGGTCAACGAGGGCACGGTCTGGCACGTGAACCCGACCGGCAAGTTCGTGATCGGCGGCCCGGACGGCGACGCCGGCCTCACCGGCCGCAAGATCATCGTCGACACCTACGGCGGCGCGGCCCCGCACGGCGGCGGCGCGTTCTCCGGCAAGGACCCGACGAAGGTCGACCGCTCGGCGGCCTACGCGGCGCGCTACCTCGCCAAGAACGTGGTGGCCGCGGGCCTCGCCAGCCGCGCCACGATCCAGCTCGCCTACGCGATCGGCGTGTCGAAGCCGCTCTCGATCTACGTGGACCTGCACGGCACCGGCACGGTCGACGAGGCCAAGCTCGAGGCCGTGCTGATGGACGCCATGGACCTGTCGCCCCGCGGCATCCGCACGGCGCTCAGCCTGAACAAGCCGATCTACGCGCGCACCTCGGCCTACGGCCATTTCGGCCGTGCCCCCGAGGCCGACGGCGGCTTCTCGTGGGAGCGCACCGACCTCGCCGGCAAGCTGAAGTCGGCGCTGGCCTGAGGGCGGCTTCCGCTCGGCCCCGGGCCGACGCGCGGGCCGGAGATCGGCGGCGCGCCGGGGTGACGTGAAGGCGGTGCGGGCGGTGCTTTGAGCGCCGCCCGGTCCCGGATGCTCCGCGGCCCCGCGGCCCGTGTTCCCGATCGGGCGCTGGCGGCGCGGTGCGTTCGGCGCCGCGGCGTCCGCGCGGGTGCCGCGCCACCCGATCGTGCCGCGTCGCGGCGTGCCGGGCGTGCTGTCCCGGACGGCATCCCACCGACGCGCCCCGTCTCCGGTCGTGACCCGGGACGCGTCCCATCTCCGAGGTAGACTGAGCCGGTGGACACCGACGCCCCTGGACGCTCCGACCACCCGGTCGAGGAGCCGGAGCGCGCCTTCTTCGGGCGCCGCAAGGGCAAGCGCCTGCGCGGGCAGCAGGAGCGCCGGCTCGCCGAGCTGCTGCCGAGCCTGCGGGTCGACCTGCCGCCGGGCGACGCGATCCTCGATCCGCGCGCGCTGTTCCCCGCCATGCCGGCGCCGCCGGAGGCGCTGTGGCTGGAGATCGGCTTCGGCGGCGGCGAGCACCTCGCCGCCCAGGCGGCCGCGCATCCGGCCGTCGGCATCATCGGCGCCGAGCCCTTCGTCAACGGCGTGGTCAAGCTGCTGGCGGCGATCGAGGCGCGTGCGCTGCGCAACGTCCGCATCCGCGACGAGGACGTGACCGCCCTGCTGGCGCGCCTGCCGGATGCCTGCCTCGACCGGGTCTACCTGCTCTATCCCGATCCCTGGCCCAAGCGGCGGCAGCGCAAGCGCCGGTTCGTCTCCGACGCGTCGCTCGCCGAGATCGGCCGGGTCCTGAAGGACGGCGGCCTGTTCCGCTTCGCCAGCGACATCGACGACTATGCCGGCTGGACGCTCGTCCGGGCCGCGCGGTGCCCGGTCCTCGCCTGGACGGCGCGGGACGCCCGGGACTGGACGCGGCCGTTCCCGGGCTGGCCCGGCACGCGCTACGAGGCCAAGGCGCTGGCAGCGGGCCGCCGGCCCACCTATCTGGAATTCGCCCGCCGCCCCCGCTGAGAGCCCCCGCGGTCGGGTCGCGCGGGTGCCCGGTCGCCGCAGGCGGAGCGGAACGCCTTGCCACAGTCACGCTCGGGCGCCATCCTCAGGGCCCGCCGCGGTCCGTGATCGTGGCGGGAGGGGGCTCATCTCCGGCGGGAGCGCGCCACGGCGCGTTCGAGGATTCTTCCGAGTGAATGAGAGGGTGGGTCAGGACCCGGCGGCGGAGGACCCGTTGCGCGCCGGCTTCGACGAGGCCGCGATCGGCCTCGCCGTGCTGTCGGCGGACGAGGCGGGGATCGTCGCCGCCAACCGGGCCCTGCACGATCTCGCCGGCTGGCCGCCCGGCACCCTGCCCGGGCGCGCGGCCGCCGAACTCCTGGGCGAGGGGCCGGAGGGGCTCCGGGACGGTCTCCAGGTCTGGCGCCGGGCGGATGGCACGCCCCTCGACGTGCGGGTCCGGCGCGCGGGCCGGACCCTGGCGGTCGAGACGGTCGACGTGGACGCGGCGGCCCATTCCGAGGCGAACCGCGAGGCCCTCGCGGCCGCCGGGCTCGGGGAATGGCGCTGGGACCGCGCGACCGGCCTCCTCACCCTGTCGCGCCGCGCCGCCCGCATCCTCGGGCGCCCGCCGGGCCGTTCCGTCTCGTGGGAGGAGCTGAAGACCGGCCTGTCGCCGGCGGAGCTCGCGCGCCTGAGCGCACTGATCGCCGAGGCCGACGGGACCGACGAGCCCTACCAGTTCGACACGGCCACGACGGTGGCCGGGCGGACCGTGATCCTGCGGGTGCGGGGGCAGGCCGTGCCGGGCCCCGACGGCGCGCCGATCGGCATGGTCGGCGTCCTCCAGGACATCACCACGCGGGTCGAGGCCCGGGACGAGATCCTGTCCCGCGACCAGCGCCTGCGGGTCGCCACCACGGTCGCCCGGCTCGGCATCTTCGAGTGGCACATGCTCGAGGACCAGGCGATCTGGGAGAACGAGCACATGTACGAGATCTTCGGGCACGCGCCCGAGGACGGGACGATCGGCAAGACCGAGTTTCTCAACGACATCCTCCACCCGGACGACCGCCCCGCGGTCCGGCGGGCGATCTCCCAGGCGCTGCGGGAGGACGGGGACCTGCACATCAGCGGCCGGATCCGGCGCAAGTCCGACGGCGTGTGGCGCACGATCGACATGGCCGGCCGGTTCGAGCGCGACGCCCCCGGCCGCCTGCCGCGCCGCCTGATCGGCGTCGTCGCGGACGTGACCGACCGCCGGGTCGCGGAGGAGCGCCAGAGCCTGCTGATCCGCGAGCTGCACCACCGGGTCAAGAACACGCTGGCGACCGTCCAGGCCATCGTGGGCTCCACCGCGCGGACGGCGTCCAGCATCGAGAGCTTCTACGAGGCCTTCGTCGGGCGGATCAAATCCCTGGCGCACACGCACTCGGTGCTCACCGAGGACACGTGGCAGACGGCGTCGATCGCCAATCTCCTGCGCAACGAGCTGAAGCCCTACGCGGAGGTGGCGCCGGACGGCGCCGCCGAGGGGCGCATCAGCCTCGACGGGCCGGCGATCGACCTGCCCTCCGAGATCGCGGTGCCGATCGGCATGGCGATCCACGAGCTCACCACCAACGCGGCGAAGTACGGGGCCCTGTCGAACCGCACCGGCCGGGTGGCGGTGGAATGGTCCCTGGAGCCCGGCGGCCCGGCCGGGATCCTGCGGTTCTCCTGGCGCGAGACCGGCGGGCCGCCGGTCGCGCCGCCGAGCCGCCAGGGCTTCGGCTCGCGCCTGCTGCAGCGGGTCCTGATCACCCAGGTCCAGGCCGAGGTGACCACCGACTACGCCCCCGGGGGCTTCTCCCTGACCATGCGGGCCCCGATCCCGCCGCGCAACGACAGCCTCAACCCGCTGGTGTGACGCCGCGGCCGTCCCCGGGGCGGGTTCACGCCGCGCCGCGGGTTCCGGACTCGCCGCCGCCGTCAACGAAGGCTTTCAGCTCGTCGAGGGACGCGAAGGTGAAGCGGCCCTGCGGCGTCTCCGCCTCGATCGAGCCGTCCTCGAACATCACGTAGGTGTTGCCGCCGGAGGCGTAGCGCCCCACGACGGTGCGTGGGGCGGCCGGCGGGGCCGGCTCGGGCTCGGGGGGCGTGTCGAGGCTCGGGCGCAGGGCCGGCGCCTCGTCCGCGGCTGCCTTCTCGGGCTCTTCCCGCAGCGGCGGCTCGGGGGCGGCGAACAGGTCGTCCTCGGGCGCGATCGCGCGCTCGGTCGGCGCGTCCGGCTCGGGGCGGCGGTCCGCCTCCGGGACGCGGACGGGCGGGACCGCGTGCGCCGGCTCGGCCGGAACCGGCTTCGGCGCTTCGACCGCGCCGGGTTCCGAGAAGGGGGCGCGGGCCTCGTCGGCCCGGAGCTCCAGGCTCGGCTCGATCCGGGGCCGCTCGGGATCGAAGGACGGCTCGACCACCGACGGCACGATGAAGGCGGGCGCCGCCGGCAGGACCGGCGGCAGCCGGGTCCGGCCCTCGTCGACGGGGGCCGGTGCCGATCCCAGTGCCGGCGCCGCGGCGGGGGCCGGCCGCGCGCCGGCCGCCGGGGCGCGCCCGAGCGCGCGCTCCACCCGCCGGAACCCGAGCGCCACGACGCCGAGGCCGAGCAGCACCGCGCCCGACGAGGCCGCGACCGATCCCGCGATCACCATCGCGAGCCCGCTCTCCAGACGCACGTACGGGAAGCCCTGGATCACGGCGGCGCAGCCCCCGATGATCATGGCGGCGGCGAGCGCGAACAGCGCAGCGATCATGGTACTCTCTGACACGGGCCGGCTGACGGCCGGCGCTCAAGGCGTGCCGCACAGTAAGGCCTAGCCGTCATATTGCAAAACTCGGGACCGAGATGCCGGGGAAACCGGAATAGTCCGGATCTGCGCCGGCTATCTCCGGGTCGGCCGAGCCGCCGCGTGCCGGCGATCTGCGGAACTTCCCGCGCCGCCGTGGCGGAACGGCGTTGCCGTCCCGCGGCCACCGACTTACCTAGCGGGCTCTCGACTCGGGAGCCCCCGCCGGGGACGAGGCCGCCCCCTGCTAAGCGGAGATAGACGCGATGACCTTCACCCTGCCGGAACTGCCCTACGCCTACGACGCGCTGGGGCCGTACATGTCGAAGGAGACCCTCGAGTTCCACCACGACAAGCACCACAAGGCCTACGTCGACACGGGCAACAAGCTGCTTGAGGGCACGGATCTCCAGGGCAAGAGCGTCGAGGAGATCGTCAAGGCCGCCTACAACACGAATCAGCCGCTCTTCAACAACGCCGGCCAGCACTACAACCACATCCACTTCTGGCAGTGGATGAAGCCGAACGGCGGCGGCGCGATCCCGGGCGCGCTGGCCAAGAAGATCGACGAGGATCTCGGCGGCGCCGAGAAGTTCAAGGCGGACTTCATCCAGGCGGGCGTCGGCCAGTTCGGCTCGGGCTGGGCGTGGCTCGCCGTCAAGGACGGCAAGCTCGCGATCATGAAGACCCCGAACGGCGAGAACCCGCTGGTCCACGGCGCCAAGCCGATCCTCGGCGTCGACGTGTGGGAGCACTCCTACTACATCGACTACCGCAACCGCCGTCCCGACTACCTGAAGGCGTTCATCGAGAACCTCGTGAACTGGGAGCACGTGGAGAAGATGTACGCCGAGGCGACCCGCTGAGGCGTATCGCCGGTGCCGCGGATCCTGTGTCCGCGGCACCCTTGAGGTGGCGCACGAAACCGGCTCTTGATGCGCGCGACGCCGGCTGACCCGGTGCAGATGGGGCCGGCCATTTCCTCTCGATCGACACGCGCGACGCTTCGACCGTGCTCCCGCCCGCCCCCGTTGCGGGGGGAGGTGGTGGGCGAGCGCCCCAACCCATGATCCGCTCGATCCTGTCGGTCGGCGGCTGGACCCTGGTCTCCCGCGTCACCGGCTTCGCCCGCGACGTGGTCATGGCCGCCGTGATGGGCGCCGGGCCGCTGGCGGACGCCTTCGTGGTCGCCTTCCGGCTCCCGAACCATTTCCGCGCGATCTTCGGCGAGGGCGCGTTCAACACCGCCTTCGTGCCGGCCTATGCCGGGCTCGCGGAGGCCGGCGAGCCCGGGGCGGCGCACCGCTTCGCCGACCGCGTCTTCACCCTGATGCTGATCGTGCAGCTCGTGCTGCTCAATCTCGCCCTGCCGGCCATGCCCTGGGTGGTCCACGCCCTGGCGCCGGGCTTCGCGGAGGACGGCGAGCGCTTCCAGCTCGCCGTGGCGCTGACCCGCATCACCTTCCCGTACCTGCTGTTCATGACGCTGGTGACGCTGCTGTCGGGCATCCTGAACGCCCACCGGCACTTCGCCGTGGCGGCGGGCGCCCCGGTCCTGCTCAACCTCGCCATGCTGGCGGCCCTGGGGTTGAGCTTCCTGTTCCCGAACGCGGCCTACGCCGCCGCCTGGGGCGTCGCGGTCTCGGGCGTGCTCCAGTTCGGGCTGCTGTGGTGGGGCTGCCGCCGCGTCCGCGTGATGCCGGACCTCGCGGTGCCGCGCCTCGATCCCGCGCTCAAGCGCTTCTTCGTCGTGCTCGGGCCCGCGGTGATCGGCTCGGCCGGCTTCCAGATCGCGGCCTTCGCCGACACGATCATCGCGAGCTGGCTGCCCACCGGGGCGGTCTCGGCGCTCTACTACGCCGACCGGCTCTACCAGCTGCCCTTCGGCGTCATCGCCATCGCGGCCGGCACCGTGCTGCTGCCCGAGATGAGCCGCCGGATCGCGGCCGGCGACGTCGCCGGCGCCCACGCGGCACAGAACCGGGCCGCGGGCTTCTCCCTGGCCCTCTCGGCGCCGTTCACCGTGGCGTTCCTGACCATCCCGGGCCTGATCATGGCGGCGCTGTTCCAGCGCGGCGCCTTCAGCGCCGAGGACGCGGCGCGGGCGGCCTCGGTGCTGGCGGCCTACGGCCTCGCCCTGCCGGCCGTCGTGCTGGTGCGCAGCGCCGTGGCGAGCTTCTACGCCCGCCAGGACACCAGGACGCCGCTCTGGGCCTCCCTGACCGCGATCGGCGTCAACGTCGCCCTGAAGCTGTGGCTCACCGGCCCCTACGGCGTCACCGGCCTCGCGCTCGCCACCGCGGTCGCCCAGTGGGTGAACCTGCTGCTGCTGCTCGTCCTGGCCAAGCGCCGGGACTGGACGGCGCCGGGGCGCACGCTCGGCCTCACCGTCGCGGGGGTGGCGCTGGCCTGCCTCGGGCTGGCGGCGGTCGCCGTCTACGGCCAGGGGCTCGTCCAGGCGCTGGTGCCGGCCCTGCCGCACGGGCGTGACCTCGTCGTCCTGGCGGTGCTGGGGCTCGTCGGGGCCCTGGTCTACGGCGGCCTGCTGGCGGGCCTGCTGCACCTGTTCGGCCTGCGCCTGCGCCGGGCCTGAGTGACCCGGCCGGGCTCGCCGCCGCGCGGGTCCGGCCCCAGATCGGGCGAGAGCACCCAGTGAGGACCGCCATGACCGACGCACCGAATCCCCTCGCGGGCGTGAAGGCCGCGGTGTTCGACGCCTACGGCACGCTGTTCGACGTGAACGCCGCGGTCCAGCGCTACGCCGAGGCGGTGGGGCCGGACGCCGCCCACCTCTCCGAGGTCTGGCGCAACAAGCAGCTCGAGTACAGCTGGACCCTGTCGCTGATGGGCCAGTACGCCGCCTTCTGGGACCTCACCGTGCGGGCCCTCGACTACGCCCTGGCGGTCCACCCGAACGTCGATCCCGGCCTGCGCGAGCGGCTCCTCGACGCCTACCGGGACCTCGAGGCCTACCCGGAGGTCCCGGGCGTGCTGGCGGCCCTGCGCAAGCGCGGAATCCGCACCGCCGTCCTCACCAACGGCAACGCCGCCATGGTCGACCGGGCGGTCGCCTCGGCGGGGCTGGCCGACCACCTCGACGCGGTCCTCTCGGTGGACGACGCGCAGGTGTTCAAGACCCATCCCGACGCCTACCGGATCGCCCTGACCCGGCTGGCGGTGGGGCAGGGCGACGTGCTGTTCTGCTCGTCGAACCGCTGGGACGTGGCGGGGGCGGGGGCCTTCGGGTTCCGGACCGCCTGGGTCAACCGCAGGGGCCTGCCCGACGAGTACGCGGATCTGGCGCCCACGACGGTGGTGGGATCTCTCGACGGGCTGCTCTGAAGGGGGATCTGCGGCAGCCGCGTCCGGCGCGGGAAATGCCCATTCCGTCCTTGCGAGCGCAGCGAAGCAATCCAGGGACACGGCTGCATCCGGGCAAAGCGCGCTGCCCTGGGTTGCTTCGCTGCGCTCGCAAGGACGAAGCGGATATCGCGCCGCCACGGGCCTCCGCCGCGGCTTATCTGGTACACGATCGAATTGGCCCACTTCGCGGATTCTTAATCCTCCCGGTGTTGGATCATCCTCAACACGAACGGGAGATGTTTCGCGTGTCCTTGAACGGTTCCTTCACGACGATCCGCGCTGGGGCCGCAGCCCTCGCGGTCACCCTGGTGCTCGGGGCGGTCGCCCCGGCCACCGCCCGCGACCAGACCGGCGCCATCGTCGGCGGCCTCGCGGCCGGCGTCGTCGGCGGCATGGTCGGCAGCGCCCTCGTCAACGGCGCGAACCAGCCGCCCCCGCCGCCGCCGGAGTACCGCCCGCGCCGGGTCGTGGTCGAGGAGCCCGAGACCATCGTGGTGCGCGAGCGCCGCGGCCCGATCTGCCACTACGAGCGCCGCAAGGAGTGGCTCGGCGACGGCGAGTTCACCTACCGCCGCGTCGAGGTCTGCGAGTAAATCGCGTCCGCGGTTATCGGACCGGCGCCGCGTCCCCCGGGGGCGCGGCGCGTCTCATTTCACGACCAGCCAGTCCTCGACCACGAGGGCGTCGAGGCCGGTGGTATAGAACATCAGGATCGCGTCCTCCGCGCCGTGGAGGATCGGCTTGCCCATCACGTTGAAGCTCGTGTTGAGCAGGATCGGCACGCCGGTGATCGCCGCGAAGGCGCCGATCAGGGCCGCGTAGGCCGGGTTGCGCGCCGCCGTGACGCTCTGGAGCCGGCCGGTGCCGTCTTCGTGCACCACCGCCGGCACCCGGGCGCGGACCGCCTCGCGCCAGACCAGGGTACGATCCATGTAGGGGCTGTCGGCGTAATCCTCGAACCAGTCCGGCCCGGCCTCCGCCAGGATCGACGGCGCGAACGGCCGGAACGCCTCCCGGTACTTCACCTTGGCGTTGAGCGCGTCCTTGGCGCCTTCCGGCCGCGGATCGGCCAGGATCGACCGGTTGCCGAGCGCCCGGGGCCCGAACTCCGCCCGGCCCTGCACCCAGCCGACGAGGCCGCCCTCGGCCAGGATCCGCGCCGCCGCGCGGGTCGCCTCCGCGTGGCCGACGCGCCGGGCCCGGGGCTCCTGCTCGGCGAGCCGCTCCATCGGCGCCGTGGAGACCCGCGAGCCGAGATAGGGCGTGAGCGGCCGGGCGGCGGGCGGCGGACCGGCCCAGCCCGGATTGTCCTCCGCGTAGGCGAGCCACGCGGCGCCGACCGCGTTGCCGTCGTCGGCCGGGGCCGAGGGCACGTGCAGCCGGGTGAAGCCGGACCGGCCGAGCACCCGGCCGTTGTAGGAGGAGTTCAGCCCGCAGCCGCCCGCGATCACGAGGTTCTCTGACGGCGCCAGCGCGTGGGCCTCGGCCACCAGCGCGTCCATCAAAGTCGCGAACAGGTCCTGGCCGCAGCGGGCGAGGTCGGGCCAGCCGTTCTTCAGGGCATCGGCGGGGCGGCGGGCGCGGATCTCCGCGGCGACCGCCCGGATCGTCTCCGCGTCGGCGTAGCGCAGGCGGTGGCCCTCGACCGTGCAGAGCCGGCCGAGCAGCGCGGCGAGGTCCGGGTCGGGCCGGCCGTAGGGGGCGAGCCCCATGATCTTCCACTCCTCGCCCTTCACCTGATCGAAGCCGGCGAGGTCGGTGATCAGCCCGTACAGGAAGCCCAGCGAGCCGCGCCCGCGGTGGCGGCGCAACTCCGTGATCCGGCCGCCCTCCAGGCGGTAGATCGCCGCCGCACCGGTCTCGCCCATGCCGTCGACCACCAGGGCAGTGGCCGTCTCGAAGGGGCTGCCCCAGAGGCCGTAGGCGGCGTGGCACAGGTGGTGCGGGTAGCGCCGCTGCCCGGCGATCGTCGCCCGGGGCGCCGCGCCGCTGATCCGCGCCTCCTGGTTCAGGGCCAGCAGGGTGCCGTGGCCGGCCCGCTCCTGGGCGCCGTGGAGGTCGGCGATGAACACCCGCTCGGCCTGCTCGGGCACGAAGGAGCGGTTGAGCGCCGTGGTGTGGGCGGCGAGCGCCATCAGGTCGAAGGCCCCGGCACCGGCCTGGCCGCGCAGGAAGTCGGTGAATTGCGGGCCCCAGGTCGAGGCGACGACGAGTTCCGAGCCCGGCGGGACGTGCGCCTTCAGCAGTGCGGCCATCTGCGACGGGGCGTCCGGCTCGCAGTTCGGCGCGCGCTTGTACTGCAGGGCGCGCTCCGCCGCCTCGGCGAAGAGCAGGGTGCCGTCGGGCCCGACCAGGGCGAGGGCCGGGTCGTGGAAGGTGGTGGCGAGGCCGAGATAGAAGCGCATGCCCACGGGGGGTAGCGCATTTTCGCGCCGGACGGAGCCCGGCACGTGCGAGGTGCCGTCCTTGCGCCGCCGTCATTGCGAGCGGAGCGAAGCAATCTAGACGGCGCCACGCTTCCCGATGTTCCGCTGCACTGGGTTGCTTCGCTGCGCTCGCAATGACGAAGCGCGCCGCCCGCTAGTGCGGGGCGACGCGGCGCTTCGCGACGAGGAGGATCGCCGCGCCGGCGAGTCCCGACAGGGCCGAGCCCGCGAGCACGCCGAGCTTCACGGCGGTCTCGTGCTGCGGGTCCGGGAAGGCGAGGCCGCCGATGAACAGGCTCATGGTGAAGCCGATGCCGCACAGGACCGCGACCCCGTAGACCTGCCCCCAGCCGGCCCCGGCCGGGCGCTTGGCCCATCCCAGCGCCACGGCCAGCCGCAGGCTCGCGAACACGCCGGCCTGCTTGCCGAGGAACAGGCCCGCCGCGATGCCGAGCGTCACCGGCTGGAGCAGGGCCTCGGGGGTGAGGCCGGAGAGGTCCACGCCGGCATTGGCGAAGCCGAAGACCGGGACCACCCCGTAGGTGATCCAGGGGGCGAGGGCGTGCTCCAGCCGGTGCAGGGGCGAGTGCGCGTCCTCCGGCCGGCCCGGGCTGACCCGGATCGGGATCGTGAGCGCGAGCAGCACCCCCGCGATCGTCGCGTGGATCCCGGAGCGCAGCACGAGGACCCACAGCACGAGGCCGAGGAGCCCGTAGGCCGGGAGCCACCCGATCCCCGCCCGGTTGAGGCCGTAGAGGGCGGCCAGCACCGCGGCGGCGAGCGCCAGCATGGTGAGGTCGAGGCCGGAGCTGTAGAACAGCGCGATCACCACCACGGCGCCGAGGTCGTCGACGATGGCGACCGCGCTGAGGAAGATCTTGAGGGAGACCGGCACCCGCGACCCGAGGAGCGCGAGGACGCCCAGCGCGAAGGCGATGTCGGTGGCGGCCGGGATCGCCCAGCCCCGCAGGGTGCCGGCCCCGAGATTGGTGAGCGCGTAGAATGCGGCCGGGACCGCCATGCCGCCGAGCGCGGCGATGCCCGGCAGGACCCGGTCGGGCCAGGTCCGCAGCCGCCCGTCGAGGGCCTCGCGCTTGATCTCCAGGCCGACCAGCAGGAAGAACCCGGCCATCAGGCCGTCGTTGATCCAGTGCTGCACGCTCATCGGGCCGAGTTCGGCGTGGAGGGCGTGCGCGTAGGTGTCCGCGAGCGGCCCGTTGGCGACGACCAGCGCCAGGGCCGCCGCCGCCATCAGGATCAGCCCGCCCGCCGCCTCGCCGGCGAGCAGCGTGCGGATGATCGAGAGGGGGCGGGGCCTCCGCCTCGGAGGGGCGCGGTCAGGTGCGGGCGAGGTCATCGCGACACGCCTTGCCGCGCATCGGAGACGCGCGCAACCGCGCGGCCGCGACCGTTACGACGTCCGCCCCAGGGCCGCGCGGATCAGCGCCAGCCCGTCCGGGCTCGACCACGCGGCCGGCCCCTTCATCACCCCGATCGTGCAGCCCTGCGCGTCGACCAGCATCGTGGTCGGCAGGCCGGGCGACTGCGTGTCGCGCTGGAGGATCGGCAGCACGCGGCCGCCGGGATCGGCGTAGAAGGCGAGGTCGTGGATGCCCGCCTGCTTCAGCCATTCCGACGGCTTCTCGAGGTTGCGCGTGTCGACGTTGATCGCGACGACCTGGAAATCGGGGCCGCCGAGCTGCGCCTGGAGCCGGTCGAGGGCCGGCATCTCGGCCTTGCAGGGCGCGCACCACGTCGCCCAGAGATTCACGAGGAGCAGCCGGCCCCTGAGGTCGGCGAGGCCGGTCTCGGCGCCGTCCGGCCCCTTGAACCGGATGTCCGGCGCGGGCCGGGCCTGCGGCGGGGCCTGCATGGCGGCGACCTCGCCCTTCGCGGCCGCATCGACCCGGGCGAGCGCCGGCTTGGCGGCGGCGCAGGGCTGAAGGGCGCCGCCCGTGTTGCCGGGCAGGAGACCGCTCCCGTATAGGGCGAGGCCGAGGACGGCGAGCGCGGCGACGCCCGCGCCGGCCAGGATGGGCGTGCGGCCGGGCATCAGGCTCGGGCCTCGGGACGGTCAGGGCGCGGAAGGATCGACATGAGCAACCGGATGTGGGGCGGCCGCTTCGCGAGCGGCCCGGCGGAGATCATGGAGGAGATCAACGCCTCCATCGGATTCGACAAGCGCCTCGCGCCCCAGGATATCCGCGGCTCGCTGGCGCATGTGGCGATGCTGGGCCAAGCCGGCATCCTGCCGGCGGAGGATGTGGCCGCGATCGAGGCCGGGCTCAAGTCCGTGCGCGACGAGATCGAGGGCGGCACCTTCGCGTTCAAGCGCGAGCTCGAGGACATCCACATGTCCGTGGAGAGCCGGCTCACCGAGATCGTCGGCCCGGCCGCCGGCCGCCTGCACACGGCGCGCTCGCGCAACGACCAGGTCGCCACCGACATGAAGCTCTGGGTGCGCGACACCCTCGATTCCCTCGACCAGCAGGCCGCCGACCTGCAGCGCGCCCTCAGCCAGGCGGCGCTGAAGCACGCCGGCACCGTGATGCCGGGCTTCACCCATCTCCAGTCGGCCCAGCCGGTGACCTTCGGCCACCACTGCCTCGCCTACGTCGAGATGCTGGCCCGCGACCGGGGCCGGTTCCGCGACGCCCGGGCGCGGCTCAACGAGTGCCCGCTCGGCGCCGCGGCGCTCGCCGGCACCTCCTTCCCGATCGACCGGCACGCCACGGCGGCGGCCCTCGGCTTCGACCGGCCGACCGCCAACTCCCTCGACTCGGTCGCCGACCGCGACTTCGCCCTGGAGGCCCTGGCGGCGGCCTCGATCTGCGCCGTGCACCTGTCGCGCTTCGCCGAGGAGCTGGTGGTCTGGACCTCGGCCCAGTTCAACTTCGTGCGGCTGTCGGACGGGTTCACCACCGGCTCGTCGATCATGCCGCAGAAGCGCAACCCCGACGCCGCCGAGCTGGTGCGCGCGAAGAGCGGCCGGATCATCGGCGCGCTGACCGGCCTGCTCATCGTCATGAAGGGCCTGCCGCTCGCCTACTCGAAGGACATGCAGGAGGACAAGGAGGGCACGTTCGACGCCCTCCAGGCCCTGTCCCTGTGCCTCGCCGCCATGACCGGCATGGTGAAGGACCTGGAGCCCAACGCCGAAGTGCTCGGCCGCGCCGCCGGCTCCGGCTACGCCACCGCCACCGACCTCGCCGACTGGCTGGTGCGCGAGCTCGGGCTGCCGTTCCGTCAGGCACACCACGTCACCGGCCGCCTCGTCGGCGCGGCCTCCGCCAAGGGCGTCGGGCTCGAAGAGCTGTCGCTGCCCGAGATGCAGGAGGCGGAGCCGCGGATCACCGAGGCGGTCTACGCGGTGCTGGGCGTCGAGAACTCGGTGGCGAGCCGCACCAGCTACGGCGGCACCGCACCCGACAACGTCCGGCGCCAGGCGCAGGCCTGGATCGAGCGGCTGGGCTGAGCCGTCGCGGCCGACGGCGACCGGCGCCGGCTGACGCTTCGCGCCGCTAGCCCCTGAGGGTTGCCGGGGGCCCGCGGCCCGACGCTCCGACCGCGGGGTGGGCCCCCGGTCGCCTCGGATCAGGGAACGGGCCCCCGCTCATCCACAGGACCGTTCAAAATTGTGCATTGCAACCCTCGGCCCACCCGCGCGTTCACCATCTGGCTAAGTCCGCTCAGCTACAAGCTTCGCCGTCTGGATCGGAGTTCGCAGGATGCCTGTCGAGAGTTGGCTGAACACGGAGGAGGTGCCGGATTTCGCGGCGCACGCCACGGCGATGATCGACGCCGCCCTGACCGGTTCGGGCCTGACGCGCGAGTCCTACTGGGCCGCCGTCCGCAAGGGCTACAACACCCCCTACAACGATCCGCCCCGCCAGCGCGCCGCGCCGGCCCGGCCGAACGCCATCGCGGTGCCCGCCGGCCCGGCGGTCGAGGCGCTGCCGGTCCCGGCCGGCGTCATCGCGGCCCGGGCGACGGAAGCCCGCGCCGTCTGATTGTCGACGGATCCCGCCTCGCCATCTTGCCGACGTTTTACGCAAGCTTCACTAATCCCGAACCCCGGTCCGGCTCCTGACGGAGCCGCCCGTCGTCAGGAAGTGAAGATGGTCCGCGTCCCCCGCTCGCTCCCGGTCGGAGCTCTCGCCCTGCTCGCCTCCGGGCTGGTTACCGGCCTCGTCGGAGGTGTGCTCGGCGGGACCTGCCTGGTCGCGACGGCGGCCCACGCCCAGGACGCGGCGGCGGCCCCGGACGCCGGCGGTGGCGACGCGGCCCCGTCGCGGCGCGGGCGGCGGCACGGCCGCGAGCGGAGCAAGCGCGCCGAGAAGAAGACCGCGACCCCGCCGGGGATGCAGCAGGCCACCCCGGTGGCGATTTTCGGCGACTGGAACGTGTTCGTGAACGGCGACGGCCGCAACAAGCTCTGCTACGCGATCGCGCAGCCGCAGACGCGCTCGCCCAAGACCCTGAAGCGCGACACCGCCTACCTGTTCGTGAGCGTGCGCAAGGGCGAGAACATCCAGAACGAGGTGGCGGTGATGCTGGGCTTCCCGTCGAAGCCCGCGGCCTCCCAGGTCAAGCCCGGCTCCGCGGCCGCGCCGACCGACCCGAGCCTCAACCTCGGCGCCAGCCGCTACGGCCTCGTGGTCAAGGACGGCAATGCCTGGCTGCAGAACCCCGCCGAGGAGGCGCGGGTCGTCTCCGAGATGAGCGCCCGCAACCCGAAGATCATCATCAAGGCCACGTCGATGCGCGGGAACCCGACGAGCGACGAGTACGCGCTCGGCGGATTCGCGGAGGCCATGAAGCGCACCCGGGACGAGTGCAGCAAGTAGCGGACGGGTCAGGCCCGCCTCAGCGCGGGCCGGTGCGACCGGTCGGGGGACCGGGCGCTCATGCGCGCGCGGGCCGCGCGCGCGGCCTGCTCGGCCGTGCGGAACACGGCGCCGTCGAGCCCGTCGAAATCGCGCGCGGACGAGAAGAACCGGACGCCGCGCCCCTCGGGGACGGCGATCCCGGCGGTGACCTCACCGATCTCGATCACCCGGGCGGGTTCGCTCGGGCCGAGGGCCGGGTCCGCGAGGTCGGGACGGTCTTCGGGTTTGTACTCTGCGAGGCTGTGCATCGGATCGGGAACTCCCTGGGCCGGCCGGTCGCCGTGCCGGATCGCGTTGGCTGCTGCGGAGGATCGACGGGGCTCAGCGTCGACAGCGCCGGCGGGCGGCGGGGCAGCAGGGGGCGATCGGGAGCGGGTATCGAAGGGACGATGTGCGAGTGACCATCGGACGTCCTCCAGACTGAAGGACCGCGCGGCGCGGGGCCGGCGCAGTGCTTTAGCGTTTGATCACGCGGCGCAAGCTACGCTTCTCAAAGGACCGCGGCCGGCCCTGTCGCGCACCCGAGGTGCGCGGCCGGGCCGGCACTCCTGAAGATGGGCGCGGCACGGCGCACCGTCAACGGAACGGACTTCCGATTTCGAGGGCCGGCTTGGCAGGAAGCCGGTCCCGGGCGCGCGTCCGGGAGGCGGATCGTTCAGGCCGCGGCGATCACCGCGGCGAGGTCGGAGAAGTCCGAGAAGATCCGGGCCGCGCCGGCCTCCGCGAGCCCGGCGCCCGCCGGGTCGTGACCCCAGTGGCCGCCGCCCGTGAAGCCCGCGACCCGCATGCCGGCGCTCCGGGCCGCCGTGACCCCGGGAACGCTGTCCTCGATCACGAGGCAGGCCGCCGGAGCGACGCCCATCCGCTCGGCGGCGAACAGGAACAGGTCGGGGAAGGGCTTGCCCCGCGCCACCTGCGCCGAGGAGAAGACGCGGTCGCCGAACAGGGGGAGCAGCCCGGTCAGCGTCAGGGAGTGGCGCAGCCGCACCGGGTCGCTGCTCGACGCGACGCAGACCGGCAGGCCCACGGCGGCGACCGCCTCGGCGACGCCGCGCATCGCCCGCAGCTCCGCGTCGAACAGCGCCAGGGTCTCGGCCTTCACCGCCTCGACGAAGCCGGCCGGGGCGGTGACGCCGTAGTCGCTCGCGATATGCGCCATGATCGAGGGCATCGCGGTGCCGGTGAAGCGCGCCCGCACGGTGGCGAAGTCGATGTCCACGCCGATCCGGTTGAGCCCGGCCGTCAGGCAGGCGAGGCTCAGGGGCTCGCTGTCCACCAGGACGCCGTCGCAATCGAAGATCACGAGGCCGAGATTCGTCGCGCGCGCGTCCAAGGTCGACCGTTCCCGCACGGCCCGCCGCCGCCGGGCGACCCTGTGGCACGGGCCCGAGGGCCCCGCAACCGCGCGGATCGACGCTCGCCCCGGGCGCTGACCGGGTGCTTGCACCTTGCGGCGCGGCCCCATACTCCCGGGGCGGGCGCGCCGATCCGGCACCCACGGCCCGTAAGGCAAGGCTCAGAAGGCCCCGCGATGTTCCGCTTCCTGGCCCGCGTCCTGGGCTTCCTGCTGATGGCCGGCGGCTTCGTCGCGCTGGTCTACGACGGCGCCCGCTCCATCGCCAACAACGGGCTGCGGGTGACGCCGCTCTCCGACGTGATCGCCACCCTGTTCAAGGACAAGGCCAGCGCCCTGCAGGGCAGCGTGGAGGGGGCGGCGCCCTGGCTCTGGCACATCCTGGGCCTGCCGCTCACCCTGGCGCCGGCCTCCCTGATCGGCCTCGGCCTCGGCGCGGTCCTGCTCTGGCTCGGCCAGCCGGGCCGCGAGCCGATCGGGTTCCTGACGAAGCCCTGATCCGACGAAGCCCTGATCCTCCGGGCGGCCTAGCGGGCCGCGAGCTTGGCCTCGGCCTCGGCCAGGGCGGCCTTCAGCCGCTCGATCTCGGCGGTCAGCGCGTAGTGCTCGCTGACGTCGAGCTGCGAGGCGAAGAAGTAGACCACCCGTCCCGCCTCGTCCCGCACCGGGCCGACGTAGAGGGCGTTCTGGAAGGTCGAGCCGTCCCTGCGGTAGTTAAGGAGGTCGACCCGGATATCCTCCTCCCGCCGGACGGCCGCGCGGAGGCGGTCGACGGCCGCCGCCTCGGTGTCGGGCCCCTGCAGGAAGCGGCAATTGCGGCCGACCACCTCCATCCGGGTGTAGCCGGTGAGTTTCAGGAAGGCGTCGTTCACGAAGACGATCGGGTTATCGTGCTGGGCCGGATCGGTGATGATCATCGGCATCCGGGTCGCCCGCACGGCGGCCGCGAAGGGATCGCCCCGGTGCGCCTCCGCCTTGAGGTCGTCCGGCACGTGGCTCGTGGCGGTCCCGCCCGTCTCCATCCGGATCAGCCCCTCACAGCGCCGCGCAGGGCGGCCGTCCGACCCGCGTCGTCGGGGCACCAAGCCGGAATTTGCCCGCGCGGTCCAGTCTCTCGCGGCGCGGTTCGCGGAGGGCGGGCGCCGAACGTCGTCCGGCGGTCCCCGCCTTCCCGTGTCGGGCGGCGCCCAAGACCGGGAGGCGGGCCGCTGGCGCACCGCTTCGCGGGGGCATGCCACCAGCAGGCCCCGGCCAAGAAGCTGGCCAAGAAGCTGGCCAAGAACCGGGCCAAGAACCGGGCCAAGAACTCGGCCGGCTGTTGCGGCCCGGCGGGAACCGGCGGCGGCGCCCGAGCCTCACGGGCTCCGGCTGTCGGGCCGCGTCTGCGGGCCCGGCACCGGGGCGCCGGCGGCGCCCCGCAGGGGCGGCGTGCTGTTCGGGCTGCGCAGCACGATCAGGACGCTGCCGAGGACCGAGAGGGCGAGGGCGGTCACGAGGAGGATGAAGAGCCAGCGGGGCATCCGGGGCGGTTAGCACATCGGAGCCGGCGCGCCGAGCGGCCCGGCCGGTGACGGGCCGAACCAGCGGCCCACCGCCTCCCGCAGGCCGTCGAGGGCCGTTGCCGCGCCCGTCCAGGCGACGCAGCCGTCGGGGCGGACCAGCGTCGAGGGCCCGTCCGGGACCGCCACGCAGCTCACCCGGCCCGTCGCCGCGGCGACCATCCGGGAGGCCGCGCCGTCGGCGCTGCCGTCGACGAGGAGGCCCCGGCCGTCCTGCATCGCGCCGTAGAGCGTCGCGCCACCGGCGCCGAGCGGCCCGTCGCCGGCCATCCGGCCGACCGCGTCCTCGGGCGAGCCGAGATCGTACCGGGCGCTCAGGCCGCGCATCAGGCCGCCGAGGATCCGGCTGACCTCGTCGCTCTCCAGGAGCCGCGCCATCAGGTCGCGCAGCGCGCCCGATTGCGGATCGGGCCGCAGGATCGCCGCCTGGGCGCGGGTGTTGGCCGTGACGGCCTCGGCCACCGGGCGCCGCTCGGCCGTGTAGGTATCGAGCAGGGTCTCGGGCATCTCCCCGCGCAGCACGGCGGCGAGCTTCCAGCCGAGATTGGCGGCGTCGCCCAGGCCGAGGCTCAGGCCCTGGCCGTCGAAGGGCGCGTGGACATGCGCCGCGTCGCCGGCGAGCAGCACGCGGCCCCGGCGGTAGGTGTCGACGAGGCGCGTGTTGTCGGCCCACCGGTTCGCGACCGCGACCCGGGCGACGCGGACGTCCGTGCCGCTGACCCGGCGCAGCGCGGTCTCGATCTCGTCGCGCGTGACGGGCGCCTGCCGGTCGGCCGGCGGGCCGCTGAAATCCAGCATGAACAGGCGGCGCGGGAACGGCCCGTGGCCGTAGACGCCCCCCGGCCCGCGGTGCCAGCCGACCGGCAGCGCGCCGGCGGGATCGTCGAGATCGGCGATCGCCTGGTACATGGTGAGCGTCGGCGGCGTGCCGGGGAAGGCGAAGCCGGCCATCTTGCGGACCGCGCTGCGGCCGCCGTCGCAGCCGACGAGATAGGCGCAGCGGACGCGCGCGTCGCCCGTCGGCGCGGTCCAGGCCACCTCGACCCTGTCGGCCGCCTCCGTGAAGCCCGTGAGCGTGCAACCGCGGCGCAGGTCGATCCCGAGCGCCGCGGCGCGGTCGAGCAGCATGGCTTCGAGGCTCTGCTGATCGACCGCGCGCATGCGCCGGTCCGGCTCCGCCTGCGGGCCGCGGCGGATGAACAGGAAGCCGAAATGGCCGCTGAACTGCGCCCCGCGCGGGCCGCCGCCGACCTGACCCGGCAGGCGGTCCATCGCCGCGAGGCTCCGCGCCTCGGCGGCCTCGATCGCCGCGCCCATCCCCCGCCGCTGCAGCGCCTCGACGCCCAGGGGGCCGAGCCCCAGCGCCTTGATGGTGGTGCTCGGCTCGGTGAGGCGCTCCAGCACCCGGACGCGCGCGCCCCCGAGGGTCAGCTCGATGGCTGTGAGGAGCCCGACCGGACCGGCTCCAACCACGACGACGTCGACAGGCTCATCCATGGACTTAATCGATTTCTATACTCAGTCCATGAATGGATGTGGTATGAGGCGGCGCATGTCAACGCCTCCCGACCGCCGGTCCCGCAAGCGCCTCGCCACCCGGCAGGCCATCTCCGACGCCGCCACGCGGCTGTTCCTGGAGCGCGGCTTCGACGCCGTGACGGTGGATGAGATCGCGGCGGCTGCCGATGTCGGCCGGATGACCGTGTTCAACCATTTCCCCCCGCAAGGAGGACATGTTCTACGACCGCGACGAGGAGGGGCGCGCACTCCTGCGCGAGACCCTGCGGCAGCGCGATCCCCGGGTCGCGCCGGTCGAGACGCTCCGCCAGCTGGCGCACCGGCTGGTGACGGGCCGGAACCCGGTCGTGGAATTCTCGGCGCGCAGCGGCGCCTTCGTCGCGACGGCGGCCGGGAGCGAGACGCTCAAGGCCCGGGCCCGGGCGATCCGGGACGAACTCGCGGGCGTGGTGCGGGTCGCGCTCGCCGAATCCATCGGGCGCGGGCCGGAGGATCCCGACGCCGACCTGGCGGCCGGCCTGTTGCTGGCGACCTGGAGCGTGGCCTTCCTCCGGGCGCACCGGACCTTCCGGGCGACGCGGCGGACGGAGGCGGCGAATGCCGCCTTCCTGGCGGTCATCGACCGGGGGACGGCCGGCCTCGCGGCGGCGCTGGCCGGCACGCCCTACGCGGAGGCGGCCGCGCCCTGAGCGGCGACCATCCCCGGGGGCCCGGCCTACGGCGCCTTCAGCACCGCCCGGCAGGCGGCGGGCAGCGCCGCCATGGTCATGGCGGGCTTGGCCTTCGGCGGCGTCTTCGGGGGCTTCGGGTGGAGCACCGCGTCCGAGAACCAGTAGCTGAGGTCGTCGCAGCCGTCGCCCGGCGGCGGCGCGCCCTGGGGCTGGCAATCCTCCTGGCCGGCCGGGCAGGAAAGCCGGATATGGTAGTGGTAATTGTGCCCGTACATCGGGCGGACCTTGGACATCCAGCGGCTGCCCGCGGCGTCGCGGCAGAGGGCCTTCTTGATCGCCGCGTTGACGAAGATGCGCTCCACCTCCGGCTGCTCGGCGGTGATCTTGATCAGCTGCAGGTGCGTGGGCGTCCAGACCTGGGGATCGATGTCGAGGCGGTCGCGGCGGACCATGTCGGTGGCCGAGGTCTCCTCGCGCTCCGCCCGGCTCATGCGGTGGTCGGGCATCGGCGTCAGCCAGACGTCGGCGTCGATGCCGATCTGGTGCGAGGCGTGGCCGGTGATCATCGGGCCGCCGCGGGGCTGGGCCATGTCGCCCACGAGGAGGCCGGGCCAGCCGACCCGGGCGGCCTTCTGCGACAGCCGCTCGATGAAGTCGACGAGGTAGGGCGTGCCCCACATCCGGTTGCGGGACGGGCGCATGACCTGCCAGTTCGGCCCGTCGAGCGGCAGCGCCTCGCCGCCGGCGAAGCAGCCCTTGGCGTAGAAGCCGTAGATGTGGGCCGGACCGGAGGACGCCTTGGTGACCCGCCCGAACAGCGCCTTGGCGGGCGTCGAGGGCGCGTCCGGATGCTCCAGGGGCGGCAGCGGCTTCGGATTGACGCTGCCGCGATCCTGGGCCTGCGCGGCGGCGGGCAGGAGCAGGGCGGCGAGCGCGAGGCTCTGGGCGAAACGCGGCATCGGCATGCGGGGGCTGTTCGTCCGGCTGGAGAGGGCGGGCGCGGGCGCCCGCCGGAACGTGGCCCAGGGGCGGGGCGTTTTTCGGGCAGACGGCGCGCGTCGCGCGGAAACGGTCGGGAGGCGGCGATGACGGCCACGGGAACGGGAACGGACACCGGTCAGCCCGGCACGGCGAACCCGGCCGGCCGGGAGCCCCGCCGCCTGATCGCCAGCGATCGGGTCATCGGGACGGATGTCCGCCGGCCCGACGGGACACGGGTCGGACGGATCGAGCGGCTGATGCTCGACAAGGTCTCGGGTCGGGTCGCCTACGCGGTGATGAGCTTCGGCGGGTTCCTGGGCCTCGGCGAGGACTTCTACACGCTGCCCTGGTCGGTGCTGCGGTTCGAGCCGCAGCAGGACGCCTACGTGGTCGACATCACCGAGGCGCAGCTGCGCGCCGCCCCGGCCCGCACCCCCGAGGGCACCGATCCGGCCGCTGACGGCGCCTGGGAGGAGCAGATCCACCGCTACTACGACGCGGCGCCCTACTGGGGCATCTAGGCGGCGCCGGGACCGTCTGCGGGTCTCAGCGGACGTGGCGGGTCACCGGCCCGCACCAGCCGGGCAGGTAGTCGGCGTCCTTGGACTTGGCCAGCGACATCGCCCGCTCCAGGGCCGAGGAGAAGTCGTTCTCGATCCGCTTCTCCTTGATGTTCCGCCGCAGGAAGTCGGCCCAGAGAAACTCGCTGAACGGCGTCGTGTCCTTCGCGAAGCCGCCGGCCCGGCGCAACTCGCCGGCGAGGCTGCGATAGGGGTCGTCCACCAGGGCGTCGACGGATTTCGGGATGTCGTCGAAGTGCTGGCGCACGCCGTCGGCGTCGTAGGGGTGGGTCCAGGATTTGTGGTCGCAGACCGTCCAGAACGCGTCTTTGTCGAGGTAGTGCAGGTCGGCCACCACGGTGACGAGCACGTTCTCGACGCCCTCCTCGTGCAGGGCGCGGGACAGGTGGTGGTGATCGATGATGTAGTGGCGCTTCTTCGGCCCGAGCAGCGTCGGGATCATGTGGGCGCCGAGGAATTCCTTCTTCTTCTCGCCGTCGTACTCCCGCCAGCGCCGCCGCTTCTCCGCCACTTCCCGGTAGCCCACGGTCATCTGCGTCGGGCGCAGCTCCGCGATCGGGATGGTCTTGAGCAGCGGCTCTCTACTGGCCATGGGGTCTCCTTCGTGCGTGGATTTGTCACGCGATCGTCAGACACCTATTCAGGATCGGGAGAGCGGCCAGGGCGCGCGGCGCTCACGTTTCCGGCATCGCGCGGACGGCCTCCAGCACGAACACGCGGATCGCCGAGGACAGGTTCTGGCCGTCGCGGCCGGCGTCGATGTGCCCGATGAGGGCCTGGACCGACTGGCCCCGCGCCTCCGCGATCGCCCGCAGGGCCGCCCAGAACGGGTCCTCCAGGGACACGCTGGTCCGGTGGCCGGCGATCATCACGGAGCGCTTGGTGATGCCCGGGCTCATGGCGAGGCGGCTGCGCGTCCCGTCCTCGCGAGCGGAGCGAAGCGATCCAGGGCAGCGCGACCCTGGTCGGCGTGGCGCGACTGGATCGCTTCGCTCCGCTCGCGAGGACGGTGGGGCTGCTGCATCCGGATCTGCTCTCAGTCCGCCGGATCGGGCTCGCCCCGCTCCAGGCGGTGGCCCTCGTGCCGCTCGGTCTCCAGGGCCTTGCGGCGCTGCTGGAGGGTCCTGGCCTTCTTCGGCTGCCCGAAGGCGATCCGGTTGGCCTCGGCCTTCGTGTCGGCCTCGGCGCGGGCCTTCGCCTTGCGGACCTGACGCAGGTTGATGATCTCGGCCATGGATCGCCTCCCGGCAATGGCGGCCGGCGCAGGACACCCGCGCCGGCCAAATACCCAAGAAACTAATCGGCGCTGGGGGCCAGCATGGTCTCCGGCCGGACCACGCGCTCGAACTCCGCCTCGGTCACGTAGCCGAGGCGCAGGGCTTCCTCCTTGAGGGTCGTGCCGTTCTTGTGCGCGGTCTTGGCGATCTCGGCGGCCTTGTCGTAGCCGATCGAGGGGGCGAGCGCGGTGACCAGCATGAGCGACCGGCTCATCAGGTCGGCGATCTTGTCCTCGTTGGCCTTGATGCCGACGACGCAGTTGTCGGTGAAGCTCACCGCCGCGTCGGCGAGCAGGCGGATCGACTGCAGCACCGCGTTGGCGATCACCGGCTTGAACACGTTGAGCTCGAAATTGCCCTGGGAGCCGGCGAAGCTCACCGTGGTGCCGTTGCCGATCACCTGGGCGCAGACCATCGTCAGGGCCTCGCACTGGGTCGGGTTGACCTTGCCGGGCATGATCGACGAGCCGGGCTCGTTCTCGGGGAGCGACAGCTCGCCGAGGCCGGAGCGCGGGCCCGAGCCGAGGAAGCGGATGTCCTGGGCGATCTTGAACAGGCCGGCGGCGAGCGCCGAGAGGGCGCCCTGCGTGAATACCAGGGCGTCGTGGGTCGCGAGCGCCTCGAACTTGTTCTCGGCCGACGTGAAGGGTAGGCCGGTCAGCTCGGCGACCTTGGCGGCGAAGCGCTCGGCGAATTCCGGATGGGCGTTGAGGCCGGTGCCGACCGCCGTGCCGCCCTGGGCGAGCGCCAGCACCCCCGGCAGGGTCGCGGCGACCCGCGAGCCGCCGAGGGCGACCTGCGCGACGTAGCCGGAGAATTCCTGGCCGAGGGAGACCGGCGTCGCGTCCTGCAGGTGGGTGCGCCCGATCTTGACGATCGCGTCGAAGGCCTTGGCCTTGGCGTCGAGGGCAGCGTGCAGGT
The DNA here is from genome assembly GCF_021398735.1 of Methylobacterium oryzae. Taxonomy (NCBI): domain Bacteria; kingdom Pseudomonadati; phylum Pseudomonadota; class Alphaproteobacteria; order Hyphomicrobiales; family Methylobacteriaceae; genus Methylobacterium; species Methylobacterium oryzae. The sequence goes on from NZ_CP090349.1 coordinate 609,426, forward strand.
GGGAGAGCGCCGGCAGCAGGCGACCCTGGATCTCGCGGGCCACCGCGATGTGCATGGCCGTCGGGAAGGTGTCGTTGGAGGACTGGCCGCGGTTGCAATGGTCGTTCGGGTGGACCGGCGACTTGCCGCCGCGCTGGCCGCCCAGGCGCTCGTTGGCGAGGCTGGCGATCACCTCGTTGGCGTTCATGTTCGACTGCGTGCCCGAGCCGGTCTGGTAGATGACGAGCGGGAACTCGTCGTCGTAGCGGCCCTCAACGACCTCGGCGGCCGAGGCCGCGATGGCGTCGGCGAGCTTCGGGTCGAGGGCGCCGAGATCCTTGTTCACCAGGGCGGCGGCCTGCTTCACGACGCCGAGTGCGTGGACGAGCGGCGCCGGCATCCGGTCGGTGCCGATCTTGAAGTTCTGGATCGAGCGCTGCGTCTGCGCGCCCCAGTAGCGATGCGCCGGGACCTCGATCGGACCGAAGGTGTCGGACTCGGTGCGGGTGGCGGTCTCGGTGGGCGACATCGTGGCCTCTACGTCTGGTGCAGTGCGGTGCCTACTTAAATGAGGCGCGGGTGAATCGCGATGCCGGTTTTCCCCGGCGCGCCGACAAGGGCGGGGCTCTGTTCCCGCCGGACAAGGAGCCGATGAGCGCCACGATCGATCTCTCCGAACCGATGGCCGGCACCCGGTTCCGCCCCGTCGTGCCGCCGCCGCTGAAGGAGCCGCTCGGCCTGTTCGAGTTCCTGCGGGCGGCGCGCAAGAACCCGATCACCACCTGGATGGACGCGCATTTCAAGCTGCCGGTCGTGGCGGCCGAGGGCGCGATGGGCCGGATCACCCTGGTGAGCGACCCGGCGCTGATCCGCTACCTGCTCATCGAGAACCCCGACGGCTACCGCAAGGACGACCTCCAGCGCCGCGTGCTGGCCCCGGGGCTCGGCAACGGCCTGCTCAGTGCCGAGGGCGACGAGTGGCGGCTCCAGCGCCGGACGCTGGCGCCGATCTTCAACGCCCGCACGGTCCAGGGCTTCTCCGACGCGATGAACGCCGCCGGGGCGCGGCTCGGCCGCCGCCTCGTCCGCCGCGACGGCAAGCGGGTCGACGTCGCCCTGGAGATGACCCGCGTCACCCTCGACGTGCTGGAGCGGACGATCTTCACGCAAGGTTTGCCGAGCGATCCCGACGCGCTGGGCCGCGCGATCACGCGCTTCCTCGAGGCCGTCGGGCCGATCGACCCCCTCGACGTGTTCGGCGTGCCCGATTTCGTGCCGCGGATCGGCCGGTTGCGGGCGCGGCCCGCGGGGCGCTTCTTCGCCGAGGTGGTCGACGAACTGATCGCACGGCGCAAGGCGCTGATGACGGGGGGCGAGGCGCCGCGGGACCTGCTGACGCTGCTGCTCGCCGCGCAGGATCCCGAGACCGGCAACGGGCTCTCGGACCTCGCCGTGAAGGCCAACATCGTCACCTTCATCGCCGCCGGCCACGAGACCACGGCCAACTCCCTGACCTGGGCGCTCTACTGCCTGTCGCAGGATCCCGCCGCGCAGGCGCGGGTCGAGGCCGAGGTCGACGCGGCCGGGCCGGGGGATTTCGCCGTCGAGCGCCTGCCCTTCACCCGGGCGGTGATCGAGGAGGCGATGCGGCTGTTCCCGCCGGTCCCGTTCCTCAGCCGGCAGGCGGTCCGCGACGACCGGCTCGGCCGGATCAAGGTGCCGCGGGGCTCGCTGGTGATGGTGGCGCCCTGGGTGCTCCACCGCCACCAGCTGCTCTGGGACGACCCGGAGGCCTTCGTGCCGGAGCGGTTCCTGCCCGAGAACCGGGACGCGATCCCGCGCTTCGCCTACCTGCCGTTCGGGGCGGGGCCGCGGGTCTGCATCGGCCAGAGCTTCTCGATCCAGGAGGCGGTGATCGTGCTGGCCCACGTGGTCCGGGCGGTGCGCTTCCGGCTGCCGGCGGATCACCCGCCGGTCACGCCGCTCCACCGGGTGACGCTCCGGCCGGAGCACGGCTTGCGCATGGAGGCCGAGCGGCGAGCGTGAGCGGGTTGACGAGTTCCCCGTGCGTTCTCACATTGCCGGAACGGGTCAGCAGAGTCGCGCTGGCTGAGATCGGGCACGAACCGCGATGGTCGACACCGTTGCGCCCGCGACGCTGGATTATGCCGAGCAGGTCGCCCGCGTCCTGCGGTCCAATGCGGAGACGGAAAAGTTCGTGGCCGAGCAGCGGAAGCTGATCGACGAGCAGACCAAGCTTCAGGCCGAGGCGGCGAAGCTGCACGCCGAGACGCTCAAGCTCGGTCGAGACCGTGTCCTGGCCCCGCTCTCCATCGGTTTTGCCGGCATGGCAGCAGCGGCCGCATTCTTCGGCGCGGGCGCCGCGTTCGTCAAACTTATGAGCCCCTGATCGTCGATCTGGGGCACGACTGGCGCCGGCGCGGTCCGAAATGCCTGCCGCGACTGTGTGAAGCTCCCTGGGCGATCGTCTGGGCAACGTTCGGTCGAGGCCTGCTATCGGGCATGCCCCGAGCTTCGATTTGAGCGCGTTCCCATCGCCTCGCCTCACCGCGCCTGAGCCTGACGGATCTCGCAGCTGAAGGTCGTGACCGAGTCGGCCAGGGGCGATCTCAGCTCTTCTTGCGGAAGGCGTCCAGGCTCACGACCTCGGCGCTGCCCTCCTCACCCTCCTTCTTGGCGGCGGGGCGGGGGGCCTTGTCGTCGGTCTTGCCGGCGTCCTTCTCGCCCGGGGCGGCGGGCGCGGGCAGCCCCTTCGGCGCGCCCGCGCCGATCGTCGCGAGACCGGCGCTCTTGGGCCGCACCTCGCCGGGTTCCGAGCCGGCGCCGCGGGGACCGGGCTTGGCCGGGGCGGCGTTGGCCTCCTCGGGGGTCTCGCCGGCCTCGCTGAGGTCGAACTTCAGGCCGAACTGCACGGAGGGGTCGAAGAAGCCCGACAGGGCGTCGAACGGCACCAGCAGGCGCTCCGGCACGCCCGAGAAGGACAGGCCGACCTCGAAGGCGTGCTCGGTGACGTTGAGGTCCCAGAACTGGTGCTGCAGGACGATCGTCATGTCCTGCGGGTACTTCTCGCGCAGGGCCTGCGACATCCGCACGCCGGGGGCCTCCGTCCGGAACGAGACGTAGAAATGATGCTCGCCCATCAGCCCCTCGCGGGCCGCGTCGGTCAGGACCTTGCGCACCACGCCGCGCAGGGCGTCCTGTACCAGGAGGTCGTAGCGGATCAGGTCGTCTGCCATCTGCGGTCGCGCTCTCGCCCGGTCTGCCCGGCGCCCCGCCGCGGATGGCCGGACCGAGGACTGAAGTGGAGGCTTCTGTTGCCAGGCGCCTCCGAACCCCGCCTATGCGGAGCTACCCGCTAGGACTTCAGGTCGATATTGGGGACCGCTTACGCGGCCACCGCCACCGGAGCAAAGTTGTCGTTGGCAACTATTGCAAAGGCCCGATAACGGCGGAACCATGCCGAGCGAAAGCTCAACCTTTACGCCCTCGTCGATCCTATTTCGCCCCCGCCGAAGCCCCGGTTCCGATCACGCCCCTTGCGGCAGCATGTCCTGGGCTCGGGTGGAGGCGCCGGGTACCGCCCCCGGGTCCGATAGGTTTATTGCGAAGAACGTTTATCGCCATAGCCGGCCTCGCGACCGGCTCCCGAGATATAGAGGGGATCGGTCCGGTTTTGAAGCCCGATCGTGTCGCGCCGCCGCCTCATTTGGAGCCTCCGGGGGAGGCTGTTGCCGGAAGTGCGCAGTCGCGCGCCGCCGTCCCCGGTGCGCGGGGCCCGCTCGAGCGCGCCTGGGGCGCGATGTGGCGGCTCGGCGCCCTGGTCGCCCTCGTGGTCGTCTATCTCGGCGCGGCGAGCCTCCTGTCCCTCGCCACGGTGCGCGTCGGCTTCGACCTCTGGAGCGGGATCGACCCGTTCCTGCCCCCCGAGCGGCGCCCGTTCCTGGGCGCGGTGGAACTCGCCCACCGGGCCTTCGCGATCGACGCCCTGCGCCAGGTCTACCTCGCCGCCCTGGTGCTCGGCGGCGCGTGGTGGCACGACCGGGCCGGTTGGCGCCGCCGCCTCGCCCTCGACCGCGAGCGGCCGAACGGCATGCGGCCGGTCGCGCTGCTGGGCCTCCTGCTGGTCTGGCCGGTGCTGCACATCGCCTGGGTCACCGGCACGGCGGAGCTGTTCGGCGCGAGCTTCGGCCAGCACGTGCGGCTGTCGCCGTTCATGAGCCAGGCGGCGGTCGCGGCCTGGCTCGCCTATCTGGCGATCCTGGCGCCGGTGGCCGAGGAACTGCTGCTGCGCGGCGAGGCCTTCGCCCGCGCCCGGGCGGCCGTCGGACCCGCGGGGGCGATCCTGGTCACCGCGCTCATCTTCGCCGCCGCCCACATCTCGTCCTGGGGGCTCGCCCGGCCGGTCTCGCTGCTGCCCCTCGCCCTGGCGCTGGGCTGGCTGCGCTGGCGCACCGGCCGGCTCTGGCCCGGCATCGCCCTGCACGGCTGGTCGAACCTCGCCCTGGTGACCTACCTGCTCTGGCCGGTCTGAGGGCTGGTCTGAGGGCCTGTCCGAGGCCGGCCTGGCCGACAGGGCGCCGCGCGCAGGCCTGCGCCGGAGCGGCTCCCGCGCGACGGCGGTGGACATATGGCGGCGGCGCGCTTGCCGGCCGGCGCGCCGGCGCGCAGGAATGGGCGATGGACGCTTATCACGACCTGCTCCGGCGGATCCTCGACGCGGGCGTCGCCAAGGACGACCGCACCGGCACCGGCACGCTCTCGGTGTTCGGCCACCAGATGCGCTTCGACCTGTCGGCGGGCTTCCCGCTGGTCACCACGAAGCGGCTGCACCTGCGCTCGATCATCCACGAGCTGCTCTGGTTCCTGGCGGGCGACACCAACGTGGCGGCGCTGAAGGCGAACGGCGTGACGATCTGGGACGAGTGGGCGGACGAGCGCGGCGATCTCGGCCCGGTCTACGGCAAGCAGTGGCGCTCCTGGGAGAGGCCCGGCGGCGGCACTGTCGACCAGATCGCCGGGGTGCTCGACGAGATCCGGCGCAACCCCGATTCCCGCCGCCTGATCGTGTCGGCCTGGAACCCGGCCGACCTCGACCGGATGGCCCTCGCGCCCTGCCACTGCCTGTTCCAGTTCTACGTCAGCGAGGGGCGGCTCTCCTGCCAGCTCTACCAGCGCTCGGCGGACGCCTTCCTGGGCGTGCCGTTCAACATCGCGAGCTACGCGCTCCTGACCCACATGATCGCCCAGGTGGCCGGCCTCGGGGTCGGCGACTTCGTCCACACCTTCGGCGACGCGCACCTCTACAGGAACCACTTGGAGCAGACCCGCACCCTCCTGGCCCGGGAGCCGCGCCCGCTGCCGCACCTGCGGCTCAACCCGGAGGTGCGCGACCTCTTCGCCTTCCGGTTCGAGGACATCGCCATCGAGAACTACGACCCGCATCCCGCCATCGCGGCCCCGGTGGCGGTATGAGCCCGATCGTTTCCCTGGTCGCCGCCGTCGCCCGCAACGGCGTGATCGGCCGCGACAACGGGCTCGCCTGGCATCTCTCCAGCGATCTCAAGCGCTTCAAGGCCCTGACCATGGGCAAGCCGATGCTGATGGGCCGGCGCACCTGGGATTCGATCGGCCGGCCCCTGCCGGGGCGCCGCACCCTGGTGCTGACCCGGGACACGGGCTTCCGCGCCGAGGGGGTCGAGACCGTCCACGACTGGGACTCCGCGCTGGCCGCCGCCGGGGCGGAGCTGATGGTGGTCGGCGGCGCCGAGATCTACGCGCTCGCGCTCCCGCACGCCGACCGGCTCCACCTCACCGAGGTCGAGGCCGAGCCCGCCGGCGACGTGCGATTCCCCGCCTTCGACCGCGCCCGCTTCCGGGAGACGTTCCGCGAGGCGCACCCGGCGGGCCCGCGGGACGAGCACGCCTTCGCCTTCGTCGACTGGGAGCGCGCACGCTGAGGCGCGCCGCCGCATTTGCGTTCCGCGCCGCGCATGCCCACCTGCCAGCCTTGACAGCACGGGGCGTGCGCCCGCAGGTGCCTGTCGGGTGCGCGCGCTCACGCCGGGCCTGCACATCCTGCGGGAAGATGCGCGTGCGGGCCCTCGAGGCCTCCAGCCGGGAGCGGTCGCGGTGCGATCGGTCCGGATGGTCGGGACTAGGCGGGCGAGCGTGGCCGTTCAGGCAGGGGGCGCCGGTCGGGACGTGGGCCGGGCGCGGACAGGCAGGAGACGACGGCTAGGATGCCTTGGAGCAATCAGAGCGGCGGCGGGGGGCCCTGGGGCCGGCCCGGCGGTAACGGCGGTGGTCCCTGGGGTGGCGGCAGCGGCGGCGGCGGTGGCAAGACGCCGCCGAACCTCGAGGACCTGCTCCGGCGCGGGCAGGACCGCCTGCGCGGTCTGATCCCGGGCGGCGGTGGCGGTTCGGGCGGCGGTTACGGCGGCGGCGGCTCGACCGGCGTCGGCGGCGGCCGCAGCGCGGCGGTGATCGCCGTCCTGGCCGTCGCCATCTGGCTCGCGACCGGCTTCTACACCGTCTACCCCCGTCAGGTCGGCATCGAGACCATCTTCGGTCGCTACGTCGGCACCAAGGGCGAGGGCCTGCGCTACAACTTCCCCTATCCGATCGGCGGGGTGGTGAAGCCGGATGTCGGCTCCCAGAACTCGATCCAGATCGGCTTCCGCGCCGGCCCGAACGGGCAGGGCCGCAACCGCGACGTGCCGGACGAGAGCCTGATGCTCACCGGCGACGAGAACATCGTCGATCTCGACTTCGAGGTGCAGTGGCGGGTCAACCCGCTGAAGGCCTCCGACTTCGTGTTCAACCTCCAGAATCCGGAGGGCACCATCAAGGCGATCTCCGAGAGCGCGATGCGCGAGGTGATCGGCCGCCGCAACATCCAGGCGATCCTCACCAACGAGCAGTCGAGCATCGCCCAGGAGGTGAAGGAGATGGTCCAGAAGGCGCTCGACGAGTACGGCGCCGGCGTGCGCATCGAGGTGGTGCAGCTCGTCTCGGTCAACCCGCCGCCGGAAGTGCGCCCCGCCTTCATCGACGTGAACGCGGCCCAGCAGGACGCCGACACGGCGCAGAACGAGGCCAAGACCTACGCCAGCCGCGAGGTGCCGCAGGCCCGCGGTAAGGCGTCCCAGATCGTCCAGCAGGCCGAGGCCTACCGGACGAAGGCGACCGCCGACGCCACCGGCCAGGCCGCGCGCTTCAGCGAGGTCTACGCCTCCTACAAGGCCGCCCCGGCGATCAGCCGCGAGCGGATCTTCCTGGAGACGATGGAGAAGGTCCTGGGCTCCGTGAACAAGGTGATCATCGACCAGAACGGGACGCAGTCCGGCGGTGCCACCGCGGCCGGCGTGCTGCCGGTGCTGCCGCTCTCCGAGTTCGGCGCCCGCGCCCAGACCCAGACGGGAGCTGCCCGATGAAACAGGCTCTCCGCACCGGCCTGATCGTGGTCGCGGCCATCGTCGCGATCGGCCTCTACGCCTCGATCTTCACCGTCGGCCAGATGCAGCAGGCGCTCGTCCTGCAGTTCGGCCGCGTCCGGGCCGTCCTCAACGCCACCGGCGAGGACAAGCCCGGCCTGTACTTCAAGATCCCGTTCATGGAGAACGTGGTCGTCTTCGACAAGCGCGTGCTCGACCTCGACCTGCCAGTCCAGACGGTGCTCACCGCCGACCGGCAGAACCTGGAGGTGGACGCCTTCGCCCGCTACCGGATCGTCGATCCGCTGCGCTTCTACCAGGCGGTGGGCAATATCGGGCTGGCCAACCAGCGGCTCGCGAGCTTCACCAATTCCGGCCTGCGCAACGTGCTCGCCCGCTCGACCCGCGACGCGATCGTGAAGACCGATCGCGGGCAGCTGATGCACCAGATCCAGGAGGACGTGAACCGGCAGGCCAAGGCGCTCGGCATCGAGATCGTCGACCTGCGCATGACCCGCGTCGACCTGCCCGCGCAGAACTCGGCCGCTGTCTACCGGCGGATGAAGACCGAGCGCGAGCGCGAGGCCGCCGACATCCGCGCCAACGGTGACCAGATCGCCGCCACGATCCGCGCCAAGGCCGACCGCGAGGTCACGGTCATCCTGGCCGAGGCGACGCAGAAATCCGAGCAGCTGCGTGGACAGGGTGACGCGGACAAGAACCGCATCCTCGCGGACGCGTTCGGGAAGGACGCGGATTTCTTCAGCTTCTACCGCTCGATGCAGGCCTACGAGAGCGGGCTGAAGGGATCCGATACCCGCCTGGTGATCAGCCCGAACACGGACTTCTTCCGCTTCTTCAGCGATCCGCAGGGCCGGGCACCCGCCCCGGCCGCCCGCGGGCCGCGCGGGCCGGCCGATCCGAGCGCTACCACGGGCTCGACGACCGGCTCCACGGCGGGGACGGCGCGCTGAGGGGGCCCGTTGGCGCCCCGGCGCCCGGGGATTACCGTGCAGGACAACCCGCGGGCGATCGGCCATCGGTCGAGGCCCGCGGGACCGGAAACGCGTTCATGAAGAGGTCGACCATGCACCCCGTCGCGAGCGCCCCCGAGGCGCCGTTCGACCGCGCCCCGGCGCGGCCCCGCTCCCGCGCCCGCGCGGTGATGGCCTCGATCCTGATCGGCGCCTCGGTCACCGTCTCCGTGGCCGCGACCGCCCTGCCGGTGCCGGCCTTCGCCAAGGGGCCGGCCTCCCTCGCCGATCTCGCCGAGCAGGTCACCGACGCGGTGGTGAACATCTCCGCGTCCACCACCGTCGAGGCCCGCGCCGGCCGTGCCGGGCCGCAGGTGCCCCCGGGCACCCCGTTCGAGGACCTGTTCGAGGAGTTCTTCAACCGGCGCGGCGGCCGCGGCGGCGGTGGCGGCGGTGACGGCGACGGGCCGCGTCAGCAGCGCAAGTCGAACTCCCTCGGCTCCGGCTTCATCATCGATTCCGCCGGCCTCGTGGTGACGAACAACCACGTCATCGGCGACGCCAACGACATCCAGGTCATCCTGCACGACGGCACGAAGCTGAAGGCCGAGATCGTCGGCAAGGATTCGAAGATCGACCTCGCCGTCCTGCGGGTGAAGCCCCCGGCCGACCGCACGCTGAAGGCCGTGCCGTTCGGCGATTCCGACAAGATGCGGCCCGGCGACTGGGTCATCGCCATCGGCAACCCGTTCGGGCTCGGCGGCTCGGTCTCGGCCGGCATTGTCTCGGCGCGGGGCCGGAACATCGAGTCCGGACCCTACGACAACTACATCCAGACCGACGCGGCCATCAACAAGGGCAATTCCGGCGGCCCGCTGTTCAACATGGACGGCGAGGTGATCGGCATCAACACGGCGATCCTGTCGCCGACCGGCGGCTCGGTGGGCATCGGCTTCGCGGTCCCGTCGGGCACGGCCAAGCCCGTGATCGACCAGCTCCGCGACTTCGGCGAGGTCCGCCGCGGCTGGCTCGGCGTGCGCATCCAGAACGTCGACGACACCACCGCCGAGGCGCTCAACCTCAAGGGCGGCGCGCGAGGCGCCCTGGTGGCCGGCGTCGACGAGAAGGGACCGGCCAAGACCGCCGGGATCGAGGTCGGCGACGTGATCCTGAAGTTCAACGGCGCGCCGGTGAAGGCCTCGGGCGACCTCCCGCGCATCGTCGCCTCGACGCCGGTGGGCCAGAAGGTCGACGTGGTCGTCATGCGCAAGGGCGAGGAGGTGACGAAGCCCGTCACCCTCGGCCGCCTGGAGGACGGCGACAAGCCGCAGCTCGCCAACCTGCGTCAGCCGGAGCCCGAGAGCGCGACCCGGCAGGCGCTGGGCCTCAACCTCTCCGGCATGACCGACGAGCTGCGCAAGAAGTACTCCATCAAGGACACCGTGAAGGGCGTGGTCGTCACTCGGGTCGACCCGAACTCGACCGCCGCCGACAAGCGGATCCAGCCCGGCGAGGTGATCGTCGAGGTCGGCCAGGAGTCGGTCAGCACCCCCGCGGAGGTGACCAAGCGGATCGACGCCCTCAAGAAGGACGGGCGCAAGTCGGTGCTGCTGCTGGTGGCGGGCGCCACCGGCGACGTGCGCTTCGTGGCCGTCGGCCTCGACTGAGCGGCCTCATCCGCGTTGCCGAGGGCCGTCGCTCCGCGGGGGGCGGCGGCCCTCGCGCGTTCAGGGGTCCCACATTGACGCTACGCGGCGGCACGGCACACTGGGGCCGCGAGTCGGTGCGGCTCGGGCGAGTTCGGACCCATGACGGCCGTTGCGTTCGACACCCTGAAATTCGCCCGCGTCCTGCGGGAGAAGGCGAAGCTGTCGCCCGAGCAGGCGGAGGGCCTGGCCGACGCGCTGGTGGACGTCTTCGACGGGAATCTTGCAACCAAAGCCGACATTCGCGACGTGCAGGCCGAACTGCAGATCGTCCGCGGCGATATCGAAGCCCTCAAGATACAGACCCGCGGCGACATCGAGGCACTGCGACTCACGACCCAGGCGGATATCGAGGGGCTTCGCATCTCGACCAAGGCGGATTCTGACAGTCTTCGTCAGTCGACCAAGTCGGATATCGAAGCCCTCCGCCTATCCACAAAAGCCGACATCGACAGTCTGCGCCTTGAGACCAAGGCCGACATCGAGGCCGTGAAGGGCGCGATCGCCTCCGCGAAGGTCGAGACGGTGCGCTGGCTCGTCGGCGCGATCGGCTTTCAGACGCTCGCCGTGCTCGGCGCGGTCATCACCCTGACCCGCACCCTCCACTGAGCCTCACCCCACGAACTCCGCCGCCGCGTAGCCCTGCAGGTACAGGAGCGCGGTGAGGTCGCCGTGCTCGACCCGGACCCGCGCCGCGGCCGCGACCGCGGGCTTGGCCCGGAACGCCACCCCGAGGCCGGCCTCGCCCAGCATGTCGAGGTCGTTGGCGCCGTCGCCGACCGCGAGGGTCTCGGCGGCGCCGAGGCCCAGCTGCCCGCGCAGCGCGATCAGCGTCGCGCGCTTCTCGGCCTTCCCGACGATCGGGTCCTCCACCAGGCCGGTGAGCCGCCCGTCCGCCACGCCCAGCACGTTGGACCGGTGCTCGTCGAAGCCGATCATCGCGGCGATCGGGCCGGTGAACAGCGTGAAGCCTCCGGAGACCAGGCAGGTATGGGCGCCGTGCGCCCGCATCGTCCGCACCAGCGTGCCGCCGCCCGGGGTCAGAGTCAGGTGCTCGGCGATCAGCCCGTCGACCGCGCCGACCGGGATGTCCTTCAGGAGCGCGACGCGCTCGCGCAGGGCCGGCTCGAAGGCGATCTCGCCCCGCATTGCCCGCTCGGTGATCGCCGCCACGTGGTCCTTGAGGCCGAGCGTCCCGGCGAGCTCGTCGATGCATTCCTGCTCGATCATGGTGGAATCCATGTCGGCCAGGAACAGGCGCTTGCGCCTGTGCGCGTCGGCGGGCAGCACCGCGAGGTCGATCGGCTCGCCGGCCAGCGCCGCCCGCAGCCGCTCCGTGAGGGACGCCGCGGCCGCGGGCTCGCCCGGCACCAGCAGCTCGGCCGCCACCTCGCCGTGCAGGATCCGGGGCTGGTGCTCCGTCCGCAGCACGGCGCGCGTCTCGGCCAGCACCGCGTCGGTGATGGACGGCCGATCCGGGTTTGCTATCAGGACCGCGACCAGCATCGTGGAGTTTCGCCTTGCCGCCAGACCGGGAGGAGGCCGGGGCGCGCCCGGCCGCGGTCCTCATCGCAGGGCCCACCGCGTCGGGCAAGTCGGCGCTGGCCGCCCGGCTGGCGGAGCGTCACGGCGGCGTGGTGATCAACACCGATTCCATGCAGGTCTACGCGGACCTGCGCCGCCTGACCGCGCGGCCCGACCCGGACGAGGAGGCGCGCGTGCCCCACCGGCTCTACGGCCACGTCGACGGCGCCGTGAACTACTCCGCGGGGCACTTCTCGCGGGACGCGGCGGCGCTGCTGGCGACGCTCGGCGGGCGCCTGCCGGTCTTCGTCGGCGGCACCGGCCTGTACTTCCGGGCGCTGGAGCAGGGCTTCTCGGAGCTGCCGCCGGTGCCCGACGTCGTGCGGCAGCAGGTGCGGGACGCGGCCGAGGGCCGCCCGACCGAGGCGTTGCACGCCGAGCTCGGCCGGCACGATCCCGAGGGGGCCGCCCGCCTGCGGCCGAGCGACCGGATGCGGGTGATGCGCGCCCTGGAGATTTTTCTCGCGACCGGCCGCCCGATCGCGAGCTTCTACGGCGACCCGGTGCCGGGTCCGCTCGCCGGATGGAAACTCCAAAAAATCTTCCTGGCACCCGACCGCGCGGTGCTGCGGGCCCGGATCGACGCCCGCTTCCGGACCATGATCGCCGAGGGGGCGCTGGACGAGGTCGCCCGCCTGCGCGCGCGCGATCTCGACCCGATGCTGCCGGTGATGCGCGCCCACGGGGTGCCGGGCCTGATCGCCCACCTCGACGGGGCGATGAGCCTCGAAGCGGCGATCGTCCGGGGGCAGGCGGACACGCGGGCCTACGCCAAGCGCCAGGTCACGTGGTTCCGCCACCAGATGGGGGAGGCGTGGCGCTGGGTGGATCCGGAGGCGGCGGAGGTCGAGGCGCTGTTCTGAGGTGAGCGCCCGACCCGCCGGGCGAGCCCGGCGCGCCCGGCGCCGCGGCCGGTGCGGCCCCCTCTCGCGCGGGAGAGAGGGCCTGTCGCGTCCGTCTTGCCCGCGGTCCTCGGGCTCCGAAGGCTGAGAGCCCTCAGCGCTCCAGCCGCGCCACGAGGCTCGACGTGTCCCAGCGGTTGCCGCCCATGGCCTGCACCTCGGCGTAGAACTGGTCGACGAGGGCCGAGACCGGCAGCTTGGCGCCGTTGCGGCGGGCCTCGTCGAGCAGGATGCCGAGATCCTTGCGCATCCAGTCGACCGCGAAGCCGAAGTCGAACTTGCCCGCATTCATGGTCTTGCCGCGGTTCTCCATCTGCCAGGAGCCGGCGGCGCCCTTGGAGATCACGTCGAGCACCGCCTCGACGTCGAGGCCGGCGCGCTTGGCGAAGTGGACGCCCTCCGACAGGCCCTGGACGAGGCCGGCGATGCAGATCTGGTTGACCATCTTGGTGAGCTGGCCGGCGCCGGCCGGGCCCATCAGCCGGCAGGCGCGGGCGAAGGACCCGATCGCGCCCTCGACCTTGGCGTAGGTCGCCGCGTCGCCGCCGCACATCACGGTGAGCACGCCGTTCTCGGCGCCCGCCTGGCCGCCGGAGACCGGCGCGTCGATGAAGCCGAGCCCCTTGGCCTCGGCCGCCGCGGCGAGCTCCCGGGCGACCTCGGCGGAGGCCGTGGTGTGATCGACGAACACCGCGCCGGGCTTCATGCCGGCGAGCGCCCCGTCGTCGCCCAGCACGACGCTGCGCAGGTCGTCGTCGTTGCCCACGCAGGCGAACACGATCTCGGCGCCCTCGGCGGCCTGCCGGGGCGTGGGCGCGTGGGCGCCGCCGTAGGTCTTCACCCAGGCCTCGGCCTTCGGGGTGGTGCGGTTGTAGACGGTGACGTCGTGGCCACCCTTCTTGGCGAGGTGTCCGGCCATCGGGCCGCCCATCACGCCGAGACCCAGGAATGCGACCTTCGCCATTGTCGTGCGCTCCTCGCGGGCCCGACCGCGCCGGCGCCCTTCCATCTCCGACGGCGGGCGGCGACGGAGCTCGGCAGCCGGGCCGTGAAGGGGGTCGGGGCCGTGCCGGGGGACCCGATGTGACAGATTGGGCGTCGTGCCGCCGCCGACGCTGCATCACAGCTCGGATCGCTTGCGTCAACGGCGGACCAATAGGATAACCCGCCCGTGTAGCCCGGGACCACGAAGTCCCAGCCGGAGCCCCCCGCGCGTGGCCCCGCGCGCGAGGCGTTCGGTCAGGGAGTGGGACATGGGTTCGGCGATCGGCAGGCACGGGCCCTGGGCCCTCGTGGGGGCGCTCGGCGCCGCGGCGCTGGCGATCGTGGCGAGCCAGCGCGGCGAGACGATCAACGCCCTCTGGATCGTGGTCGCGGCGGTCTGCGTCTACCTCATCGCCTACCGCTACTATTCCCAGTTCATCGCCGACAAGGTGATGCGGCTCGACCCGAAGCGCGCGACCCCCGCGGTGCGCCACAACGACGGGCTCGACTACGTGCCCACCAACCGCGGCGTCCTGTTCGGCCACCACTTCGCGGCGATCGCGGGCGCGGGCCCGCTGGTCGGCCCGGTGCTCGCCGCCCAGATGGGCTACCTGCCCGGCATGCTGTGGATCCTGGCCGGCGTGGTCCTCGCGGGCGCCGTGCAGGACTTCATGGTCCTGTTCGTGTCGATGCGCCGGGACGGCCGCTCGCTCGGCGAGCTGATCCGGGCCGAGCTCGGCACCGTGCCGGGCATCATCGCCCTGTTCGGCACCTTCCTGATCATGGTGATCCTGCTCGCCGTGCTGGCGCTGATCGTCGTCAAGGCGCTGGCCGAGAGCCCCTGGGGCACCTTCACGGTGATGTCGACGATCCCGATCGCCATGCTGATGGGCGTCTATTCCCGCTACATCCGCCCGGGCAAGATCGGCGAGGTCTCGATCCTCGGCTTCGTCCTGCTGATGCTCGCCATCGTCGCCGGCGGCTCGGTGGCGGCGAGCCCGGTCTGGGGGCCGGCCTTCACCTTCACGGGCCCGCAGCTCTGCTGGATGCTGATCGGCTACGGCTTCGTGGCGTCGATCCTGCCGGTCTGGCTGCTGCTGGCCCCGCGCGACTACCTGTCGACCTTCCTCAAGATCGGCACCATCGTGGGCCTCGCGCTCGGCATCGCCTTCGTGGCGCCGCACATGCAGATGCCGGCGGTCACCAAGTTCGTGGATGGCACCGGCCCGGTCTGGGCGGGCAGCCTGTTCCCGTTCCTGTTCATCACCATCGCCTGCGGCGCGGTCTCGGGCTTCCACGCCCTGATCTCGTCGGGCACCACCCCGAAGCTGATCGCCAGCGAGTCCGACGCCCGCTTCATCGGCTACGGCGGCATGCTGATGGAATCCTTCGTGGCGATCATGGCGCTGGTCTCGGCCTGCGTGATCGACCCGGGCGTCTACTTCACCATGAACTCGCCCGCGGCCCTCGTCGGCACGACGCCCGAGACCGCCGCCGCCGCGGTGACCAAGCTCGGCTTCGCCACGACGCCGGAGGTCATCACCCAGACCGCCGCCGACGTCGGCGAGCACACGATCATCTCGCGGGCCGGCGGCGCGCCGACCCTCGCGGTCGGCATGGCCCACATCATCTCGTCCGCCATCGGCGGCAAGGCGATGATGGCCTTCTGGTACCACTTCGCGATCCTGTTCGAGGCGCTGTTCATCCTCACGGCGGTGGACGCGGGCACCCGCGCCTGCCGGTTCATGGTGCAGGATCTCGTCGCCTTGGCGATCCCGTCGTTCAAGAACACCACGTCGTGGGGGCCGAGCATCGCGGCGACCGCCATCTCGGTGGGGGCCTGGGGCTACTTCCTTTACCAGGGCGTGACCGACCCGCTGGGCGGCATCAACACCCTGTGGCCGCTCTTCGGCATCTCGAACCAGATGCTGGCCGCGGTGGCGCTGACCCTCTGCACGGTGGTGATCTTCAAGATGAAGCGCGAGCGCTACGCGTTCGTGACCATCATCCCCACCGCGTGGCTGTGCATCTGCACCCTCACGGCCGGCTGGCAGAAGATCTTCTCGGCCGACCCGAAGATCGGCTTCCTGGCCCACGCCGAGCGCTACGCGGCCGCCGCCGCCGAGGGCAAGATCCTGGCACCGGCCAAGAACGCCGACCAGATGAGCCAGATCATCCTCAACGACCGGATCGACGCGGTGCTGGCGGCCCTGTTCATCGGCCTCGTCGTCGCCATCGCGGGCTTCGGCATCGCCGCCTGCGTGAAGGCGTGGCGCGCGGACCGCTGGACCGCGCTGGAGACCGAGCCGCACATGGTCCCGGCGGAGTAGGAGGTCCCATGCTGCCGTCGTCGAACCTGCGGGACCGGATCCGGACGCTGTCCAAGTGCGTCTGCGACGGCGCCCGCCTGATGGTCGGGCAGGGGGACTACGCGGCCTATGCCGAGCATGTCCGCCGCACCCATCCCGACCAGGCGCCGATGAGCGAGGTGGAGTTCTTCCGCAACCGGGAGAACGCCCGCTTCGGGGTCGGCAACACCGCGGGCTTCCGCTGCTGCTGACAGGCGGCCGGTGAGCTTGGTCGTCCTTGCTTCGCTGCGCGCGCGATGACGGCGGCGTGTCCTCGCCGCGGACCGGGCCCCGCTCGCTGCGCGGACCCGATCGGGCCCGGCCGGCGTTCTCCACGCCGGAGGGCCGCCCGGCCCTCGCCAGATGCGGAAGGCCGATGACCGACCAGAGCGTGCAGGACCCGATCGAGCCCCGGGCCGTCAACATCGCCCATGCCTGGGAGCGGGCCTACTGGGCGCGCCGGTTCATGGTCCCGGTGGAGCAGGTCGAGGCCGCCGTGGCGGCGGTCGGCGACGATCCGGCCCGCGTGGCCGCCCATCTCGGGCGGGACTGGCCGGGCCACGAGCCCGCCACCTGATCCCGCCGCGCGAGGACTAGTCCTCCGCGATCCCGGGCTTAAGCTCGGCCGCATCTTGACTCCGCCGCCACAATATCCGCCATCTCAGGCCCGACGGGAGGTCGGCATGAGCATTTTCCAGGACGCCATCCTTCGGTTCGGCCGCACGATCATGTCGTACGCGGGCGACGCGGTCTTCCTGCAGGCCGCGGTCTCGTCCGCCGCCAACGTCATCGTGGCCGATGGCGACGTGGGCGAGGAGGAGATCGAGTCGGCGATCACCGGCATCCGCGCCAACCCGATCCTCGAGAAATCCTACGACACGCTGCGCGTCGAGCAGGAGCTCTACGAGGCGATCACCCGGGCCAAGACCCGGGCCGGGCGGCTGGAGAACCTGCGCCATGTCGGCGCCATCGCGGATCGGCCGATCGAGCAGCGCCAGGACGTGTTCCTGATCGGCGCGGACGTGGCCGATATCGACGGCATCAGCGAGGTCGAGCACAAGGCGCTCGACGAGATCGCCGGGGCGCTGCAGGTCGACAAGTCCGCCCTGCTGCGCTGATCCGGCCGGCCCGTCGCCCGGCAGACCCCGGGACGGCGCGCCGGGAACGCTCTCCCCGTCCGGCACCCGCATCCCGAGGTGACGCGGCCCGGCCCGCCGTGCCGGGTCTTCGCGGACGCCGGCACGGGCGCGAGGCCGCCGCCATCCCGAACCTGCGGCGACGCGGCCCGTCCCTTGCCTGACCGGACGTGATAGCGAAACAGTCCGGGTTTAGCCGGTGAGCCGGTATACAACGCGGAGTTGCCGGCCCGGGGCCGGACGGCGGAGACCGCATGGGCCTCGTCCTCTACGCGCTCAAGTTCCGGATCACGACCTACGTGCTCGCGGTCCTGATGATGCTCGGCGGCGTCGGGGCGATCGTCGTCGCGCCGAAGGACGTGCTGCCGGTCGTCGACATCCCGGTCGTCGTGGTGGTCTGGACCTATACCGGCCTCTCGGCGCCGGAGATGGAACAGCGCATCACGACCTACGCCGAGTACGGCATCTCCAACAACGTCAACAACATCCGCCGCATGGAGTCGACGACGCTCCAGGGCACGGCGGTGCAGCGGATCTACTTCGAACCCACCGTCAGCCTCAATCTCGCCATCGCCCAGGTGGTGTCCTCGACCAACTCGATCCGTGCCGTGATGCCCCCCGGCACGCAGCCGCCGGTGATCGTGCGCTACTCCGCCTCCTCGGTGCCGGTGATCCAGCTCGCCCTGACCTCGGCCAAGGAGAGCCTCAATCAGGTCTACGACTACGCCCAGTACCGGATCCGCCAGACCCTGGCGCAGGTCCCGGGCTCGACCCTGCCGTCACCCTTCGGCGGCGCGCCCCGGCAGATCATGGTCGACCTCGACCTCAACGCCCTCCAGGCGCTCGGCCTGACGCCGCTCGACGTCACCAACGCCATGACGGCCCAGAACCTGACCGTGCCGTCCGGCCTCGCCAAGATCGGCGAGCAGCAGTACCCCGTCCAGCTCAACGGCACCCCGCCGTCGATCGAGACCCTGAACCTCGCGCCGA
Source organism: Methylobacterium oryzae (assembly GCF_021398735.1). Taxonomy (NCBI): domain Bacteria; kingdom Pseudomonadati; phylum Pseudomonadota; class Alphaproteobacteria; order Hyphomicrobiales; family Methylobacteriaceae; genus Methylobacterium; species Methylobacterium oryzae. Next base: position 627,483 of record NZ_CP090349.1, read on the forward strand.
TCAAGGTGGTGGCCGGCCAGCCCGTGCTGGTGCGCGACGTCGCCTACGTCCGCGACGGCGGCCCGCCGCAGGTCAACGTGGTCAGTTCCGACGGCCAGCAGGCCGTGCTGATGCAGATCATCAAGAACGGCAACGCCTCGACCCTGAGCGTGGTCAACAACGTCAAGGCGGCGATGCCGACGATCCGCGCCGCCGCGCCCGAGGGGCTGGCGATCAAGCCGCTCTTCGACCAGTCGGTCTACGTCTCGAACGCCATCGAGGGGGTGCTCCACGAGGCGCTGACCGCGGCGGCCCTGACCGGCCTCGCCATCCTGCTGTTCCTCGGCTCCTGGCGCTCGACGATCATCGTGCTGATCTCGATCCCGCTCTGCGTCATGACCTCGCTCGCCGTGCTGGCGGCGCTCGGCGAGACCATCAACGTGATGACGCTGGGCGGCCTGGCGCTCGCGGTCGGCATCCTGGTGGACGACGCCACGGTGGCGATCGAGAACACCTACCGGCTGTTCGAGGAGGGCGAGGAGTTCCGCGAGAGCGTGGTCCACGGCGCCGCCGGCATCGCCAAGCCGGCGCTGATCTCGACGCTCGCGATCTGCGCGGCCTTCACGGCCGTGTTCGCGCTCACCGACACGCCGAAATACCTGTTCACCCCGCAGGCGCTCGCGGTCGTGTTCGCGATGCTGACCTCCTACCTGCTGTCGCGGACCCTGGTGCCCCTCCTGATCGACGTGATCGTGGCGCCGGAATACCGCCGGAAGCACGCCAAGGACCGGGACGCGCACCATGACGCGCACCCGGCGCAGCTCGCGGCGCCCCGGCGGGGCCGGATCGCCCGGGCCGTCGGCCTCGTGGGCGCCCCCGCGCTGCGGCTCGCCGGCCGGATCCACGGCGCGTTCGAGCGCGGCTTCGCGCGGTTCCACCGGGGCTATGTCGGGCTGCTCCACGCGGTGCTGCGCCACCGCGTCGTCACCGTGGGCGCCGTCGGCGGCGTGCTCGGCATGACCGGCGTGCTGTTCGTCTTCGTCGGCCAGGACTACTTCCCGCAGATCGAGGCGAGCCAGATGACCATGCATCTGCGCACCCGCGTCGGCATGCGCATCGAGACCGCCCGGCAGGTCTTCGCCGAGGTCGAGGACACCGTCCGCGAGGTGATCCCGGCGGGTGAGGTCGACCAGATCCTCCAGAACATCGGCCTGCCGTCGAACAACTACAACTTCGCGTTCTCGGACGGCTCGTTCGTCTCCTACAATGACGGGCAGATGCTGATCAGCCTGAAGGAGGGGCACGGCCCGGTGGCGGGCTACATGAAGCGCCTGCGCGAGGTGCTCATGAAGCGCTTCCCCGACGTGGTCGTCTACTTCCAGCCCGCCGACATGATCACCCAGATCCTGAACTTCGGCGTCCTCACGCCGATCGACGTGCAGGTCTCCGGTCGGCACAAGGAGAAGGACCTGGAGGTCGCCCAGCGCATCGTGCAGCGGCTGAAGCACACGAAGGGCCTCGTCGACGTCCACCTGCAGCAGATCGTCAACGAGCCGCAATTCTACGTCGACGTCGATCGGCGCCTCGCCTCCGAACTCGGCCTGACCGAGCAGCAGGTGGCGCAGAACATGAACATCTCGCTGTCCGGCAGCTACCAGGTCACGCCGAACTTCTGGCCGGACCCGAAGACCGGCATCCCCTACCAGCTCTGGGTGCAGACGCCCGAGTACCGCAACAGCTCGCTCACCGACCTGCGCAACACGCCGATGTTCGTGCGCGCCGCCGCGACCTCCGGCTCCGGCCCCGGGGTGCTGACCCTGCTGTCGAGCCTCGCGGACATCCGCCGGACGCCGACGCAGACCATGATCAGCCACGTCAACATCCAGCCGACCTTCGACATCTTCGCCTCGGTGCAGGACCGGGACCTCGGCTCGGTCGCCCGCGAGATCGACGCGATCGTCGAGGACGAGCAGAAGAACCTCGAGGCGCCGGACAAGATCGTCGTCCGCGGCCAGATCGAGAACATGCGCTCGGCCTTCCTCCGCCTGGAGATCGGCCTCGGCATCGCGCTGATCGCCGTCTACCTGCTGATGGCGGTGAACTACCAGAGCTGGGGTGACCCGTTCGTGGTGATCGCCGCCCTGCCGATGGCGTTCTGCGGCATCACCTTCGCGCTGTTCGTGACCGGGACGCCGTTCTCGATCCCGTCGATCTTCGGGGCGATCATGTCGGTGGGCATCGCCTCGGCGAACTCGATCCTGCTCGTGACCTTCGCCAAGGAGCACCGGGAGGCGACGGGCTGCGGCGCCCTGGAGGCGGCGATCACCGCGGGCGAGACCCGGCTGCGGCCGGTGCTGATGACCGCCTCGGCGATGTTTCTGGGCCTCATCCCGATGGCCTTGGGCACCGGCGAGGGCGGCGAGCAGAACGCCGCGCTCGCCCGCGCGGTCATGGGCGGCATCGCCTTCGCGACGCCCGCGACGTTGCTGCTGGTGCCGTTCCTCTACGTGCTGATGCGCGGCGGCCCGGCGCAGCCGGTGCAGGATTACCTGGAGCCGGAGGGGCGGCCGGCGACCGCATAGGGGACCGCGGCGTCCGCTGCGGCTCCCTCCCCGGGGGGAGGGGCGCACTCCGGATCCCTACCCCTCCTTGAACCCGTATTCCGGGGTGTCGTCGTCGTTGCCGTAGTACTTGTACGGCAGGAACTTGCCCGACATGGTGAGCTTCACGCGGTCGCCCTTGTTGTTGGCCTCGCGGGCCATGTCCATGTTGAAGTCGATCGCCGACATGATGCCGTCGCCGAACTCCTCCTGGATCAGCTCCTTGAAGGTCGTGCCGTACACCATCACCAGTTCGTAGAACCGGTAGATCAGCGGGTCGGTGGGCGGCATGGACGGGATCGAGCCGCGATAGGGCGGCTCGTTCAGCATCCGCTCCTCCGCGGCGGTGAGGCCGAAGAGCTCGGCCGCCCGCTTGGCCTGGGCCTTCGGCAGCTTCATCTGGCCCATGCAGGCCGCGGTGATCAGGAACGGCGACAGGCCGCCGATCTCCTCGTGGATGTGCTTCCAGCTCCACCCCTTCTCGCGCTTGATGTCGAGAAGCTTCTCGGTGAGGTCTTCGCGCTTCATCGTCGGCTCCCGGAGTTCGATCTGCGATGGGTCCGGTGAGGCCGCGCGCTCCGCGGCCCCACCCACCCGATGCGGGTGCACGTCCGGATCGCGACCGGTGAGGGGGAACGGTCGCGTCCGGACGCGGACATCCGCCGGGCATCGTCGCGGCGTGGCTTCGGGAGCGGCGCCGGCCGACGGGCGGACAGGCTCTCTCGGCAAACGGTATGCCAGTCTGTTTCCCGGGGAAATCGCGCGAGATGACAACGCGTTGGCGCGGCAGACGTCGCTCACGACATCTCGTCGAAAACGAGATATCGTGAGCGGATGACGACATTTCGTGAGCCCGGCGCCGCGGGAACCTTCGGGCCGGTCTTCGAGGCGAGTCCCGATCCCATGCTGGTCCTCGCGCCCGAGGAGGACCGGGTCGCGGACGCCAACCCGGCGGCGGCGCGCCTCCTCGGCTACGGCCGGCCGGCGCTGCGCGGCGCGCGGGCCAGCGCCCTGTTCCCGGGCCAGCGCCCGGCCCTCACGGTCTTCACCGAGGCCGTCCTGGCCAAGGGGCACTGGTGGACCCGGACGCTGGCGCTGCGCGACGCGGCCGGCCGCGACCTGCGGGTCGAGACGGCGGCCTACCCGCTCCCCGGCGACGCGATGCGCCTCCTCGTGACCCTGGCGGACCCGGACACGCTCCACCGCCGCCAGGTCGACGGCGAGGCCGAGGCCCACATGCGCGCCGGCCTCTCCGAGTGGCAGCGCGTGGAGCGCATCTTCCGCGACATCGAGCGCGGCAACCAGCTGATCCTGCGCGCGGCCGGGGAGGGGATCTACGGCGTCAACGCGGAGGGCGTGACCACCTTCGTCAACCCGGCCGCCGCGCGCATGCTCGGCTGCGAGGCCGGCGACCTCGTCGGCCGGGACATGCACGCCGCCGTGCACCACACCCGCCCGGACGGCAGCCACTACCCCCACCGCGACTGCCCGATCTACGCGGCCTTCCGGGACGGGATCGTCCACCAAGTCGATCACGAGGTCTTCTGGCGCGCCGACGGGACCTCCTTCCCGGTCGAGTACACCTCGACGCCGATCCGCGACCGGGGGCGCCTGCTCGGCGCCGTCATCGTGTTCCGCGACATCAGCCAGCGCCGGGAGGCCGAGGCCCGCCTGACGAGCGCGCTCGCGGAGGTCGACTCGCTCCGGGAGCGCCTCGAGCTGGAGAACGCGTACCTGAAGGAGGAGATCCGGGCCGAGCGCCAGCACCTGGGCATCATCGGCCGCTCGCCCGCCATCGCGGCGACGCTCCGGCAGGTCGACCGCGTCGCCGCCACCGACGCCACCGTGCTGATCACCGGCGAATCCGGCACCGGCAAGGAGCTGATCGCCCGGGCGATCCACGAGGCCAGCCGCCGCAGCGCCCGCCCGATGATCCGCGTCAACTGCGCGGCCATCCCCCGCGAGCTGTTCGAGAGCGAGTTCTTCGGCCACGCCAAGGGCAGCTTCACCGGGGCGCTGCGCGACCGTGTCGGCCGGTTCGAACTCGCCGACGGCGGCACGCTGTTCCTCGACGAGGTCGGCGAGATCCCCCTCGATCTCCAGGGCAAGCTGCTGCGCGTCCTGCAGGAGCGCTCGTTCGAGCGGGTCGGCGAGGCGCGCACCCGGGCGGTGGACGTGCGCGTGGTCGCGGCCACCAACCGGGACCTGCGCGCCGAGATCCGGGCGGGCCGCTTCCGGGAGGACCTCTACTTCCGCCTCAACGTCTTCCCGATCCAGGCGCGGCCCCTGCGCGAGCGGCCCGAGGACATCCCGCCCATCGCCCAGCACCTGCTCCGGGTCGCCGCGCGCCGCCTCACCGTCCCGGAGCCGCGCCTCACGGAGGGGGATGTCCGCCGTCTCTGCCGCTATCCCTGGCCCGGCAATGTCCGGGAACTGGAGAACGTGATCGAGCGGGCGGTGATCCTCTCCGCCCGGGGCCGCCTCCGCCTCGACCTGCCCGACGGGGAGGCGGCCGGGCCCGCCGACGCGGCCGCCCCGGCCGCTCCGCCGGATGGCCGGCCCGCCACCGAGGCCGAGCGCCGGGCGCGCGACCGCGCCGAGATCGTCGCGGCCCTGGCGCTGGCGGGCGGACGGATCTCCGGGCCGGGCGGCGCGGCCGCGCTCCTCGGCCTGCGGCCGACGACGCTGGCCTCGCGGATCAAGGCCCACGGGATCCCGCGCGGCTGATCCGGCCACCCCTTGATCCGATCTTAAGGTCGCTGTGCCAACGATCGCGCCGGGCCTTCCCCGCGGAGGCGCAGCGTCTCCGACCGATGCAGGACCTCTCCGATCCCGTCACCCTCTCGGCCGGCGCCGTCCTGTTCGACGAGGGGTCGATCGGGCACTGCGCCTACCTGATCCTGAGCGGCCGCATCGCGATCTTCCGGCGGCGCGACGGCGGAGAGGCCGTGCTCGCCCGGCGCGGGGCCGGCGAGATCTTCGGCGAGATGGCGATCCTCGACGCCCTCCCGCGCTCCGCGGGCGCGCGTGCCGAGGCGGATTGCGTGCTCGTCCCCGTGAGCGCGGCGCAGATCCAACAGCGGCTCGCCGGCGCCGACCCGATCCTGCGCCTCTGCCTCGAGGGGCTCATCGCCCGGTTCCGCGAGACCCTGCCGCGCCTCGGGCCGGCCGTGGCGGAGGGGCCTCCGGCGCCGCTGTCGCCCTCCGCCCGCGCCGATTTCGACGCGACGGTCGCGTCCCTCGCGCAGGAGCGCGCCCTGCGGCGGGCCCTGGCCCGGGACGAGTTCGCGCTGTTCCTGCAGCCGATCGTGCGGCTCGCCACCGGGCGGCTCGCCGGCTTCGAGGCCCTGATCCGCTGGCACGATCCCGAGCGCGGGCTCGTGGCGCCCGCGTCCTTCATCCCGGCCGCCGAGGCGAACGGCCTGATCCTCGCGATCACCGCCTGGGTGATCGACGCGATCGGCCGGATCGTGCCCCGGATCCTGCAGGCCGGCCTCCAAGCCCCCGCCGCCGTCGAGCCGTCCCTGTTCGTGAGCTTCAACGTCACGGCCCAGGACCTCGCCCGGTCGGACATCCCCACCCTGATCGACGCGATGCTGCGCCGGACCGGCATCGCGCCCGACGCCCTCAAGCTCGAGATCACCGAGAGCGCGCTGATGCAGGATCCGGCCGGGGCAGCGGCCGCCCTCGCGCGCTGCCGCGCCGCCGGCCTCGGCATCGCGGTGGACGATTTCGGCACCGGCTACTCCTCGCTCAGCCATCTCAGCACCCTGCCGATCACCACGCTGAAGGTGGACCGGGCCTTCGTCCGGGCGATGCTGGCGGAGCCGCGCGATCGCCGGATCGTCCAGACCATCCTGCGGCTCGCCGAGGAGATCGGCGTGGTGGCGGTCGCGGAGGGCATCGAGGGCCGCGCCGAGGCGGAGGCCCTCGCCGCCCTGGGCTGCGACCTGGGCCAGGGCTACCATTTCGGCCGCCCGATGCCGGAGGCCGACGCCCTCGCGGCGGCGGCGGCCTGGAACGCCGAGGCGTGGCGCGTCGGGCTGCCCCGAGGGACCGGCCAGGGCCGGCCGAGGGTCCGCGCCCAGGGCTGAGGGATTTGGGGGGCCCGGCGCGGTCTTTCGCCGTCTCCGCGAGCGTGCTTTCGATGCACCGGGCGGGCGGGAAGCGCGCGGTTCCGGGCGGAAACGCTTGCATCCGGTGCGTGTTTTCGGACCATGCGTCTTCGGGTCTCGGAGGCGGGCTTTGGGCGGAGACGAGCGGGACGGGCAGATGACCGAAGAGGCGGCGGGGGCATCCGCGCGGCCGGCGCCCTGGGAATTCGTGCTGCCGGAGGAGACGGCCACCGAGGATCTCGGCCTGTTTCTCTCCGAGTTCCTGATGCCCGGGGACGTGGTGGCTTTGTCCGGAGGGCTGGGCGGCGGCAAGACCACGCTCGCCCGCGCCATCATCCGCGAGCTCGCCGGCGACGCGCGCCTGGAGGTGCCGAGCCCGACCTTCACGCTGATCCAGCCCTACGCGGCCCGCGACGGCCGGCCGATCGTCCACGCCGACCTGTACCGGCTGCGCGATCCCGACGAGCTGGTGGAACTCGGCTTCGACGAGATGGCCGAGGGCGCGATCACCCTGGTCGAGTGGCCCGACCGGATGCCGCCCCGCGACGGCCCGGTCCTGACCGTGGACCTGTCCCTGCGGGCGGAGTTCGGCCCCGAGGCGCGTCTCGCCCGGATCGACGGCGCCGGCGGCATGCGCGCCCGCCTCGACCGGGCCCGCGCGGTGCGCCGCCTCCTCGACCGCAGCGGCTGGGACATCGCCGAGCGGACCCTGATGCAGGGGGACGCCTCCTCTCGCGCTTACGAGCGCCTGACCAAGCCCGACGGCACCAGCGCCGTGCTGATGATCGCGCCGCCGCGGCCCGACGGGCCGCCGGTGCGGGACGGCAAGCCCTACAGCGCGATCGTGCACCTCGCCGAGAGCGTCCACGCCTTCGTGGCCCTCGACCGGGGCCTGCGGGCGCTCGGCTTCTCGGCCCCGAAGATCTACGGCGAGGACCTGACCGAGGGCCTGCTGATCCTGGAGGATCTCGGCAGCGAGCCGGTGGTCGAGGGGGGCGCTCCGCGGCCCGAGCGCTACGCCGAGGCCGTGCGCGTGCTGGCCAAGCTCCACGCCAACCCGCTTCCCCCGGTCCTGCCCGTGGCCGAGGGGACCGAGCACAGGCTGCCGCCCTACGACATGGAGGCGCTGCTGTTCGAGGCGGAGCTGATGCCCGAATGGTACGTCCCGGCGATCCGGAACGTCAGCCTGTCGGCGGAGGCGCGGGCGGCCTTCGTCGACCTGTGGCGGGCGGCGCTCCAGGGCGCGATCCCGGACCGGCCGACCTGGACCCTGCGCGACTACCATTCCCCGAACCTGATCTGGCTGCCCGAGCGCGACGGTCTGGAGCGGGTCGGGCTGATCGACTTCCAGGACGCCGTCATGGGCCACCCGGCCTACGACGTCGCCTCGCTGCTGCAGGATGCCCGGGTCGATTCCAGCGCGGAGTTCGAGCTGCGGCTCCTCGGCCTCTATGCCCGCGAGCGCCGCGGCCGGGACCCGACCTTCGACGTCGGCGCCTTCGCCACCGCCTACGCGCTGCTGGCGGCCCAGCGGGCCACCAAGATCCTCGGCATCTTCGCGCGCCTCGACCGGCGCGACGGCAAGCCCGGCTACCTCGCCCACCTGCCGCGGATCGAGGGCTACCTCGCCCGCAACCTCGCCCATCCGGCGCTCGCCGGTCTGCGGGCCTGGCACGCGGACCATCTGCCGGGCCTCGTCGCCCCGGCGCCCGACCCCTGACCACCGGATTCCCGACCGCATGAGCGATCCCAGCCCCGCCGTCAGCCGCGCCTTCGTCCTGGCCGCGGGCCTGGGCAAGCGCATGCGGCCGGTGACCGCCACCGTGCCGAAACCCCTGGTGGAGGTGTCCGGCAAGGCCCTGCTCGACCACGCCCTCGACCGGGTCGCCGAGGCCGGGATCGGGAGCGCAATCGTCAACGTCCACTACCTCGCCGACCTGATCGAGGGGCACCTCGCGCGCCGGGCCGAGGGGGCGGCCCCGGGACCGGCCACGACCGTCTCCGACGAGCGCGCGGCGCTGCTGGAGACGGGCGGCGGCATCCGCAAGGCGCTGCCGCTCCTGGGCGACGCGCCGTTCGTGGTGCTGAACTCGGATTCGTTCTGGCTCGAGGGGCCGGCCTCCAACCTGCGCCGGCTGATCGAGACCTGGGACGGGGACCGCATGGACGGCCTGCTGCTGGTGGCGCCGACCGCCACCAGCCTCGGCTACGAGGGCGCCGGGGATTTCGTGATGGATCCGGACGGCCGCCTGGAGCGCCGCGGCGAGCGCGCGGTGGCGCCGTTCATCTACGCGGGGGTGGCGATCCTCACGCCGGGCCTCTTCGCCGACACGCCGGAGGGGGCGTTCTCGCTCAACCTGCTGTTCGACCGGGCGATCGCGGCGGGGCGGCTGTTCGGGATGCGGCTCGACGGCCAGTGGCTGCATGTCGGCACGCCGGAGGCGATCCGGGCCGCGGAGGAGCGCGTCCGCGCGAGCGCCCGGGCCCCGTAGAGAGCCGGATCCGGGGCACGACGCGCGGAGCGCGAAGTCCTTGTCCGAAGTGTCTTGCCAAGCCGGATCTGAGCCTCTAGAAGCCCCTTCACACCGGCGGGCCGAGAGCACGCCGCCGTGTCAGGCGCCCGTAGCTCAGCTGGATAGAGCACCAGACTACGAATCTGGGGGTCAGAGGTTCGAATCCTTTCGGGCGCGCCATTCCCATTTCACCGCTAAAAACATCCGCTAAGACCTTGAACGGCAAGGTCAAATTTGCGGTTCTAAATCCTTCCCCGCGCTTGTAGCGAAGCCGGTCGGCGAAGGTGAGTTTGAGCACCGCGCGGCGGTCCTCGATCCGGCCTGTACTCCATAGATTCCAAGGACTTGCGATGAACGCCAAGGCGGTTCTAAGTCGCAAGTCGAAGCTGCCCTTCGGAGCCGCGCCGGAGGCGATCTTTTCGCTTAGGAGCAGCTTCTCGTTCTCCAGGCGTTGCAGCTTTTCTTCGAGCGCTCGCACCACCGCTGGGACGCTCGTTTCGACGATGCGGTCCACCAGCTGATCGACCTGCTTGTCGATCTGGGCGAGGCCAGCTTGGAGCGCCTTCGTCTCAGCCGCCACATTCTTTTGCTTGCGCGCCCACAGCTCCTTCATCATCGCCGTCGCGGCTTGGAACAGCTGCGGCCGGGGCTGGGCGCTTTTCAGGATCGCCTCGAAGTCGCCCTCGATGACATCGCGCCGGATCGCCTTGCCGTAGCTGGCACAGGCTTTCCGGGGACATTGGTAATAGGGATGGCGTTTGCGCTGACTGCTGCCGCTCGTGGACCAGCAGGCGGTCAGAGGACCATCACAGTCGTCGCAGATCACGAACCCACGCAGCGGGAAATCGACGCTGAGGTCGGTGCGGTAGGTCGAGCGCAGACCGTTGAGGCGGTCCTGGATGCGCTGATGCGTGTCCAGGCTGATGAGCGCTTCGTGGTGGCCCTTGCGGCGAGGAATGTCCCACTTCGGCGCTTCGACATAGCCCGCATAGATTGGGTTGCGGAGCATGTCGCCTACGCGCTGATGGGGAACCTTACCGTTCTTGGGTTTGGGGTAGGAGGGATGCTCCTCCAGGAAGCGGACGACATCGGCCTGGGATTCAAATCGGCCTGAAGCGTAGCCTTCGAGCGCTTCAACGACGATCGAGGCGGCGGGCTCATCGCGAACCAGCACCCTGCCGTTCAAGCCGGAGACGCGTCCGAAGCGATAGCCGCTCGGCGCGCAGAACACGGCGAAGCCGTTCTGAAGCCGCGACTTCATACGGTTCAGCGTTTGCTCAGCGTTGTTGACGCGGTGATAGTCCGCGAACGCGACCGTTACGTTCTCCATCAGCCGAGACGAAGAACGCCCATCGAGAACACCCGCAGGCGTCTCCAGCAGCGCCCCGGTATTGGCGATCGCGCGGCGAAGGTCGGCATGGAGATAAAAATCGCGCGTGAAGCGGTCGAGGTGATCGATTAGAATGCGGTAGCGGTTCTTCTTATCGCCAGCTACGAAGGCGATCATATCGCGAAGGCCGGGGCGCTGGCTCTCGCTGCCCGTCAGCTTGTCGCGGAACACTTCTACAATCTGATAGCCGCAGCGCGCGGCATATTCACGAAGGCGCGTCTCCTGCGAGGCAAGGCCATCGCCCTCACGGTCCTGCTTCTTGCTGGAAATCCGGCAGTAAATCACGGCAAGAGTCTGCTGGCTCGTTGCCCTTCTTGTTGTTCGTGTTGTCATGTGCCGGTCTCCTTGAAGCTGAATGTGTTCTCCTGTGTCGGTTCGTTATTCTACCGGAGCCGAATCATCTTCGAGGCATTCGGTCAGATTGGCGACAATCTGCCCCCAGGTTTCTGGAGGAACGTCGAGTTCGACGAAGCAACGCACAATATCCCATAGCGTGCGTAGCAGCTCGGCTTCCTGGGCTTCCCCTAAGTCAATGCCATCGAGATAGGGACGATAAGCGTCCAGGTCGAAATCGGCCATTGATACGGTGGCCGCTTCTTTTGTGATCCGCTCAGAAAAGCGGTGTTCGTCGTCCATTGCCATGGCCGTCCTCCTTCTTTGTTGCTGGGCGGGAAGAAGTACATGATACGCCACAAGAAGGTTTAATGCAAGAATATATTCCTAGAAGCATGTCGTGAACTTAGGGATCACCTTTGCTCCAAGGGCAAAGCTTCCCCGTTTGGCTGTGCGATCCCATTCGCAAGCCTTTATTTGGTCCGGTTATCTTACTTCACAGCAACCGCTGTCTTATGACTATACAACGAGGCTGCTGACTAAAAAGTGCATCATCCTCCAAGGCATTCCCAGCCTGGTACATCAGAGTATGGTCGCTGCGGTGACGGAGACAAGCCTAAGCGGCAAACGCTCGTGATCCGACGCTAAGCTTGACCGCTTGCAAGTGCCGGTCAGCGGCTCCGGCGCTCTATCCTGACCGGACGCCTGCGGCCCTACAGCGCTAGGGGGCGCGGGCCTCCGGCGTCCTATCGTCGGAGAAATGGGGATTCACAGCGCGGCTTTTCGCGGTAGAATCTGCATCCGATCACTAGGAGCGGCCAGAATGACCGCGAGACCGGATCACCAGTCCGCCGCCGAGACCTGGCGCGGAAGCTGGATCAATTTCTATCAATACCGAGGCGGGCAATCGCATCTCGGACTTATAATTTCCGCCACGCGCGAGGAAGCCGACAAGGTGCGGGCGGTTTGGTTCGAGGGTGTGGTAGAACGAGCCAAACTCGGCCTGGTAATGGCGGTATGGGTTCCGACCAGGGAGCCTTACGAGATCATCGGCAAATTCGAGCGTCGGATTGCCGACGATCACCCGAGCGTCGCAAAAGCAAAGAACTGCATTTTCTCTACCGCCATTCCTCACGAGTTGCTGTGATGGAGAGGCGCAAGATGACGGACGCCGAACTGTTTGAAATCTTCGCAGACTTGCGAATTCTGGCGAGCAATATTCTCGGGTTCCGCGTTCTGGCCGAGGATGATACCGCCTCGGAGATTGGCCGTATCATGGCTCAATCGCAGATATATTCCGGTTCGGTCGATCTAGCGAAATTGGTTTGCCGCATCGCCGCAGCTTTACAGGCCCGCACCGAGGAGGGTTGAACGGATGGGCACGCTCCAACCGGATGGACGCGTCCCGCGCTATACCTGGTCGCTCTTATGGGTGAGAAAACGGATCGAGGCGCACCGCAGGGCTGCAGAGTTCGAGAGCGGCCGCCGGGCCGAGTTTCACGCGGCACAAGCCGATCTATGGGACTGGCACAACAGAAGCTTCCTTGACCGCGATGCACCCCTGAATGTCAGGGTTCTCGACTTCTACCGGCCGCCGCCGCCAGAAGCCCCTTGCTGAAAGGACCGGCTACTTTGTCCCAAGGATCGGAAGCCACAGAGCTAGGGCTGCGAGTGTCGCCAGCAGCACAGGGGGCGTGATGACGAGGCCGACCTTCATGTACTGGCCCCAGGTGATCTTCTGGCCCTTGGTTTCGAGCACATGCAGCCAGAGCAGCGTTGCGAGGCTGCCGATCGGTGTGAATTTCGGTCCGAGGTCGCAGCCGATCACGTTGGCATAGACCATCAATTCGCGGGTCAGCGGCGCCAGGTCCGAAGCTTGCTGAATTGAGAGAGCCCCGATCAACACGCTCGGCATGTTGTTCATGACTGAGGACAAGATCGCGGCGGCAAAGCCGGTTCCGATCGTCGCTGCGACCGGACCGTGACCGGCAAGCCAGACCAGACCCTTCGCCAGCTCGTCGGTCAGCCCGGCATTTCGCAGGCCGTACACAACCAGGTACATGCCGAGGCTGAAGAGAACGATCTGCCAGGGCGCACCCGTCAGAACCTTCCTAATCGGGATGACACGGCCGCGAATGGCGAGGCCGAGCAGAACGGCAGCGCCGGCACATGTGACGGCCGACACCGGGACGCCGAACGGCGCGGTGAGGAAGTAGGCCAGCAGCAGCACACCAAGGAGCGGGAAGGCGGCTCGGAACACGACCGGATCGCGGATCGCATCGCGCGGTGGTTCCAGCTCATCGACCGGATAGCGCGTAGGCACGGCTTTTCGGAAATACGCCCACAGCACAATCAGAGTCGCGGCGAGAGAAACGAGGTTCACCGGAACCATCACGGCGGCATAGCGCCCGAACGTCACGTCAAAGTAATTGGCCGAGACGATGTTGACGAGGTTCGAGATCACGAGCGGCAGACTGGTCGAGTCCGCGACGAACCCGCAGGCGATGATGAAGGCGAGAGCGGCACTCGGCTTGAAGTTCAGCCTCAGCAGGATCGCCAGCACGATCGGGGTCAGCAGTAGCGCAGCGCCGTCATTGGCGAACACGGCCGCAATGGCCGCGCCGAGCAGAATGACCAGAGGGAAGAGAAGTCGGCCCCTGCCGCCGCCCCACCTTGCAATATGCAAAGCCGCCCAATGGAAGAAACCCGCCTCATCGAGCAAAAGCGAGATGATGATGAGGGCGACGAAGGTGAAAGTGGCATCCCAGACGATATGCCAGACGACCGGGATATCGCTGAGATGGATGACGCCGAGAGCTAGAGCGACGGCTGCGCCGATCAGAGCGCTCCATCCGATCCCGAGACCTTTGGGTTGCCAGATGACGAACACGAGAGTGACAAGGAAGATGACAAGCGCGAGCATTGAGAACTTTTCTTGTTATGGGTTGGCTGTCTGAGCGGAGGAGACGCGGCAGCCGCTCTCATCTACGACGCGTTCGCCGTCTTCTTTGGTGAACGCTCCGCGCTGCCTAGGAAGAAGGTCCAGCGCAGCTTCAGAGGGTCGGCAGAGACGCACGCCTAGCGGGGTGACGACAAGCGGGCGGTTTATCAGGATCGGGTGCGCCTCGATCGCATCGAGCAGTTGCTCGTCCGTCAGCTTCGGATCGGAAAGACCCAGCTCCGCGTATGGCGTGCCTTTCTCGCGCAGGACCCCGCGCACCGACAGGCCTGCGCGTTCCAGGAGCTGCACAAGCAGCGCTCTCGCCGGAGGCGTTTTCAAGTACTCAATCACATGCGGCTCGATCCCGGCATTGCGGATCATCGCCAGCGTGTTGCGGGACGTGCCGCAGTCCGGATTATGGTAGATAATAACGTCCATCATGCGACCTCCGGACGGGGCGACGTTGCGCCTTCCAGCTGGCCGATCTCGCGGACCTTGGCCGATAGCGCCACCTGGTCGAGGCTCGCGACCGGCAACGCAACGAAGGCGGCAATCCGGTTCTTGAGGAAGCGCTGCGCAGTGATGAAGGCCGCCTTGCGCTGCATTTCGCTGCCCTCGGCGGCGGCGGGGTCTTCGATGCCCCAATGCGCCGTAACAGGCTGGCCCGGCCAGAAGGGGCAGGTCTCTCCGGCTGCGTTGTCACAGACGGTGAAAACGAAATTCATCACCGGAGCACCCGGCACGGCGAACTCGTCCCACGATTTCGAGCGCAGCCCGTCCGTTGGGTAATCAGTTTCGGCAAGCGTCTGCAGCGCGAGCGGATGCGGCTCGCCCTTGGGCTGGCTGCCTGCTGAAAACGCCCGGAAGCGACCCTGCCCATCCTTGTTGAGCATGGCTTCGGCAAGAATCGATCGGGCCGAATTGCCGGTGCATAGGAACAGGACGTTGTAGACGCGATCAGGCATGGGCTGTGTCTCCATCTGGAATGCAAAGGCAGGCGGCAAGGGCTTCGACAGCCGGAGCGCAGACTTCCGGGCGTCCTTGGCAGCAATCGCGCATCAGGAATTGGATAAGGCTGGACAGCGGATCGTAGGCGGCGCTGTAGATGATCGAGCGGCCTTCCCGGCGAGACTGGATCAGTCCGGCGTGGCTCAATTCCTTGACATGGAACGACAGGTTGGTGCCGGACACGCCGACCTCGTTCGCGAGCGCACCGGCTGACAAGCCGTCCGGCCCAGCGGTTACGAGCGCCCGCACGATGCGCAGACGGTGTTCCTGGCCGAGCGCCGCGAAGGCGGAGACCGCTTGCCGTTCGTCCATCATTGGTGCAATATCTCAATCATTGTTGAAATGTAGATGAAAGAGACGCCTTGGACAAGCCCGATCAATCCTTCGCAGATGGAACGCCGAACCTTTCAGAGGCGCACTTCGAGACCCCGACAAGCGAGCGCCTTGGCGCAATGAAGCCGTTCGAGCACGCGCCCCGCTTCTTGATTTTGTATGGCTCCCTGCGCGAGCGGTCTTTCAGCCGCTTCCTCGCATACGAGGCCGCCCGTCTGCTCGAAGCCATGGGCGGTAAGGTGCGGATTTACGATGCGCACGGCCTTCCATTGCCCGATGACACGACCGCCGATCACCCGAAGGTGCAGGAACTTCGCAATCTTTCAATCTGGTCCGAGGGTCAGGTGTGGGTGAGCCCCGAGCGGCATGGCAATCTGACAGGCGTCATGAAAAGCCAGATCGATTGGCTCCCGCTTTCCGAGGGCAGCGTGCGACCGACACAGGGCCGGACCCTTGCCGTCATGCAGGTGTCTGGCGGTTCGCAGAGTTTCAACGCCGTGAACGCGCTACGCGTGCTCGGGCGGTGGATGCGGATGATCACGATCCCGAACCAATCTTCGGTGCCAATGGCCTACAAGGAGTTCGATGATGCAGGCCGTATGAAGCCGGGGCCGCTATACGATCGCGTTGTGGACGTGTGTGAGGAGCTGATGAAATTTACGCTGCTTACCCGCGAGCGGGCAGATTACCTTGTGGATCGCTATAGCGAGCGAAAAGAGCGGGAGCCCAATCGTTTAAAGGCCGTGGCAGCCGATATCGGCTTCGTCAAACGCTAGCTCAGATATGGCTGTCCGTATCCATCCGCTGATGCAGGACGCGGATCACGTCGATCCCGGCATCCGTCCGCCGGTAAAATATGAAATGCGATCCAACGCGATATTTTAGATATCCGGCTCGAACCTCGACAGCACGGCCGATCTTTGCGCCGTTGGCCAGTTCCGTCGCAGCGTTGACGATGTCCTGATGATAGCGGTCTGCCTGATCCGCCGACCATTGCCCAACCGTGTACCGCCAGATTTCTTCCAGGTCCGAACGGGCGAGGGGTGTGAACCTGGCGCGGGCGCTATTGCCCATGCTTCGCCCGCATCTCCGTTAGAAATGCGGGACTGTCGAGTTCTTCCGCAGGGCCGGACTCTTCGCCAGCAATGAGGGCGGCTTGAAGCGCGGCGACCTTGGCTTCCCGCTCTTCCAACAAGCGAAGGCCTGCGCGCACCACGTCACTGGCGGAACCGTAGCGGCCGCCTTCAACCTGCCGGTCGATGAACTGGGCGAAATGGTCTCCAAGCGAGATCGATGTGTTCCGTGCCATGCTGATACCTCTGTCTCAAGTATATACCAATTTTTGGTACAGGGCGAGAGACTTGCTCGCGGAGTGGCTGGAACGGCCGTGGGATCGGATCGTTCGCAGAGCAAAGGAGACCCCATGGCACACGACGACAGCTTCACCCTCGATCAGGCGATCACGGCGCAAAAGGCGCTGCGCTCATCCCTCGGCATGAAGGAAGAGGTGTTCGAAGCGCCCGAGTTCGTAGGCATGATCAGCGACGAGATCGAGCAGCACCGCAAGGCAGGTAAGACCGACCAGGAGATTGCGGCGATCATCAACCAGGCGACCGGCAAGGGCATCACAGCCGAGGCGATTGCGGAGCATTATGCAAGCCCGGAACAGCGCCACCCGCACGGCGGATAGACGGCATCGGCGGAACCAGGCGTGACCCAAAAAGGGCAGCGGAAGAGGCCGGAGCTAGTTCCGAAAATCGCAGGGAAGGCCGTTACCGCGACGTGCAAGATGTGCGGTGTAATACACCGCAATCTTGGCAAGGGGACCGCTGCGCGCCCCCGTTGCATCCCCCACGCAGTGGCGCTCCCTCGGCATCGAGCCTCATCGCACCACAGAAACGTCCGCCGTTTCATCCGTTCAGGAGGAGCGTTCCTGCCCCTCCCGAAACCCACCCAGACCAAGCGCTTCGCCGCTGGACCACGACCAGGAGGAGACTTCGCTCTCCCCTGGACCCCATGACCAAAGGCGTGTGCCGCCCTTGGAACCCTGCACCAGGTTAATCGCACCTGGACGCGACCAGGAGCCTTCGAGCCCCTGGACCCTGATCCTGCCGGAAGCCCAACCCTCGCGCCGGATTGGATGCGCAAATTGAAGGGCCAAAGCCCATCAAAATGCGAACCCAGAAGTTCAATCTTCGTGTTTCCACTGCAAGCAGCGCTTTTCGGCGGTTTGTAATACGCTGGCTTCCAAATCTGACCTTTAAGCGCGGATAGCACCAGCTCGAACCTGTGGAGTAATGCGAGTGCGGACTTCATTGTAGACGTCGATTCCAGCTCCAACCCCGACCTCAAAACTTACTACGAGCGCGTAAGGGACTGATTCCGTAAGATCTCCGGCCGACGACCTACAGGAAACTCTCAGTAATAGATCTCCGTCATCAATATAGATGGCCGCCTTGTCACCCGTTCTGCGCTCATGAAAAACACTTCCCCGGACGATAGTTTTGTCCGTCGGCTGGCAGGCATCACGATCCGAAACTATCCAATATTTTTCTTCACTCCCCGAGCTGATGTCTAAAGAGGCCTGTCGATAGCCTTGATGACGGGAGTTGATAGGCGAAAACCATGCTAGTGTTGTTGTAAGTGCTCGGAACTCGGGAGCACCGTTAAGTTGAGCCGGTAACGGAACGCGATAGAGAAGAGCTCCGTTCGCATCAATAGACCCGGTCCCAAGCAGCGTAGCTCTGTTCTCTGCGCAATCGATGACACGCATTACATCTGGAAAACCGTAGCCAAATAGTCGTGCAATATCGTCACGTCGGCTTATATGCTGTCCTGTACCACGAGGGCCGAAAAAATTTTCAAGCATCTCTCCCTTTGGACCCCAGGACGAGCCATGCACTAATAAGGCTTTAAGAGCGAGCGCCTGATAATCTGGCGATAAGTCGTTGTGATTTGAGGCTTCTCCGAGCCCCAACAAGCTATCGTAAATCTGGTGGCCAGCTCTTGTTGCTAATGCGGTCGCTACGCTCGTGCCCCATGCGAAATCCTCATGTCGCGTTCCGCCTGCAGCATTCGGGGACGCGACTTTCAGCCCAAAAAGTCGCGCAGGTGAGCGCACAGGCTGGATTGTAACGCCTCCACCAGAAGCAACAATTCTGACTGGGGTTCGACCGCCTTCAAACAATAAATCAGGCTTAATCGCCTTGCGGAAACCTAATCCGTTCGCGGAGGCGATATTGGGAAGTTGGTTGCTTGTAAAGGGATCGATTAGATTTGCAGGCAAGTTCCCGCCGTACGAATGACTCGAGTGCGATGCGCCTATCGTCAGCGAATTAATTGACTCCGCTGGCGAAAATAAAGTCCTCTGGCTTTTAAGGCGGTTAAGGGCGGATAGAACTGCCTTCTCTCGGTCCTCAGGATCCGCCTGCTCGAAATCGCTAGCAGTCTGAAACTCTGGTACATCTATGCGATCAAGGATATTGCCGGCGCTTATCAGAAACAGCACACGATAGCGAAAGGATAAAAAATCGATAAGCCTCCCCAAAGGACTCATGACACGCGCGAAGGGTCGCCAGGGGTCCCCTAGTGAGAGGTTGATTAGTACCACCGCGGGTGCGGTAGGTGCTTCATCGCCATCACCAATCTTCATTCGCCTAACAGCTCGATGAATTACGTCTACTAGCAGGCGGTCGGCTGGCGTTCGTTCCGAGTCCCAGGCATCGGGCCGCATAACGGGATGCACGAACAGAAGCCTTTGTAACGGTTCTTCGTCCCGGGCGAGATCGCCGTGGACTATCAGGGATGCCATCTCAGTACCATGAGCGCGGCGGCTTACAGGATAAACGTCGTCTAAGTCTTCTGGATCATCAACTGTGATGCGCCCTCGCAGCCTCGTGTGATTTTGTATCGGCAACCCATCTAGCAGCGCAGCTATCGGCTGCGCCAAGGGCGGAGTTTCCACAATACCAACGTCAGGCGCATCCTCGCCTGCCGGTTCTTCTTTCCGAGATTTGGCTGCGGATTGTGGGCGGAGAAACATGACTTCGTCGTTGCGAGCAAGCGTGACCGCAGGATTATTGATAAGGTCTTCGGCTCGGGCAGCTGGAATGTCGACCAAGAGTGCATCATAACGAATTTCTGACACCGTAGCGTTGTGTACAATCGTCCCACCGATAGCCGCGAGTTCAGCCTCAAGCTTTGTCCTGGCTGCATCGCGCTTGTTGCGGTCCTCATGATACCAAAGCTCAATTTCAAATCGCACAGGTTGATTGGGATTGTCGCGAAGAGTTTCACGCCAATACTCGATAGTTTCAGGCGGAACACGGTCTTGCGGGCCCCAGGGGCGAACATCAATCAACAGCGAGAATAGCTCTCTCCACTCAGATCGGCCATCGGGCATCCGTTGGCCTGAGCGAAAGCGATTCCAGAGCCCTAGAAGTTCTCGTAACGATCGAGCGTCGGGCATTGCCAAATAAATTCGGCCCGCTAGCACCTTTTCAGGGCGGTCACGATCATGGAAATCGTCAGAAGGGTCGATTTCCTCTTCGTAATCGCCTAGATACTCCAAACCCAATGCCTGAGCTTGAGTGTAGAAATCCGATAGCTGTCCAGCTACTTCAAATACAATTGCCCGCTCTGGAGCGATAACTGTCGGATCGTTCCTCAGCGCCAAAAGCTGCTGCGGACTATCCGCGACCTCTAGCAGTCGTTGAAATCTCGGTGCTAGACGATTGCCTTGTTGTTGACGGGAGGGTTTGGCTAAATTTCCACCGCCTCGTGGACCAGGCCTTGGAACAAATTGGACAGGATCTGGTAGCTTAAGTAGAGGACGTTCCGGCATCTTCTTCCCATTTATCTATCTCGGGTGCACGTACCCGCTGTGTCCATATCTTCAGTTGTTTCTTCGCAATCGCACTCGTCGAGAATTTGCCATCCGACAAAACTTGTCTGCGGGCAACATCTAGAAAGAACTGCTCAGCTTCACTGAAACTTATCCGGCCTAGAGCCCTCGAGATTTGATCTGAGCTAATACCAAGGTGAATGTTGGATTGATAGCTTAAGTGTGTGAGATAGGATGCTACTTGTTTTTGTGTCGGCTGTGGCAAGGGTATTCTAACCTGAAACCGCCGCCACACCGCTCTATCCAACAACTCCGAGTGATTGGTTGCCGCGATTACAACAACATAGCTGGGCAAATCGTCCATCTGCATAAGTAGCGATGTGACGACGCGTTTGATTTCGCCAGTTTCATGAATGTCGCCACGTTCCTTGCCAACTGCATCGAACTCATCAAAAAAGAGCACGCATGGTGTCGTTTTGGCATAATCGAAGACGCGCCGCATCCTGCTAGCTGTCTCTCCAAGAAAGCTACCAATAATGGCTTCATAACGAACAACGAAAAATGGTACTGCAAGACTCTCCGCGACGGCTTCGGCGAGCGACGTTTTACCGTTGCCGGGAGGTCCAACGAAAAGCGCGCTATGACGCGGCTCAAGCGAATGGGAGCGGAGAATGCTCGCTCTTTGCTGCTCTTCGATAAGCTGTCTGATGGCCTCAGCAGAAGTGTCAGGAATTATCAAGTCGTCAAGCCTACGACGGGGGACAATTTCCGTTATAAAGTCACGAGCGCGTCCCACCTGTTCGCTAGGTGCATGCGATATTTTTGAGGCATGCTGTGGGGAATTAGAGCCGTACACTGAGCGATATGCCTTCTCGATACGGTCTGCTACTACGTTATGTTGCTTGGCTCGTTCTTCAGCAACTATAGCCTCGACGGTCTTTTTGAGAGTATTTACGTCTCCGCTGGCGCCAGACCTAACGAGATTTATCAGCAAGTCACTGCGCGCCATGATTTCCTCCGCCACCTCGGCGGCGACCTCTGCGATCTGCAAGCTCCGACTCATCTACTTCGACGCCAATTGCTTGCAGGCCGCGAAGCACCATGCTTCGAATGCTCTCTCCTCGATCGATGCTCATGTGAGCAACTTGTCTACGCACCGCTTCCGGCACCATCACCTGGATCGGGACTTCTTTATTGTGTAACGCTGCCGCACTCTTCGTAAGCCTATTGGGGCTTGCTGGCCCGGATGCCAATTTGTTTTGCATTCTACCGATTCCAAAGCAACATCATGTGTTCCTGTTTTCATGATTTTAGCCTATGGCGCCTTGAGGTGCAAGCCGTTGGCTCAGGCTCTGCGGGTGATTGGATATCTTCTAGTTATGTAGGAAAGTCTTGGCCGATTCGATCGGACGAGTATTTGCCGGATTGGCGGATGTCGCGAAGATGTCCATCGAGTTCTCTTCGCATCCAAAACGGCGGAGTAATTACAATAAAAAACCCGTGATCTCTGGCGTCTAGCAAGGATGTTTCGTCGTTGGTAGCTCGTCTTACATCTTCGACTTGAAGCAGGGGGCGCGCCTGTTCCACGAGGTTGTCGCCAGAGCCGTTAACCTGGTTCGAATTCACGTTGAAGCCGCGCACCATCACCGATGTTTTGCCGGAGCGATGCTCTATTTCCTTCAGCGTGTCGCTGTCCGGTAGGCCGCGATAAAGCGTATGGGCGACAGCTTTCTTCCAGATGCGCGCGGTCTCGCGTCCATAGCGGGTCGCGATCTGCGCTGCTGCATTCTGAAACACGCCGAGGAAGTTGATGCCACCCTGGCGATAGAGGGTCAGGATCTCATAGAAGTTCGAGACGTATAGCTGCCCCCATTCCTCGCCGACGACGAGCGCCCGCAAGGGGCCTTGCGCATCGGCGAAGCGCTCGATCACGGCGGCCGTCATAGCGCCGACGAAGTTGCGGCTGGTCTCGGATCGGGCCGAGCCGATGATGAAGAGAGCGGTTCTCTCCCGCTTCATATTGGCGGGATCGAACGTGTTCCGGCTCGTAAGGATGCGGGCCGCCATTCCTGGCTGGAAGCCTTGCAACCGCTCGATGATGAGCGAGGCGTAGGCATTCCATTGGTCGGGCGAGGACGTCAGTCCGGCTACCAAGCGGCACATACCGGCTTCGTCCTGCATCCGCCGGTCTGACGCCCAGAGCAGCAGGTCGTCGGCGATCTCGTCGCGCGGCCGTCCCCAAAAATCCCACAGGCCGCCGGGCGAGCATGACCAGCGCTCGGACGGGTAGAGGGCTGTGATCTTGTTGTAGAGCGTGAAGAAGCTGCGGACGCCCTGGCTCACCCAGCGGTTCTTCGAGTCCGGGTCCTGCGGCACGAGAAAGCTCGCAGCGTCGTAAGCCGCTTCGCCGACTATGCCGCGAAGGGCAGGGTTGGCCGCTGTCCTCAGGAGACGCGTGTTGATGTTGTAGCTTTCCGATGGGTAGCCGTGGTGATTGCCCGCGTTGATGAACAAGACGCGGTAGCCCTGGCGCTTGAGCGTCACCCACGACACCCAGGCCAGTTCGCCATCCTTCGTGTCGGTGATGATTTTGGTGAGATGGTCGGTTCTGGGTGAGACAAGGTTTACGCCCAGAAAGCGGGTGAGCTTGCCTTTTCCGGCTTGGGCATCAATCGCGACCGGCTCGGTGCCATCATAGACGAGTGGATATCCGTCGATGAATCCAAGTTCGATGCCTCGGCGGATATTCCGGTAGGTGCGAAGGGCCGGGACGGTCATAGCAACCCTGACCGCCTGAGCGCTTCCATGTCGTTCAGCTTCCCATTTCCAAGTTGCCCACTCGGGTTTGCATCCAGCATCTGGCGAAAGCGAGCGGCCGCAGCGGCTTCCGCCCGTGCTCTCGCGATGCGCGCTTCGGCGGCATCTTCCCAGGCAAGTCGCTGGGCTGCCTGGGATTCGAGGCTGAAAAGAAATTGATGGATGGCGATGAGTTGCTGGAAGCTCATTTGCGCAGCTCCTCCTCATCGTCCCAGGTGGCGAAGCGGAACGGAGGAGCGGCAGGCTTCACCGGAGCAATTTGGTATTCGGTATCTGCCGCAGCCTGCGCAGAGGTGATGTCTGATCCCTTGAGGAGCTGCAGCTGGGATGTGTCGTCGTTATCGTCTCTCTCATCAAAAGCCAGGCTAAGTGAGCCCACCGTGTAGCTTCCGAAAATCAGGAAAGGCCACACATCATCACTGATCGGGATTCGAAGGATGATAGTGGCAAAAAGAATAAATGAAGGGATGAGGACCATACCAAGAATGCCGCGCCCTACAAATTCGCGCGCCTCTTCAGGCGTCAGAATATGGCCGAACAATCTGAGCGGTTTGTTCCAGGCGAAAAGACAAAGAACTGTAAGACAGAGCGATGCAAATAGAGCAAATGTAAGAATAAAAGCTGCGATGACATAGATGGCTGCTCCAATAAGTGCCAGGGTGAAAGCGAACTCATTGCTTTTGCCGTTTTGCATGGACACTCTCCATTAGCCTCTAGCACCCCAGGGCCAGCCCGATAGACATCTCGCGCTTGCGGGCTGGTCCAGGATCAAGACCGCGCGAGAATTTAAAGAAGCGCCCAAGCTCACGCCGCAATTCCAGCAGCTCTTCGGCTTGGCGCTTGCGCAGGGATTTGAATTCGACCTGAAGGCGGGCCCGCTCTTCGCGCTGCCGGTCGATAAGTTGCTGGCGCTCTTGCGCCTGCCGCTCCAGGCTTGCTTTCGCTTCCGCTTCGTTCTGCGAACGGACTTTCTGATATTGGCCGGTGATCCGGTGCCATAGGCCGCGCAGGCCTTTGGGCAGTCGCGCCGCTCTCGCCTTCGTTTCGGCGTCCCAGGTGCGCGTCTGATCCTGGTCGAGCCTGGCGCGCCCATCGCGGTGGCGGTGGGTCATTTCCATCTTGGCGTGGGCAAGCGTAGCAGCAGATTTCTGGAACTTGGTTCGCGACTCCGCGACGTGTCGCTTGATCGCCGGTGTCATGCGCTCGGCCAGCGCCTTGCGGGTGGCCTCGACGGAGGGCAGAGCATCGCCATCACCAAGGCGCGCTTTTACATCCTTGGTTTTGAGGCCGAGGACGCGCGGGAGCGAATGCACTTCGCCGTCATGGTCGATGATGACATGGCCGCGCCGGTCGCCGCGCGCGATGAAGCAGCCATGCTCTTCGAGCGCACGGGAAAAGGCAGGACCGCTATCGGACGCCAGCCAGCAGGACTGCACGACAGCCTTGAGCCAGCGTGGGTCTTGCCCCTGGCGCTTGGCCTGTTGCCATTCGGCCAGGGTGAAGTTGCGCGGATCGCGCATGCCTTCGCGCGCGATACCGCGCGGCATGTCGTCCATCCTCATGAGGTGGGCGGCAAGGTCCTGGCCGCCGCCACGCTGCGAGCCTTTCAAGATCATGGCTGCGCCTCCGGCTTCAGGCCGAGCGCAACCAGCAGCAGGCGGCGAATCTCGTGGAGATCGGCAAGCGCTTGGACGAGGGCGGCTTCAGTTTCTTCCGTCGCGGGAAGCGAGCCGGTGTTTGCCGCATGGGCAAGCTGGTTGAGGTTGCTGAAAACCCGCGAGCGGCCGAGCAGGGCGATGAGCTGGGCCAGCACCTTCCGGTCGGCAATCGAGATGCCGCTCTTGCGGATTCTGGCCGGGACCGGCTCGCTCAGAACTTTCGCGCGGATGTAGGTGCCGAGCGGAGCGCCCGCGGCCTCACAAGCCAGGCGGGCGCGCTCGGCCCCCGAAAGTCGGAAGCTGAAGGGTGCCGGTGCCTTGGCCTTTCTGATTCGGCGGGTTTTAGCGGGAGGCGGGGTTGCCGCTTCGGCTTCGAAGGTGCTGCCTAGGGACATGGCGGCACCTGCAAGTCATGGGACTTGCGGTGCTCCAGGAAGGCGTTCCACTGAGCCAGCGTGTCGAACAATTCGTTCGAAACGTCGCCGGGCGGGCGCGCCATTCAAATCAAGTGCTTAGCGGATGCCCGGGCAATGCCCTTTCCCGCTGACGACTGTCGGACGACCAACCCACGCAGTCTCTGAACTCGCGACGAGAGCGTGTTTGGTCCCGGCCTTGGTGGAGCGGGTCGAGCCTGAAGTGCTCTGATTCTGCGGCCCAGGCTTTGCTGACAGCCTCGCAGCTCGACCGACAGCACGGTCGAATGCCGCTCCTTCGGCCCAGTACGCTGATCGAGGACGGACGTGCGCGTCTTCCACTTCGCCACGGATTTCAGGTCGATGCCGTAGCGCTCGGCCAGCGTTCGATCTGGCGCAGCCTCAGCACCACCTGCTCCCCGCTCGTCTTCTGACCTCGCCGCATGTCCGACGCCTTCGGCCCCAACTGACCCTCTCAATCAGCCCGGTCCAAAGCCAGCCGGTCAGGTCAGATTCGGAGCGACGCGCTTGGTGTGCCGTCCGCGATGAGAACAGGTCGCGGGCGCGAGCCTCGCCGCCCTCACGGATTCGTCGGCGCGGCGTCCGAGGCTACGCGTACACGCGAAAGTAATCGACGCGCATATGGGTGAGCTTCTGCGCTTCGGTCAGTTGAGGGGCCGGGACATCCGTCCGCAACGCCAATGTGAGGAGCGGCCAGAAGACGTCGCCGGCTTGTTCCATCTCCGACGCGCGGGTGAGTGTCCAGATATTGAGCTGGTTCGTCTTAGGATTGATAATTGGCTTGCGCTCAAAATAAGGAAT
Organism: Methylobacterium oryzae; assembly: GCF_021398735.1. NCBI lineage: Bacteria > Pseudomonadati > Pseudomonadota > Alphaproteobacteria > Hyphomicrobiales > Methylobacteriaceae > Methylobacterium > Methylobacterium oryzae. The sequence goes on from NZ_CP090349.1 coordinate 653,248, forward strand.
GCATTGACCGTCCTGGATCAGCACGCCGTACCGGCAGTACTGTTCGGTCATGTCGACGGGCGTGGGAACGCCGGTGCCTTCGTTGTGCTCACCGGGCTGCCCCCATTCGTGCAAGTACGCGCCGTAGAGCTTCGGCTCGAAACCCTTGTGCTCGACGATATCAACCTCTATGCTCCGTTTGGCATTGGTGATGCCATCCCGGTTGAGAAGCCAGAAGGCCGGCCACGTGAGCGGATGCCGCGGAAATCTCATCCGCGCTTCGAGATAGCCTTGGCGCCAGCCGACCGATACGACACCGCTGCGGCTGCCGGTCTGCAAATTTCCGGAAATCCACTGATAGTCGGATGTGTTGTTTCCATAGTAATTCACGACGCTCATCTTGCGTCCGATGTATTTCGCGGAAATCTGGAGGGCCGTGCCGCCCGTGGCCTCCGCATCCGCGACGATCTCGTAGGGTTTGAAGCCTTCCGCCCCGGCAAGGGGAGCGAAGGCGGAACGGCCGTAGAAACCGGACGGCCCTGTCGTGGCCTTCGGTCCGCCATTCCAGATCCGTCCGTTGATCTCCGCGAAGGGCTCATCGAAGACGAGCGTGCGGCCCTGCGTCGGATCCACGGAGGCGTCGATCGCCGCGCTCGAGCCGCTGGTCGGCAGCAGGGACGCGGCCGCGCAGATCGGTAGATCCCGGAAGCACGATTTCAGCAGATCGCGGCGTACCCAGCGAGGTTTCGTCATGGCTCAAGCTCCGAGTTCCGGCGTGGCAAGTGAGAGAGAACTTCGCGGCACGAACCTTCCTTTCGCGGCGACGCCATGAGCTGGGACGTGCCGGTGCCCGGCGGCGCGCCGCTGTGGTGAGGCTGACGGCTTTCAGGACCGGTTTCGCTCCCGTGTTTCCGCTCGCAGGATGTCCAGCGCCATGGCGCGGGCCCTGGCCATTCCGTAGCGGTGTCGATACCCGGCCTGCCGCAGACGATCGTTGGGGAACCGCATCCTCCAGAGAGGATTGCGCAAGGGCAGCGTCCGGTTGCGCAGGAAATCGTGGAGCCAGTCGACGAGGGCCGGCATCGGGATGACCCGGAAGCGGGGATCGCGGCTTATCGTGAACGCCCGCCGCATGAAGTCGCCGATCCGCGCATCGCGCGCCTCTTGATCGGAGAGATTGAAGACCTGGACCTCGCCCGCCGGCCAAGCCCCGGTCAGGGACCGCGTCATCGTCCAGATCGCCGCGTCCGTGACGTCCCGGACGTAGACGTGATGGGAGGGCCGATGCGCTGCGAAGAGGCGCTTCGAGAGGCTCCAGTCGCGCAAGCCGATGAGATTATGGAGATCGACGACCACCGTCGGGCGCAGGATCACGTAGGGAAGGGTCGAGGCGATCCGCCTGATGGCCTCTTCGCCGGCGAGCTTCGTTCGACCGTAGGCGCGAACGTAGTCCAGGGCCCAGTATTCGGATTTGACGTCGACGCTGCTGGTGAGAACCGGCGCCGTCTCCGTCACGGTGCGCGCGCGGCCGCTGCCATACACGGAGACGGTGCTCATGTAGCAGAAGGCCCGGACGCCGTCCCGCTCGGCGGCTTCGGCCAGTCGCCGCGTCGCCTCGACATTGATGGCCTGCATCCGGTCCTGCTTCCCGAGCTCGGCGGCGAGATGCATGACGGCCGCGCAGCCGTGGACGAGGCCGGCGTAATCCTGATCCGCCGTGAAGTCGAAGGTCCGCCACTCGACCCGACCCGTGCGCGGCTGCGCCTCGGTCAGGGGCTGGGACGTGACGGCCCTGACCGCGTAGCCGCGTTCCTGCAGGTCCTCCACCAGGATGCGGCCGATCCGCCCCGTCGCCCCCGTCACGAGGACGCGGAGATCGCCCGGGACGGGCGGAGACGTTCGGAGGTCGGAGACCACGGTGTCGCGCTGCTCCCGGACCTTCAGCAGGTCGGCGAGGCGGATCGCCAGAGCGACGATCATCTGCGTGGGATTGCAGTGGCCTCCTGTCGGGAACACCGAACTTCCCGTGACGAACAGGCCGTCGATCCCGTGAACCTGGCCGCGCGCATCGACGACGCCCCTGGCGGCATCGTCGGACATGCGGGTGGTGCCGGTCGGGTGGGCGACATCGACGAAGCTGAGCGGGATCGGCGCCTCTTCGCGCACCCAGTCTGCCAGCTCGGGCACGGGCAGGCCCAGGCGGGCGAACTCGGAGGCGACGAGCCGCGCCGTCTCGCGCATCGTGCGGCCTTCATCTTCGTGACTGCGCCAGTCGATCAGGGGCAGCCGGCTGCCCAGGTGATCCCGCTGATCGGAGAGCATGACCCGGCTCTCGGGATCCGGCCGCTGCTCGACCATGCATTCGAGGCTCAGCTCGGAGAGCTTCCGCGGAAAGCCGTTGCGCGCGATGAAATGGTCCCAGCAGCCGCGCAGGAGCAGCGGCAGGTTCGACGTCAGCGTCAGGATGTCCTTCGCCCGCGGCTTGCCGACCAGGATCCTCCGGATCGCGTCGCCCGGGTCGTCGGGGGCGAGCGTCTCCCCGAGCCAGACCGCGCTGTTCAGGAGCTGGCGGCTTCGCTGGACGTCCGGGCTCAGGCGGAGCCCGCCCCGGAACAGCCGATCCTCGATGGTGTAGCGGCCGAACCGCCGCTGCAGCGCGCGCGATCGGTGAGGGTCGAAATGCGCGACCGGCCCGCGCAGGTGATCCATCAGGTAGCGACCCACGCGGTCGAACCTGTTGCCGAGGCCGCCCGGGACCTGATGATCGGAGGCGAGGAGGAGCCGCGCATTCTCGATCCCGCCGGCACACAGGACGACATGGCGGGCCGGCAGCTTGACGATCGCGCCGTCGGGCGCCGCGACTTGGACGCCCTGTACCCTGTCGCCCGTCCCGTTCACGTCGATCGCGACGACGGTCGCGCCGCTGATCAACGTGACGTTCGGGCCCAACTTCTCGTCCAGTTTCCGCCCGAAGCGCGTGTACTCGAACGGATAGGATTCCGCGTCGTCGCGGCTGAACTGCCAGAAGAAGGGCAGGAGCATCCGAGGATCCGGCTCGGACCAGCCCGGCTGCGAACCGAACAGGTCCCAGAAGCGCGCGTCGCTGAAATGGTTGCCGTAGGCGAGCCCGAGATACTTGGCCGTCCGCTCGAGATAAGGATCGAGTGCGTCGCGCTGGAACGGCCACCCACTCTCCGGGACCCAGGCACGCTGCTCGAAGTCGATCGTGTCGAAAGGGGCGCACCGGCCGCCCCACGTGTGCGAGCTACCACCCACGATCCGGTTCCGGACGGCCCACTGGGTCGCGCGCGGCCGGCCGACATTCACGATGGCGTCCAGCGCGTCCGCGCTCTCCATCCGGTCGAGGCCGCCGCTCTCCAGCAGCACGACCCTCAGGCCGCCGCCGGACAGCTCGCGCGCCAAGGTGCTCCCGGCCGGGCCCGTCCCGACAATGCAGACATCGCAAGCCGCATCCAGAAGACCCTCGATTTCACGTGCGGCACGCAGTTGGATCACGGTGGGCGGCTCCCGGGCTCATTCCATCGAGACTACCGTCGCGCACTTATTGCTGAAGCGCGGACGTGGACGATCGACGCGTTGAGGAGGCATGAATATGTTCAGTGTCCACTTGCCATGACGCCGGATCGTCAGTGATTCTTCGGGCACGACGCGGATATGGACCAGCGATAGATCCGTCGACGAGCGGGCGCGACGGTTGCGCGCGGTCGTGAGGACGGCGATCCATGACGCTCCGCGGCGCGGTCCGGACGTTGTCGGCCGGTGGTGCGGCTCTCCCGTGCGACGCGCGCCTATCGCCCCGTACCGGCCGGCCGGCGCATCGCGGCTGCGAACCCTGACGCGCTCGGCGGGCCGCCGCGTCGATGCTGCTTCCGCGGCGCGCGCGACGACTTAGAGCCGTGCCCGATCGCGTTGCAATCGGGCACGGCTCTAAACCTTTGTCTTGACGCGCTCTCTCACGCCGAACCGGTATCCACTTCGGCGGAGAGCGCTCTAGGGTCGAGGTGGAGGATGGGCCGGGCCGCTGCGCGACCGGGGGCTGGCCGAGGTTCAGCATGCCGATTGCCGGATCGCGTCGGCGTGAATGTGCACGATCCTCTCGGCACTGTACTGGTCGATGTGAAGCTTCCTGAATTCCGAAAACGATCTCTCCAGGATTATATTGTCGCAGTAATACTCCATGGATTCTATGAGCGCCTCCTCGTCGTCGGGTGGGATCAGGCGCCCGAGACGTCGGTCGACCAGGATGTCGCTGGGGCCGAATTCGCAATCGGTGGATATGACGGGCAGTCCGCACCGGAGGGCTTCGCAGATCGCCAGCGACCAGCCCTCCCATCGAGACGTCGCGACGAAGACATCACTCGCGAAGAGCGCCCGTTGCGGGTTGTCCGGGTAGTGGACGAGCCGAACGACCTCGGACAGGCCGAGCGCCTGAATCTGGTCCGCCAGCGCCGCTTTGTCGGATCCGTGGCCGACCAAGTTGAGCCGCACGTTCCTGCGCCGCTCGTACAATCGCGCGAACGCGCGCACCAGAAGGTCCTGACCCTTCTGGAAGGCGTAGCGTCCGACATTCACGAAGGTGATGACGGCGGGGTCGGGCCGGATGTCGGCGTCCGACGCTTCGAAGTGCCTGACCGGGTTGGGAACCCAGTACATTGGCCGTCTGCAGTTGAAATCGGCCTCGAACGCCCGGAGCTGCCGCGGCGACGTGCCGAAAACGGAAGCGATCCGCGGGAGGATGTAATGCTTCAGGAGGAAGAACTTGACCTTCGATTTCAGGCTGGCTGATTCGCGCCGCGGGTTGCCGTGCAGGTGCATCGTGATCCGCTGCGGGATGCCCAACCGGGCGAGCCAGAAGATGACGGTCGGCTCGATCTGCGGAACGATGATCAGATCGTAGCGGCCTCCTTTGCTGACATCCCTGAAGATCCGCAGGAGGTGCAGGCGCGATGTGACCGGCCGGAAGACGCTTCTGTAAGGCCGCGGTTCCGCCGGGTAGTTCGCGTGCTGCGTGACTCGCAGCACGTCGACGGCGAACTCGGTGCCGCACTTCTGCGCGAGTTCCCCGCCGATCGTGTCGACCACTCGCTCGATGCCGGCGAAGACGGAAGACCCCGGCTGTAGATAGAGGATCTGGACCTTCTCACGATCTCCGGCCGCCATCCCAACCAACTCCTTCCGTTCGAAGCTCCGGCGATCCGGGCGCGGGCCCGTCGACGATGCCGGAGTCCGACTCACGCGCGATTGAGGACGGCGCCGATCACGTTCGCGCCGGCACCGATCAGGCCGTTCACCGCGTCCGACAGTTCGTCGACGGTCGTCCGCCCGGCCTCGGCGACGATCACCACGACATCCGCTCGACGGGCCGCGACCCGGGACTCGGCCGAGACGGAGAGCGGCGGCAGGTCGAGGATGACGTAGCCCCCCCGGCGCATCTGGTCGATGACGCTCTGGAAGATCGAGGAGCTGAGGGAGATGCCGGTGCCGACCGCCGTGTACGGCGACCGCGACGGCAGGACCGAGACGCCCCCGAAATCCACGAACTTGGCGAGGGCCAGATGGCTCGGATTGATGATCATGTCGGCGAGACTCGCGCCGACCCCGGCCTTGGAGTCCGGGGTCAGGAAGAAGGTTCCGGCGCCGTGGATATTCGTGTCGATCAGCCGGGCGGTCCGGCCACCTTCCTGCAGCAGGCGCGCCAAGCTCAGGCCGATCAGGGTCGTGCCGGTGCGCGGGGTGCAGCCGACCAGGGCGATGACACAGTCGGAATCGTGGCCGCGCGCGGAGAGGGCCAGCTGGATCGACGTCCGAAGGTCGCGGACGCCCGTGGAGAATTTGACGTTGAGGAACCACGGCGCGTTGACGTTGCGCAGATCCACGGTCTCGCGGCGCCCCTCGGCCGTCTTGCGCAGGACCTCGGGCATCACGGCGAGGCAGGGGATGCCGGCCCTCTGGACGAGATCCTGCGGCGTCCGGATCCGGCGGTCGAAGGCCTGCAGCAGCGCCACGGCCAGGAAGCCGCCGACGAGGCCGATCATCGCGCCGAGGCCGAGGATCAGGGTCTTCCGCGGGGCCGAGGGTTTGAGGGGCTGCAGCGCCGCGCCGATCACCCGCGCGTCGGCATCGGGCGTCGGCGCGTCCGGCAGCGTGCCCTCGGTGACGGCCGCCGCGGCGGACCGCGCCTGGGAGGCGAGGGCATTGACGCGACCCTGGAGGAACTCGGCACCGTTCTTGGCCGCATCGGCCTTGGCAGCGATGGATTGCAGGAGATAGGCCGAGACGGCCGCGTTCGCGACGCGCCGCGCCAGGTTCGGGTCTCTGGACGTGTACGAGACCTCGACAACGTACGACTGTCCGACCCGCCTGACGGTAAATCGCTCGGCGAAGTTCTCGAACTTCCTCTGCTGCAGGATGGCTGCCGTCGACGGTGGGGCGGTCCGCAGCCCCGACAATTCGGACGCGCCCGGGCCCGGCTCCTTCGGGCTCTCGGCTTCCGGAGGACCGAATTCCGGATTGTTCGCCAGCTGGAGACTGTTGAACACGTTCGCCAGCAGCCGTTCCGAGCGGAGGACCTGGAGCTCACTCTCGGCCCGGCCCACATCGAGGCTCGGCATCAGGGCGCCATCGGAGGAGCCCGAGCCCACCGGGCGCCGCGGCTCGAGCAGCAGCACAGCGGTCGCCGTGTAGAAGGGGGTCGCGGTCACCGTGTAGAGCGCCGCGCAGCCGATGCAGAATACCACCCAGACGGCCACCGCCAGTTTGTGCCGGCGGGCCGCCTTGAGGGCCGCCGAGATGACGGCCAGCGGGCCGTCCTGCACGCCGATGGAGGTCGTCTCCGGAGAATGGGAGACCGATTGGGACTGGTCCGGCGGGATCCGGTTGGTGTTGTGGATGTTCATCTCACACTTTCCGTCGGATCTTCAGGGCCCGCTCGGGCTCCAGCCGTCCCAGGAGCACGTCCGCGGCGCCGCGCAGATTGCCGCGCAGCCGGCCGCGCCGGTCGATGAACGGCTCGGGGGCCGCGAAGCGCGTCACGTTGCTGAGAACGTTGCGGGTAATCTGGCCGAAGACTTGAGACAGGGTCATCGTGCCCTTGCGCAGCATGTATAGCGGGTTGACAATCTGCGAATAGCCGAGCCGATCGCCGGAGATGCGACCGCCTTTCACGCCCATATGGACGCCGCGGGCCTCCATGCATTTGACGAGCCGGCCGCCTCGGGCCGCCAGGGCCGCGCCGAAATCGCGGTCCTCGAGCCAGCCGTACAGGACGAGCCGCTCGTCGAAGCGCAGCGTGCCGATGGCCGAGCGACGGAACGCCATGTTGCAGCCGTACGGGCTGAAGGCCTCGACGGGCGCCGCCGGCTCGACCGGAGCCAGCGCGGCGAGCATCCGGTCGACCTCGGTGAAGCGCAGTCCGGGCCCCTTGATGCCGTCCGCGACGACGTCGCCCGTCAGGCCGACGATGTCCGGCTCGTCTTCGAAGCGCTGCGCGGCTGCCGCGAGCCAGCCGGCCTCGGGGACGAAGTCATCGTCGAAGAAGACCACGATATCGATCGCCTCCGGCAGCGCGGCGAGGGCGGCATTTCTCTGAGTGGCGAGGCCGGGACGCCCCGTGACCACCGTCACGCCGGGCCACGCGGCCGCCTCGCCGGCATCGTCCGGGGTGACGCAGGAGATCAGGATGGCGGCGGGCTTCAGGGTCTGCCGATCCAGGATCCGCCGCAGCGTGCCGGTCACCACCTCGGGACGGCCCAGCGTCGCGATGGCGACGGCGATGCTGGGCGGAGATGGCGGTGCCGCGGATCGCGCGGCAGGGCGCGCGGCGGGGCGCGCGGTCGGCCGCACCTTCGGCGCCCGCATGAGATCGAGGTAGCCCTGCGCCGAAGCCTCCCACGAGAAGAGGGCGGCCTGATCGCGACCGCGGCCGATCAGGTCCGATCGCAGGTCCGGGCTCGCGGCCAGGGCGCGGATCTGGTCGAGCCAGCGTTCCGGCCGGTCCGGCGGAGCGAGCAGGGCCGCCGACCCGCAGATCTCCGGCAAACTCGCGCGGTCGGTCGAGACGACGGGGCAGCCGCGTGCCATCGCCTCCAGCGCCGGAAGCCCGAATCCCTCCGTGAGGGAGGGGAAGGCCAGGCACAGGGCGCGCTCCATCAGGTAGGCGAGGTCGTGGTCGGTGACGAAGCCGAGGTGGCGGACATTCTCGCCGCGCCGCAGGTCCTCGGCGGCGTAGATGGTCGCCTGGCCGCCCGCCACCACGAGGTCGAGCCCGAGTTCGCCCAAGGCGGGCGCCAGTTTGAGCAGCAGATCGAGGTTCTTGTGGCGGGCGCGGGACCCGAGGGCCAGCACGAAGGGGCGCTCCAGGCCGTCGGCGTCCCGGTCCAGGGCCGCCGGCGCCCGGACGGCCTGTCGCGGATCCCAGGCGTGCACGTGCTCGTGCCCGTTCGGGAGCACGACGATGTCGGAGGCTCTCACCGAGAGATGGTTGGCGATCTGTCCGGCCGAGAAGCTCGAGACGGTGGCGATCCGCGCGGCACGGCGCGCCAGAAGCGGCTGGAGCGTCCTGTAGAAGGTCCGGAACGACGCGCTGTAGCTCTCCGGCGCGTTGAACACGTTCGCGTCGTGGATGCAGACGACCTGATCGGCCTTCAGCGCGGGGGCGGTGTTGCAGAGGTTGAGCAATCGGCCGGACCAGGCGCGCGGCAGGACGAATTGCTCCCAGGCATGCCCACCCGCCGGTCCGACGGTGCGGAGCGGCGTGCCTGCGAGACGGGGATCCTCCGCATCCGGCACGGACAGCAAGGGGGCGCTCTCGCCACGAGCGGTCAGGGCCGCGCTCAGCGCCCGGGTGACGTTCATCGCGTAGCGCTGAACCCCGGTCATCGGCTGGGTGAGGAACCGACCGTTGATTCCGAACGATCCGACTGCCGTCATGCTGTCGCTCTACTCCTGTCGGAGCCCCGATTCGCGGATCGAATACGAGAACAAGAGTGTTCCACCTTTCGCGTGAGCGGCGCGGTCGGACCCGCGATCCCAGGAACCGGGATCGCGCATGACCCCGCGCGTGCGCAGAATTCGCGTACGTAATAGAGGCAAAAATCCGGGACGCTAATTATTTTATAGGCAGCATTCTGATTCTCGACAGGAAAATCCAAGTTCAGTAGCCGAGGCCCGAACGCTGCATTCGACGACACGGAGAGACCTCAGTTCGCGCCAGAGGCCTGCCGGCGCCACAGGGGCGGCTCCGCGCGCGCCTCGGGCGCGGGCTCGCGGCGGCGGACGAGACGGGACGTGGCCTCCCTTCGAAGGGCGCGACCGGCGTAGACGGCCTCGATCATGGGAAGCAGGAACCGGCCGGCCCGCGGGAAGAAGCGGAGAAGCGCGCCCTCGCGCCAGAGACTGTCGCGGATCTGCTGCGCGGGTCGGGCCGGCCGCGGTGTGGCGTACTGCGCGCTCAGCTCGACGCGTCCGAAATCGCGGGATCTGCCGCCGAGACTCAAGGTCGAGACGGTCCGGTCATCCGGCCAGATGATTGCCTTCTTCAGGGCCGCCCAACCCCGCGCCGCGTCGTCCGGGATCGCCGCGACGCTCTCGGAGCGAAGATCGTCGATGTGGGCCAGAACGCCGGTGAAGAGGTCCGGCCGCGTCGATGCGATCCGCGCCTCCCAGCCGTCGTCCTGAAGATTGGCCCGCGGCGGCGATCCCGGGACGGCCTGGGCGAAGGTGCGGACGCTCGGCAGGTCCGGTTCCAGGCAGGCCTCGATCAGGTGCCAGAAGCGCAGCACCGACGTGCGCGCGTCCCAGGGCTTGTACCAGTCGCTCTCGACACTCAGGCCGAACGTGCGGCGGAAATGCGGTGTGGCGAGGCGCTTGTAGTTGCAGCGGGCGAGCTGGAGCCCTGACCACGTCCGCTCCGGCAGGCCCTCCTGAAGCATGCGGACCGTGCTGCCGTAGAGCCCGGTATCGACCAGCACGCAGTGGCGCGCCGGGCCGGCGCAGGCCTCGAGATGCGTGCGGAAGCGGGCATCCTGTTGGGCGACCGCGGCGTGAAGGCGGGCCACGCCGGGCTGGTTGCCGGACAGCAGCGCGGTGAAAGCCCCCTCCTCGAAGGGCTCATCCCAGGACGCCGGAAGGGCCAGATCGTCGCGTTGCGCCAGCGCCGCCGCGATCTCCGCCATCGACCGGCCGCTGAACTCCCGACCGAGTTCGGAGAGCATGCCGGGGCTCGGCGGATCGAAGGCGGTGCGGGCGGCCACGAGGCGCGAGACCATCAGGGCCGCGCGCGGGAGGTTCTGTGGCAAGCCGGTTCGCTGGAGGAAGCGCTCGTAGACGAGTTGCAGGCGCAGGCCACCCCGGGCGCAGAACAGGAGGACGGTCCTGTCCGGCGCGAGGAAGCGTTCCGCGAGCCAGAGGCGCAGGCAGAACTCGGCGAGGATCGGGCCCAGCACGCGCTGGCCGAACGCGACCGCGTCGTCGCCCGCGGGGCCGCGTGCGGCGTCGGTCGCGCTCACGGCCCGATCCTCCTGGCCCCGCTGCGGGCGGCACCGATCCAGTGCCGGTGCATCACGCGAGCGCGGACGGCATCGAGGCGGCGACGCAGCACCACGTGGCGCGGCCGGAGCAGTTGTGCCGTCCTCAGGCCCGCGGCGGCGGCCATCGTCACGTCCGCCAGCGTGTCGTCGCCGAGGTGGAGGATCTCGGCCGGGGGCACTTTCTCGCTCCGGAGAACGACATCGAAGAGCGCCCGTGTCCGCTTGGTCGCGTCGTGGTCGGCACTGGTGTAGATGCGCGCGATGGGATGGTCGGGAGCCAGCGCGTTCAGCAGATGCGCGATCGTCTCGCCGCGGTGGTACGTATCGCTCACCGCGATGATCCTGCCTCCGGCCCGCGCCCGGCCCCTCAGCCACGTCATCAGCCGGGTGTTCGCGCGCAACTGAGCGCGTTCGACCGTGATCTCGGCCCGATACAGAATATCCGCGGCCCGATCATCGAGGCCGAGGACGCGCGTCATGGCCGCGAGCATGTCGGAGAAGCGCACGTCGCCCGAGGGATTGGCCAAGTCGAGCGCCCGGTAGGCCGCTCGCTGCACCTCCAGGCGCGCGGCGTAGATCGCGCCCGGACGGCGCGCCACGCCGTGCTCCGCCGCGAGCAGCTGCGACGCGACGGCCGCGATCTCGTGGAAGCGGCAGCGCTCGGACCGGTGATCGCGCAGGAGCAGCGTGTCGAAGACGTCGCAGGATACGATACGGGCTGCCGTCTCGGGTAGGTGCATGATGGCTAGATCTCTCCCGATCGATGGCGATCGAACCTGATGCCTGCCCGCCGGGCCGCGTCCGGCGGATCCCTTCTGCAATGACGGTGCCGTGACGGCACCACGCTGCGCGCGATGTCCATCCTCCAACGAGTATAGCAACAATCTGTCCCGTCCGACATCAATGAAGGCGTGCTGCTACGGCCATAAGAATTGACGAGGCGACCGCGCACCCCCCGAAAAGGCGGGTTGATCGGCCCGACCGAGGGGGAATTTCCGGGAAAGGGGGCCTTAGTGGAGCTTGGGGGCGCCCAACAAGACCGCCGTTCGGAGTAGGTCCGGGGGATCAAAGGTACGACCGCCCGCGCTGGGAGGGCGGCCGGCGCCGTCGGCCGCGACGGATCGACCGACAGGCTCGACTTGCCTGGATGTCACCTCGATCTCGCGCCTCATCCGGGGTTCAACACGTTCCTGGAAGCCCGGCTCGGGCCGGAAAGGGATGGACCTCGATCGATTCTCGATCACGGAGAATTGACTATTGTCATCGAGACAACGTGAAATGCTGAGCTCGTCAGCGATAAGTCCGGCAATTAGACTTGGGTTGTGACTGCGTCTTCATGTATCGATTGTGGATCTCGGCGGGATGCCGTGCTAGCCAACATCCTGTTGAGCGCTCGAGACAGTGAGAGACGGGAGCGCGGAGCGACGAGCGAGAAAGACGTCTGTCGTGGTCAAGGATCCTAAGCTCGCAGTCATTATTACATGTTTCAACTACGAAAGTTTTGTCGATAAAGCGATTCAGAGTGTCGTCGACCAGCACAACGATTCTTGTGAGATCGTCGTGATAGACGATGGATCGACGGATGACTCATGGTCGATTATCCAGCGGTCCGGCGTCGCGGCATTCCGGATCCCGAACGGCGGTCAGAGGGCGGCCTGCCTGTACGGATTGGCCAAGACTTCTGCCCCGTTTCTGCTCTTCCTCGACGCGGACGACGAGCTTCTGCCGGGTGCTCTCGACCGTATTCTCGCGGAACTAGATCCGACTGTCGCCAAACTTCAGTTCTGTCTGAGATGCGTCGACTCGACGGGGGCGATCCTGGCGGACCCATACCCCGCTCTCGGCGCGTTCCGCGGGCAGGACAGGACTGTCGGCGACATCCTGCGCTCAGGCGTCTACCAGACGCCGCCCACGTCCGGGAATGTCTTCCGCCGCGATGTCTGCGATCTGCTCCATCAATGCGCGTACGACCAAGCTGTCGATGGCGTGATCCTGTTGGCTGCCCCGTTCATGGGCGAGATCGTCAGCCTTTCCGAAAGTCTCGGGCTCTACCGTGTCCATGGCCGCAATGACTCCGGTCTGGGCCGCGTCCCGCAGGCGGCCACCGTCGAGCGGGATCTTCAGCGTTTCCAGTCACGTCTGAGGCATCTGCGCGGTCTTCTTCACGACTGGCGTCCCGGGGTCTCCCTCGTCGAGCCAGAGCAGACATACTATTTTCAGTTCCTCAAGTTCTGCATGGCGATCCTCCGGGGTGTCCGGTACGGTGGCAGGCCGTTCCTGGGCCTGATCAGATCTGTCCTGATCGAGCCGCGTTCCCTGAAGTGGAAAATGGCGAATGCGCTCTTCGTCGTCGCGACGTTTCTCGCGCCCGTTCGCTGTGCGCAGGCATTGCTCGCCTTCCGCTTCTCGCCCAAGCGCCGGCCGGTCCGACAGATCCTGCGCGCCACGATCGGTGCGGGGCATTGTTGAAAATCAGTAATGCGCCGGATTTTTCTGTTGCGCCCGGTCGCGCTTTTACACCTAGATGGCTCCGGAATATGTGGCGGCTCTCCTGTTCGGCCAGGGTCGTATCTCCCGCCTAATCGGCGCCGCGGCTTGCATGGAGTCCAGCGCAGGCCGGGGCTCGGATCCGACACGAGCGCTCGTAAGTCATGCGTATTCTCCATCTGCTGAATCACACGCGCCGACTGAACGGCCATGTCCACGCGGCCGTCGATCTCGCGTGCCAACAGGCGCAGGCCGGACACCGGGTCGCGATTGCCAGTCAGGGTGGGGATTTCGATGCGCTGCTCCGGTCCAACGGCGTCGAATCGATCTTCGCGAGCCACGCGCGCACGCCGGCCCGGATCCTGACGTCGTTCCTCGGATGTGGCGGTGTGCTCCGGCGTTGGCGTCCCGATGTCGTCCACGCCCATATGATGACCAGCGCCGTGCTGGCTTGGCCGACCTGCAAGCTGCTGCGCGTTCCCCTCGTGACGACCGTCCACAATGAGTTCGAGAAGGGGGCCGTCCTCATGGGCCTTGGGACCAGGGTCATCGCTGTGAGCGGTGCGGTCGCCGCGTCGATGCGGAAGCGCGGCATCGCGGCTTCCCGCATCGACGTCGTGCTCAACGGGACCATCGGCTCAGCCCGCATGCGCGGTCGGTCCGAGGAACCGCAGGCTCTGGATCATCCCGCCATCGTCTTCGTCGGAGGCCTGCATCCCCGGAAGGGATTGCCCGATCTGCTGCAGGCCTTCGACAAGGCGTTCCCCCACAATCGCGCCATGCGGCTCTACGTCGTCGGCGGCGGTCCTCACCGGGACGCCTACGAGCAGACCGCGCGCACGCTGGCCTGCACGGATGCCATTACCTTCGCCGGGCCGCGGGACGATCCGTACCGCTGGATGCTGGGCGCCGACATCTTCGTGCTCCCGTCCCACGCCGATCCGGCACCGCTCGTGCTCTCCGAAGCCCGGGAGGCGGGCTGCGCGATCGTCGGCACCGACGTCGACGGGATTCCCGAGCTGCTCGACGGGGGAAGGGCGGGCATTCTGGTCCCGGCAAACGATCCGGACAAGCTTGCGCAGGCGCTGATCACGCTCACGACCGATCCGAGCGCCCTGGGCGCTTTGAGAGCGAAGAGCCAGATCAACTTGGATCACCTGCGGATCGCACGGGTGGCCGACGAGACCTTGACCGTCTATCGGCGCGCTGCCGGCCTCGCGGGGTGATGCGCGTCCCGGTGCGCGGAACCCGGACACGGCTCCCACAACGCACCGCGGGCGCGGCTCGATCGCAAGCTGACCAAATTAGCTAGATTGATGCCGCCGCCGGATGCTGGTTCAGGACTGCCTTGCAGAGCGTGTCAGGATCGGAATCGCCATGTTGCTCAGATCCGGATCCATGTCGTGACCACGAGGCACGACGTCGTTCCGGGCCGGTGTGGCGCCGGTCAGTCCTCCGTGGGACACGTTCATGCTCGCCTCTAAGACGCTGCGCGGCGCCGGATGGAGTGTCGCCGCGCGGATCTCCGCGCGCGCGATCGATCTCGGCACGCTGCTCGTCCTCGCACGGATCCTGTCGCCCGCCGATTTCGGCCTGACGGCCATCGCCGCGTCCCTGATCTCGATCGTCGAGATGATCCTCGAGATCCCGCTGGTTCAGGCCCTGTTGCGTCTGCAGAAGATCGAGAAGTCGCATCTGGATACTGCATTCACGCTGGGCCTTCTCCGGGGCGGGGTCATCGCCGTCCTGATGATGGCCGCCGCTTGGCCGGTCGCCCACATCTACGACGATGTCCGACTGATCCCCATCACGCTCGCGCTCGCGTCGGCGCCGATCGCGCGAAGCCTCTACAGCCCGGCCATGGTACACCTGTTCCGCAAGATCGACTTCCGTGCGTCGTTTCTCGCGGATTTTTCCGGAAAAGTGGCCGCGGCCCTGATCTCGATCGGGTCTCTCTACTTGGGAGCCGGCTACTGGGCCCTGGTGATCAACCCGGCTGCATCCGCGATCCTGCCGACCATCCTGTCCTACGTGCTGGCGCCTTACCGACCGGGGCTCTCCCTGGCGCGGCTGAGTGCCTTCTCGGCGTTCACAGGCTGGTTCACATCCTCACAGATCCTCGCTGCCTTCAGTTGGCAGTTCGATCGCATGTTCCTCGGTTACCACGTCGACAAGGCCGTACTCGGCCGCTACGGGGTGGCGAGCGATTTCTCCGTCCTCCCGACCCAGAGCGTCATCGGTCCGGCTATGCGGCCGGTCATGGCCGCGTTCGCGACGATGGCCGATGACCGCCTCCGCTTACGAGCCGCCTTCCTGAAGGCGGCTCGACTCACGATGATCATCGCGCTCCCGGCTGGCGTGGGCATCGCACTGACCGCCGACCAGATCGTGAGCGTCATCCTCGGTGCGCAATGGAT
The DNA here is from genome assembly GCF_021398735.1 of Methylobacterium oryzae. Lineage (NCBI taxonomy): Bacteria > Pseudomonadati > Pseudomonadota > Alphaproteobacteria > Hyphomicrobiales > Methylobacteriaceae > Methylobacterium > Methylobacterium oryzae. Next base: position 668,678 of record NZ_CP090349.1, read on the forward strand.
TTCCGCGGCACCCTATCTGCGATGGCTGTCGCTGGCCGTCATGTTCACCGCCTATTACCAACCTGTCTCAACGCTCTGCCTCGCGATGGACGAGCCGAACGTGATGCTCAAGATCACGCTCCTCGAGTCGGTGGCGAAGGTCTTGAGCATGACACTGGGATTCTATCTCGGCGGCGTGATGATGATGATCTACGCGCGCCTTGCCACGGCCCTGTTTCACTTCCTGATCAGCGCGATCTACGCGCGGCGTCTCGTCGGTGCCGGTGTGGCGGGGCAGATCCGTAATCTCTGGCAGATTGCCCTCTCGTGCGCGGTGATGGCGGCCGCCGTCCTCGCGCTGCGGGCCGCCTTGAGCCGCCTGGATATCGGCTCGGCCGGGCTTCTCGCGGCCCTGATCCTCGGCGGCGCGGCGGCTTACGGCGTGAGCATGCTGCTGCTCGGATTCCGCCTGCGGACCCTGCGTCCATGAGGCCGGTCGCGCGAGGGCCAGCGGCGAAGAACGCAGAACTTACAGCCGCCAGCGGGCTGATCCACGAGATTGCGGAGGGTATAATTTTGGCCGCGCTCACTTCAACGGCTCGGATGAGCAGCGGCCGCAAGACAGACCTCGGGTCGTTAAATCTTGGCTAACTTGGCGGCGTCTGCTACCTTTCGATGTGGCCTTCGGGATTCTGTGCTAGGGATACCGTAGGGCGATCGCAGCGCGCAGACTTATACTCAAGATTTGGCTCTGGTCGGGGAGAATTTGATGCGTCTGCGTCTAGTTGCGGCGGCGTGCGTCCTGCTGTTCGGCAGCCCGCACGCGAATGCGGCCGCCGACGAAGCCGGTCGATATCTGCTCGGCCCTCAGGATCATCTGACGATCCGCGTCTATGATTTGCGTCGCAACACAGGCGAAGCGTACTCGTGGACGGCACTGAACGGTCAGTTCGTCGTTGCGGCGGACGGAACCGTGTCCATGCCACTGATCGGCCAGATCAAGGCGGCGGGCGGCACGCCGATCGATCTCGCGAACGCCATCGGTGTCGCTCTGAAACAGGTCGCCGATCTCGCGGAGAAGCCCGCGGCATCGGTCGAAGTCGCGACCTACCGTCCCTTCTACATCATCGGTGCGGTCCAGCAGCCCGGCAAGTACGAGTATCAACCCGGCCTGACCGTACTACAGGCCGTCAGCACGGCTCAGGGACTGATGCGCGGCACCGACCCGCGCAGTATCCAGCGCGACGCGGTCACAACGCGCGGCGAGTTGCGAAATCTGGCCGCGGAGCGGGTCGCCTTGGCCGCCAAGCTGGCGCGTCTCGAAGCGGAGGTCGGCGGCGCGGAGACGATCGCGTTCGGCGGCGAGCTAAAAGGCACGGTGGACAGGATATACGCGGAGCAGGCCGTCCGCGGTGAGCAACTCCTGTTCGACACGCGTCGGAATGCGCTGAAGGCCGAGATCAAGTCGATTGAACAGTCGATCGCCAGCTTTCAAAATGAAATGAGCACGCTCGATAATAAGTCCAAAACGCTGGACCGCCAGATCGAGCTCAGTCGCGGTGAGCTCGGCCTGATCAACGATCTGGTCTCGAAGGGGCTCACGATCGCGCCGCGCAAGCTGGCTGCGGAGCAGAGTCAGGCGTCGTTCGAGAGCAGCCGACTCGACGTGCAGGTCGCCATGCTGCGCGCTCAGCAGAGCCTCACGCGCGCCGAGCGCGACATCATCGACCTCAAGGCCCGGTTCCGCCGCGAAGCTCTGTCGGAGGCCGCGGATGCCCGTCAGAAGCTCGCCTCGATCGACGAGAAGGCGCGGACAGCCGAGCGGCTCGCGGCCGATGCCGAGTCTCAGATGGTCGGCAGCACCGACGACGCGGCAGAAGCCGTGAGCGCGCGCTACGAGATTACCCGGAAGCAGGGGGTGAAGGCGGGCACATGGCTCGCCTCCGAGGAGGCCGTCGTCGAGCCCGGCGACGTCGTGCGGGTGACGCTCGTGCGCCAGCCGGCCGACAAGGCCGGGGAGACGCGGCCGTCCCCGTCGCCGCGGCCCGGATCATCGGGCGCTCCGGTGAGCCGCGGTCCGGCCACTTCGGATGCGCCACTGCGGCCAACCGAGAGTGCGAATCGCTGAGATGGTCGATGCGTGCGCGTCGCATCGATCCGGGCGGTGACCAGACGACGCGATCGCCCGATCCCGGCCCGGCACGACCGCCGGGGGTGCCGGTGCGTCGCCTGAGTGCCACCGCCGCTCCGCCGTCGATCATGCCTGGATCAGCCTGACATGAGCTTCGAACCAATAGGCGCCATCGCGGTCGTCATCGGCCTGTTCTGTCTGCTGTTCGGCAGGGAATCGGTGGTGATCGCCTTCGTGGTGTTCTGCAATCTCGGCTCGGCCGCGGCACTCCTGCTGGGCGGCGCCAACGTGCAGCCGGCGCATCTCTTCCTCGTGTTCCTGATGATCGCGACTCTGTTCCATCGCAACATCTCGACACAGGTCCTGAGTTCGTTCCGCCTGCCTGAACCGGGTTTCTGGCTTCTCTGTCTCACTCTCTACGGGGTGGCGAGCAGCTACATCCTGCCGCGGCTCTTCGCGGGGCAGACCTATATCGTGCCGCTGGGAACGTCGTCACACCTGATCACGAGCGACGGCGTCGTTCCCCTGGGACCAGTATCCAGCAATTTCACGCAGCCGATCTATCTCATCGGTGATCTGGTCTGTTTCAGTATCATCACCGCTTTCGGATCCTCGAAGAACGGGATTGAGACGCTCGCGAAGGCGCTCATCCTCTACGCGGCTGCCAACATATGTTTCGGCATCATCGACGTCCTCACGGCGGCAACGGGCACGCAGGAGGCCCTGCAATTCATTCGCAACGCTCAGTACACGTTCCACGACGAGGAGAGTGTCGGCAGTATGCGGCGGATCATCGGGGCTTGGCCGGAGGCGTCGGCCTTCGCGGGAATGACACTGGGAGGTTGCGGGTTCACGGGCATGCTGTGGCTCTGTGGCCGCAAGCCCTTGGTGACGGGACCTCTGGCGTTGATCTCGCTGTTGTTCGTGATCCTGTCGACTTCCTCGACCGGCCTGGTCGGCGCCGCGGTGCTGATCCCGATGCTCTACACGATCGCGTTGCTGCGATGCAGCACGCGTCGTCAGGACCGCTTCAGCGCCTGGCTGGTGGTCGCGGGTCCGTTGGTCGCCTGCGTCCTCGTGCTCCTGGCCTTCTCGGTCGGCGGCGTGGCTGAGCGCATCTACGATTACGTCGATACGCTTGTCCTGAGCAAAGCCGAGACGAGTTCGGGTGTTCAGCGTTCGGCCTGGAACGCCTATGCGTGGCGGAACTTCATCGACTCGAACGGCCTGGGCGTCGGCCTCGGAACCAATCGCACATCGAGCTTTCCGCTCGCGGTGCTGTCGAATGTCGGGATTCCCGGAGCCGTCTTCTACGTGCTTTTCCTGGCGTCGGTGTTCGGATTTCGGCGCGGAGCGCCGCGGACCTACGCGAGCGACATCCGTGCTGCTGGCCGCGTCGCCTGCCTGTCCCTTCTCCCTGGCAGCCTCATCGCGGGCCCGACCGTCGATCAGGGCTTGATATTCTACATCTTCGCCGCCACCGCCTGCGCCTATCCCGCACGTCATCCAGTCGGGCGTATCGGTGTCTCCGCAACTCCGATCGAGCCGGCCGCGGTCGCGATACGGTCGCGGCTCGCCGAACCGGCTCGCCATTCGGCTCAGAACGTATCACTCGGCACGTGAGGGCGGCCCCGGAGGCCGATGGCCGGACCGAGGGCTGGGCGTTGCTGCCGTCCGGCACCGGGGACTGCCGTTCCGTGTTCCGCTCCGGGAGCAAAACCACGGGCCGCGCCGGCGCGCCGCGACGGCCGTGCAGGGACCTCGAAAATGGCCCGGGGGCGCGGGGGACGCTCAAGGTATGCTGGGTGGATCCACTGCCTCGAAGCCATTGATCAAATGGCTCATGGGACATCTGTCGTTTTCGTTGTTGACTTTACCCTGCTGAAGGGCGGCCAATGCTGCCTCTGTCGGCCGCAAGGCGCGGAGCGCCTGTCCGCTCGTTCAGAACGGGGACAGATCCATAGTGCGATCGTCAGGTGATGTTTCGGTCCGCGCGCATAGTGTGTTTGCAAATTCTGCTCAGTTAACGGTAGTCATGACTGGGTTCCGAACTGATCCTATGGTATCGATCCGCAACTTCCGATCTGATTCGAGTGTCGGCGATGATCATCGTGCTCGGCGCGGCCGACCATCATGCTCCGGCATCGTCCTCCATCGCCTGACGCCGTGGCCGATGCAAAGCGAATCATGACCGTTTCTTCAGCCTTCGATTGTCATGGGCACTCGGGAGACGAGATTTTCGATGCGATCGTATTAGGGGCCGGTATTACAGGCCTCGTATCGGCTTCAATTCTTCACGATCTCGGCTGTCGAAATATTGCCGTCATCGACGAATTCGAAAATATCGGCGGCAATCATATCGACCGGTCCATCAATGGATATACATTCGACATCGGAAGTCTAATATTTCAGGACGATTCGCCGCTGCTGAAGTATTTTCCAGAGTTGCTGGAACATTACGTTCCGATCAAGCCGACGTGGGGAAAGCTAACACCCCAGGCTTTCGTCACCTCCTACCCGCTGTCGATCCGGGACGACATCGTCCGGGCCGGTCCATGGGGCATCTTCAGGATCGTGCTATCGGCCGCTTTCTCGCGCGTGGCGCGGCGCAGAATCGGGAATGCGCGGGAGTTTGCTCGCTACTGGATCGGTGATTATCTGCTCAGAAGGTCCGGCCTCGAGAGCTACATGAAGCGGTTCTTCGGCGTTCCGGCCGACTGGGTCGATCTGGAATTTGCCGAGAAGCGGATGCTCTGGATCAAGGAGCACGCCAGCCCGCGCGTCTTGTTGCGCTATGTCCGCCGGCATCGCGCGCCGGGTCCGACCAACAGGCAGTTGGCGCGACCCCGCGAAGGCTTCAATGCCCTCTACGAAGTGGCCGCCCGGACCCTGCGGCAGCGCGGTTCGGTCTTTCATCTGGGCGAGCGGATCGAATCGATCACACGGCGCGGGACGCAATTCGATGTCCGCACAGGTGGCCGCCGTTTGACCGCCCAGCGACTCATCTCGACGATCCCCATTGCGCGGGCGTTGGCCCTCTGCGGAGTCCGAGAGGATCCCGGTCTCGCCTCGGTAACGCTGATCAGCCTGTATTTCAGCTTCGACGGGAATCGCGGCTTCGACTGTTCGATCCTCTACAACTTCGCGCATGACGGCGCTTGGAAGCGGCTCACGATGTATTCCGATTTCTACGGTCGGGTGGAGGGGCGCGAGTATTTTGGAGTCGAGGTCATCGCTGGCCACGCGAACGATTCCGTGACGATCGCCGAGCAGGATTTTCGGGCACATGTCGCCAAGAACGGGCTCTTCGCCGGTGATCTGGTTTGTGAGGGCAGCCAAGTGGTGCCCTGTGCCTATCCCATCTACACCGGGCAGGCCCATGAGCGGGTGTCGCGCGCGCTCGCCCAACTCGCCGACTTCGGGATCGAGTCGTTCGGACGACAGGGCGGTTTCGACTACCAGCCGACGGCCCGTGTTTCGACGCTCAACGCGGCGGCTCACCTGATGCCGACAAGAACATCGGACGCTTAGTCGAGTCGATTCTGCCGGCGGGCGCCGCGCGCCGCCCTCTGAGACCGGGGCCTCCCCCGCCTCGGTCGTGACCTCGGCGGTTCGGCGAGGAGGCCGGGGCCGCCGACGCGGGGCCGTCTCACTGGACCAGATAGGCGCGGCTCGGCTCACGCGGAGGACGAGGGGCCGCCAAGCGCTCGCGCGCGAGGACCCCGTCGACGAAACGGCTGATCTCGTCCGCGAAGCGGCCGACACCGAAGTCGGCTGCGCGGCGGACGAGGCGCTCTGGCTCCACCCCGATCGCCCGACAGCGCTGGACGGCATCGATCAGCGCGTCGACGGACTGCTCGTGGAAGAAGGTGCCGGTCACGCCGTCGATGACCGTCTCGGTGACACCACCCTTGCCGAACGCGACGACCGGCCGTCCGCTCGCCATGGCCTCGACCGGGACGATGCCGAAATCCTCTTCTCCGGGGAAGATCAGGGCTTGGCACCGTGCGTAGTGGTGTTTCAGGACCTCGAAGGGCTGCGGCCCGAGGATCTTGATGTGCGGACCGGCCATGCTGCGCAGTTCACGCAGCATCTCGCCGCCGCCGATCACCACGAGCGGCTGCCCCAACCGGTTGAAAGCCTGGATCGCCAGTTCCGGCCGCTTGTAGCGAACCATTTCGCCGACCATCAGATGGTAGTCACCGCGCTGGCCATCCGGAGCGATCTCGAAGGCCGCCGTGTCCACGGGCGGATGGATGACCTTGGCTTGGCGTCGATAGTAGGTCTCGATGCGTCGCGCGACCGTGTCCGAGTTGGCGATGAACTCGTGGACCCGGCCCGCCGAGACCGCGTCCCAGTTGCGCACGTAATGGGCCACCGGCGGCATCAGCAGGCGCGTGAGCAGCCCCGTCCGCTCGCGATAATCGTGGTACATGTTCCAGACGTACCGCATCGGTGAGTGACAGTAACAGATATGAAGCGCGTCGGATGGCGGGATGATCCCCTTCGCCGGACCCGATTCGCTGCTGATGATCAGATCGTATCCCCGCAGATCGAGCTGCTCGAGGGCCATCGGCATCAGGGGTAGATAGGATTTGTATCGGCTGGTCGCGAACGGCAATCGGCCGATGAACGAGGTCCTGACCCGGTGCGCCCTGATGGTCGGCGACATGGATTGCGGGGCGTAGGCGTGCGTGAAGATGTCGGCTTCCGGATAGAGGTCGCAGAGCGCCTCGACGACCTTCTCGCCGCCGCGCATCCCGATGAGCCAGTAATGGACGATCGCGACTCTCATCGCTCGGAACCTGCTTCCCCGATCGCCGCGCAGCTCTCACCGAGTCGCCCGGTGGATGTCCGATCGGTCGCTGGCAGGCAGCTGCTCCACAGGCAAGGGACCATGATTGCGCTATTCTCAGTCTTGATCGGAAACGTGCGCCTTCGGCTGGACCTGTGTGGTTCGAGCCTCGGGAGCCGCGGGGATTGATGACTTTCAGACGGGATCGACGGGTCTCACGCCATCCGCTGCGGATGGACGTTGCAGGCAGGCCCGGTCGACTTGGCGGGTATGCTCCGGGGCCGCATCAGGCTCCGCGCTCCCACCCGTCGGCCGAACAGGCGCAGACCACCCGGCGTGCCGCGCCACCCGGCACTCTGTTCTCTCTCGGCGCATGCATCATGAGTGGCCCCAATCCGTACTGGCTCCGGCATTGTGGCCGCTCCTGCACGTTGGATGCCGCTTAGCCATCCGCAGGATACTGAGTTCGCCCATCCGGGTCACGCTGCGGAACCCGCCGCCATAGGGATTAGTCCCGCGGCATCGCAATAGGGCCGCGCACGCACGGTCCGTCGCGGCGCGGCGGCCGATGCCACCGATCCGGCACGCGTCTCATCCCGCTGACCGCGCCTGAGGTACTGTATCGGAAGTCCATCCATAGAGCGCGCCCCGCACCTTGTCATGATCGCCCTCGGCGCGAAATTGATTTCGTCGCGCCATTCAGCAACATCCCGGCGATCGCCGCCGCAGCGATCTCCCGGAATGCCTGCGGCGGGACGTCTGGACATTGCACCGCGATCCCATGCGCGAGCGTCCCGGTCCGGACGGGTGGCCCGCGCGCGCGGGAGAAGCACAGAGCTGCAAGTGGCTCAGCTCTCGACCATCAACCGTGGGAACGCGCGGCATTCCTCGGGCCGGACGGACGCAGTGCACAATGATGGGTGAGCATCCGGCCAAGGTCGGTGTCTCGTGACATTGCTTGGATTGCGGCATCGAGGCGGATTCGTGTCTGGGTCGAGAGGCAGAGGCCCGGTGCCACTGTGCTTCATCCTGCGGGATCGAAATCTATTCTTGCATTTTTGGGCGGAAAATATACTGACATTTAGGGTACGGTTAAGCTTGAAACAGGCGCGATGATTTGATATCCCGTCGTTAACAATTGATTAACCGTTGCTGCGCCTGGCGGCCACCTGCCGTCACGAGGAGCCAGAACATGCTGCGCGACGTCGGCCCACCGCTTCAGCCTGCCTTGCGTGCGCCGCAGTACGGTGTCGAGCTGGCGGACCAAGTGGGCGATGCCGCGGAGGCTGTCGCGGAGGCCGTTCTGCCAACGGCGCCGTTCGTGGCGCGCGGCCTGCGGTTGGGTTGGGCGGCCAAGCGCGGGCTCGACATCACGGTGGCGGCCACGGCCCTCTTCCTCTTGCTGCCGTTGCTGATCCTGATCGCCGCCCTCGTGTATGCCGGTGATCGCAAGGCGCCGATCTTCCGCCACATGCGGGTGGGCCGGGACGGTCGCCGCTTCGGGTGCCTGAAGTTCCGCTCCATGGTGACGAATGGCGACGCTGTTCTGGCGGCCCATCTGGCCGCCAATCCTCTGGCCCGGGCCGAGTGGGCGGCGACGCACAAGCTCAGCGACGACCCGCGCGTCACCGCCGTCGGCTACGTGCTGCGCAAGACCTCGCTCGACGAGCTGCCGCAGCTCTGGAATGTGCTGCGCGGCGAGATGAGCTTGGTCGGTCCGCGCCCGATCGTGCCGGCCGAAGTCGCCCGCTACGGGCGGGCATTCCCCACCTGTTTCGCCGTGCCGCCGGGCGTGACGGGGCTGTGGCAGGTCTCGGGCCGCTCCGACACGACCTATGCCGAGCGCGTCGCGCTGGATCTGGACTATGCCACCCGGTGGACCTTGCACCGGGATCTCGCCATCATGCTGCGCACGGTTCCCGCGGTTCTGGCGCAGCGCGGGAGCCGATGAGGCGCGGGTGGTCCCCGAGCCGCCCCGCGCCGGGGCGCGGCGTGCTCTGGCCCTGCGCGACGGCGCAGCACGAACCGCGCTCCCAGATCCGGTTCGGGGCAGCACTCTGCTGGTCCGACAGATGAGGGCCGGATCGGATTGTGGCGGGTGCCAGCGATGACCGAACGAGACCCGTACCGGCACGAGGATCCGATCTGGTACGATCGGATCGAGGCGGATGAGCCGCCTGGCGTCATCCTCGATCTGCTGGCGCACGCGTTCGTGCCGATCGTGGCGGCTCTCGGTGCGGTGAGAGCGCTGTACTGGCTACCGACTCGACTGTGGTGCCGGGCCGCGCGCTCGATCCTGCGCGATCGGACCACCGCTGCGAAGCGGCTCTGAGCCGAGCGCAGCATCGTCACAGTCGAGCATTCGCCGGGCTCGAGCGGCCTGTCGTGATACGTCATCCGCCGACGGACCCGCGACGCGGCCTCCAGCCGTCCGAGCTCCGGTGAGCGTGATGCCACGCTGAACGCGCATCTGAGCGTCCGTTCACCGCCCACCTCTCGGGCACGCAGGCCGGTTATGTCCGGAGCATACCGAACTCGGAGCCGCGGCGCCGGTTGTGGGAGCTTCATCAGGTCGAGATTGACAATATTAACGCTATGAAGTAGCGCTATTGACTATTCTGAAAATTGACAGACGTGATGGATCCCGAACGGGATCAGATGTCATTTGCCCATATCGAGTGGCGAGTGCTTGTATGAGGTTCTCGGAGGCAGGGGCTGCCATTCGGCGCTGGCACTTTGGCTGGCCGCCGCGCACGCGCAGGATGACCGCCAGCGAGCGCTCCCTCTCGGTCGGTGCCTGCCAAACGTGCGGGGCAAAGGTGGAGATCTCCAACGCATACTGCGTTCCCTGCGCCACAGAATACGCCGACTGCGATGTCGCATATTTTGATCGATGGTTGCTGGTCTTTATCTGGGTTGCTGCAGGTGTAACGCTGTTCGGCGTAATCTATTTTATGTTGAGATTCTTCGGTGTCGTATCATAGAGATGTTCACGATCCTTCGTCGCTCGGCGTTCGCGTCATCGCCGACGTCGGATTGTGGAGCGGTCGGAAGGCTCACCGATCGGAGCGGAACGGCGCAAGCGGCATTCTCAGGATTCGGTGCGCGATGCCGCGCCATCGATTCCAGGTCTGGGACGTATAGGTCCCTGGTCAGGAAAGGTGGCACGTTCCCGGTATCGGATGGCGATCGCGTCGATGCGCCGGCTGTCAGGTTCGTGCACGCTCCTGTCCCGGACCCAGGGACCTGGCTCGGTGATCACGGGCGGGCCGGCGCTCGAGCGTTGGTATACGGTCCGTCCAGCTCGATATCCCGGTGGATGAGAGATCTGAGTACCTCTATCGGGTGATGGATGCTGGCCATTGCTCGGTAGAATGGCTGTGGGACCCGCTGTTCAGGGCGCGATCACGGCTGACGATACAATCGAGTCGGGTCTGAACAGGTTGCGGGTGAGGGTGAGGGCAGGATGCGCGGCTTGGTTTCGACGGCGACGCTCTCCGGAGTGCTGGCGCTTGTCTTCAGCATGCCCGCATCGGCGGCCTCCGATATCACGGTCGCTGCCATCGCCACCGGTCGCCTCTATGTTGTCGGGACAACCGATCGCCCGCACACGGCCGTGATTTTGGACAACCGGTTCAAAACGGAGTCCGACGAGAACAGGAAGTTTCAGTACGAGTTGGTGTACCATCCCGCCAATTGTGTGGTTTCCGCCGCAATCGATGGGACGATACATGAAGCGGTTGTCAGCAATTGTGGGCAGCAGGTGGTGCCCGGAACTTGGCTGGACCCGAAGCCCGCGATGACGAGGCCGACTCCTCTGGAACGGGTGCTCTCACCGACGGTCGAGGTGCCCTCCACCGTCTTCTGCCCCTCGGTTCAGACAGAGCGCTCGCAGGATCCGGCACGCATCGAGCTTGCTGACCGCACACCACCGGTCTTCACCGTCGTGACGGGGATGAATTTCTCGCCGCGCTACTGACGCTTGGCCGCAGGTGTGAAGAAGGCGGAGAGGATGGGTGCGGCGCATCGTCGGGATCCTCCCCGGAAGGAGTCCGCGAACGGACTTCTGTGCGGCGTCGGCTGACGGAGCGCACGGCGAAAGCGATGGCCGCTTCGCCGGCTTGGGGGCCGTAGTCGGGACCGGCGTGGCGGGTGAGAACGCACCAAGGCGTGCCGGTCGATACGGAGAACTTGCCGTTCACTCTCGAGCCGCGTCGAAGAGCGACGTCAGCATCCTGAGCATACGCTCTTCGCGGCGCCGCGTCCGCCCTTAAGGAGCGCCGCCATCGCCGCTTCGCGATTGTACTCCGACATGATCCTCTTGGTGGCGAGATCCTTATCGAAGCCGGGAATGTTGTCTTTCTGTGTGGCCGAGGCTTCTCCGACGCCGGCACCGTTCGACATGCGGGACAGGCCGGAATAGATCGGCGGCTTCGTCAGATTCTCCGGACGGAGACTCTTCCAGCTCATGCGGTTGCGCATCGAGGAATCGAGAACCGCCAGAGGGTTCACACCGTTCTGGCCGATCTGCGCGTCCGTGAGCTTCAGAGTGCCGGGAATGACGATGGGGAGCGGATCGATATCGGACTCAGCACGCGGCGCCGCGGCGCCCACGAGCGGGCCCGTCGACGCGGTTGCCGCAGGCATCGCGGTCGGGGGCGGCAAGGCGCTGTAGGCAGTCGGCATCAGCGGCGCGTGGGAGCACGCGCCTAGAGTGAGCACCGCCACGAGCGTTCCGATTCGTCTGAAAGCCATGGTCGCCCTCGCGCTGCGCCGGGCCATTCTAGCCAAGCTTGCGCATGACATACCAGTGTTGGGCGGGGCGAGTCCAACCCCTATAAACTGGCTACAGCAATCTCCGAAGTACGCAATGACCAAAAGTAGTATAGGGGCTCAGTGGCCATTCTTGCCGGCGGATCTCGGCGATGGGCTCCGTCTCGCGACAAGTGACTTTCGGCCCTGATATGAACAGCTCCGATTTCCGTGCACTTAAGACAAATCGAATTTCGATGATGTATCTAACGCAGTAGATTTGTCGATTGAAGCGCGCAGCTACGCCCTCGGTTGTCCCTGTCCTTCATGCGAAGTTGGTTGCGGTGTTCGGGTCGGAAGGTGTCCGTGCCCGCGAGAGCGGGGTCGCGGGTCTCCGGGCATTTAAAGATAGCCCCGATAGATCGTCCTCGCCGTCGAAGAGGCTGCGCCTACTGGCCCAGTTGGGCACGAGATCGCCACAGTTCGGCCGAGCACGTTCGATCTGTGAGCATTCATGACGCTGCCTGCAGGTAGGACGCCACGCGACACGCAGGTTGGGGGCGGCCCGGGCGGTGCGGGGCAAGCCGACGGCCGACGACGTCAATTGACCGAGTCGGCCGCCGCACGAGCGCGCGGCCGGCAGGCAGGGGCCGCGCAGATCCGCACCGCGCTCCGTCGGTCACCGTCCCCGGAACGCGGCGTCCAGCGCGTGCGAGACACGCGCCAGGATCCCGGCGCGGGCGGCGGCGTCGGAGCCAATATGCGGGTCGCGCTGCACGCACGGGTCCGCGTAGGTGAACGGCGTGGCGTCCGGGCCCGCCACGAGGGCGCCGTCCGCCGCCTCGCTTATCGCGCAGGCGCGGACGGTCTGCGCGCCCCGGGCGACCACGGGCTGGGTCGGCCCGGCCGGGTTGTCGAAGACGTGCTGCGCTCCGGGAAAGACGGTCAGGTCGACATCGGCGCCGGCCGCCCTCAGCCGCTCCGCGTAGGCCGCGCAGGTGGCGGCGGGATTGTAGTCGTCGCTGCCGCCACCGAAGATCCGGATCGGCCGATCCGCCACGGCCGTGTCGTCCCGGAAGCGGATGGAGCAGTCCGGGTAGACCGGCAGGTAGAGGGCGGGGATCACCCCGGAGCGGTTCCAGGCGGCGTCGAAGCGCTTGAGGCTGGCGTAGAGCGCGGCCTGCCCGCCGCGCGAGAAGCCCATTACGGCGATCCGCGCCGGGTCGACCCGCGGATGCTTCGCCAGCACGCCCAGCGCCCGGTAGATGTCGAGGATCAGGTTCGTGCGCGCCAGGAGGCTCTGGTCGGTGTTGACGCTGGTCAGGCCGCGCCCGGTGAAGCCGTCGATCGCGAAGGTCGAGATCCCGCGCGCCGCCAGCGCCCGCTGCCAGAACTCGATGTTGCCGCCCAGACCCCCGGAGCCGTGCATCAGGATCACGGTCGGCAGGCGCTCGGTCCCCGCCTTGGCGATGCGCAGGATCCCCGCGACCGTGACCGGCTTCGCTCCCTCGGACGTGCCGGTGAGGAACTGCCGGTCGGTCAGCGTCAGGCTCTCGAACGGGTGAACCTCCATGCGGGCGGCGTAGCTGCCGAGATCGGCGACGCCGTCCGCTGCGGGCCCGGCGGAGGCCGCCGGCGTGATGCCGGCCAGCAGACAGGCCGCCAGGAACAGGATCGATCGCCGCATCGGAACGCTCCGCCACCGGGCGGCAGCCTAGCAGCGGCGCGGGTGGCCTGTCGCCGCGGGAGGGACCGGAACCGGTTTCCTCTCGCTGCCCGATGTCAGGCCCCGGGGGCGAGGGCTACGCGGCCGCGCGGTCGGCCAGGTAGGCGCGCCAGCCGCCGAAGCGCGTGATGTCGGCCGCCCCGTCGAGGCCGGCTTGCTCGACCAGGAAGCCCTTGGGCGCCGTGCCGTCGGCGAGCCGCAGCGTGCCGATGCCGAGCGGTGCCGGGATGGCGGCGACGAAGCGTCCGAACGCGGCGGGCGGTAGGGCCCACACCTCGGTCTCGATGGGGGCGCCGTCCCCGGCCGCCACCCGGAGCAGCCCCGGGCGCTGCGGCGGGCCGCCCGGCAGGGCGTAGAGCCGATAGTCCCGGGCTGTCGGCACGGCGCGCAGGAAGCGCCCGCCGCAGCCGGCCAGCTCGCGGTTCAGCGGCAGTCCCGAGAGATGCGCCCCGACGACCGCCAGCTCGATCGCGTCCGGTCCGGCCGCAGCCGGCCCCGGCTCCACGACCGGCACCGGCATCGTGCCCGCGCCGATCCGCGGCGCCGAGGCCGCGTGCAGGCGTGCCCCGAGGGCGGCGAGGAGCCCGTCCGAGCCGCGCGGCGCCAGCAGGGTGATCCCGGCGGGGAAGCCGTCGGCGCGGGGCCGGCCCGGCACCGCCAGGGCGCACCAGTCCAGCAGGTTGACGAAGTTGGTGTAGGTGCCGAGCTCGCTGTTCGGCCCGATCGGGTCGGCCGCGACCGCCGCGCAGGTCTGCGGGCGCGGGTAGGTCGGCACGGCGAGGACGTCGATCCGGTCCCAGACCGCGTCCGCGGCCCGGCGCAGCGCCGCGAGGCGGTAGAGGCCCGCGAAGGCGTCGGCCGCGCTGTGGCGCTCGGCGGAGGCGATGACCGCCCGCGTCGTCGGGTGGAGGATGTCGGGGCGCGTCTCCATCACCGGGCGGATCGCCGCGTAGCGCTCGGCGACCCAGGGGCCGTCGTAGAGCAGAGCCGCGACGGCGAACATCGGCGCGAGATCGACCGGCGCCGCCGCCCCGGCGAGGGCTTCGAGATCGGCGACCGTCGCCGCGAAGGCCGCCTCGGAGAGCCCGTCGCCGCCGAAGCGGAGGCTCGCCCCGTCCGGGAGCCCGAGGCGCAGGCCCGGCGGGAGGGCGGCGGGGGCGGCCGGCACCGGCAGGGCCCGCGACCAGGGATCGGCGGCATCCGGACCCAGCATGACCCGGAAGGCCGCGTCGGCGTCGGCCACGGTGCCGGCGAAGACCGAGAGCGTGTCGAGGGTCCGGCAGGCCGGCAGCATCCCGCGGCTGGAGATCGCCCCGAGGGAGGGCTTCAGCCCGACGACGTTGTTGAGCGCCGCCGGCACCCGGCCCGACCCCGCCGTGTCGGTGCCGAGCGCGAAGGCGACGATCCCATGAGCCACCGCCACGGCCGAGCCGCTGCTGGACCCGCCGGGCACGTAGGCCGGATCGATCGCGTTACGCGGGGCCGGGTAGGGGGTGCGCAGGCCGACGAGCCCGGTGGCGAACTGGTCGAGGTTGGTCTTGCCGATCAGGATCGCGCCGGCCGCGAGGAGCCGCGCCACCGCGGGCGCGGTCTCGGCGGGGGTGTGGGCGAAGTCCGGGCAGGCGGCGGTGGTCGGCAGCCCGGCGACGTCGATGTTGTCCTTGACGGCGAAGGGCACGCCCCAAAGCGGCATCGCCGCGGGGTCGAAGGGCGGGAGAGCCGCCGCGGCTTCGCGAGCATCCGCCTCCGGGACGAGCGCGAGGAAGATGCCGGGATCGTCCACCGCGGCGAGCCGCCGGTAGGCCTCGGCCACGACGGCGCGCGGGTCGAGGCCTTCGGCGTAGGCCGCGTGCAGGAGCGGGATGGTCGGGAAGGGGGGCACGGTCATTCCTCGCAGCGAGGCTCAGGATTCGTCGCCGGTGGCGCGGTACCAGTCGAGGATCTCGACCCCCTGCATGAACACCGCGTCGTCGCGGGCCAGGATGGCGTCGAGCAGCCGCTCCAGCAGGCCGATCCGGTGCGGCACGCCGGTGATGTAGGGGTGGATCGCGAAGCTCATCACCTTGGCCCCGCCGAGGGAGCCAGGGCCGGCGGCCTCGGCGGCGAGCCGGTCGAGATGGGCGAGCGCCCGTTCCACGAACTCGTCGGCCCGGTGGTGCTGGATGGCCAGCAGCGGGATGTCATTGAGCTCGACCGAGTAGGGGAGGGCGACGAGGTCGCCCGTGCGCGTCGCCACCCGGCAGGGGCGGTCGTCGACCACGAAGTCGCCGACGTACTCGAGGCCGGCCGCGCGCAGGTGGTCGGGCGTGTCGAGGGTCTCGGTGAGGCCCGGTCCCAGCCAGCCGCGCGGCGGGCGCCCCGTGGTCTGGGTGATCGCCGCGATGGTGCGAGCGATCATCGCCGGCTGGTCCGGGATCCGGTGCGTCGGGACCTGGTGGAAGCCGTGGGCCATGAACTCCCAGCCGGCCGCGTGGGCGGCCTCGGCGACGCGGGGATAGGCCGTGCAGACCGAGCCGTTGATCGACAGCGTCGGGCGGATTCCGCGGCTGGCGAAGGCCTCGAGGAAGCGCCAGAACCCGACCCGCATCCCGTACTCGTGCCACGCCCAGTTGGGGATATCCGGGAGCAGGCTCGCGGCGGTCGGCGGCACCAGGATCTGGCGCGGCATCGGGTTGTCGATCAGCCAGTGCTCGACGTTGACCACCGGCCAGACCGCGACGTGCTTGCCGCCCGGCAGCGTCAGGCGCGGCCGGTCGACGGCGGCGCGGTAGGCGAGGCGGTTCTCGGGCCGGCGGGGATCGTCGGGCGCGGTGTCCATCAGGCGGCGGCCCGCGGGGCGTGGTGGCTGTGGAGCTGGGCCGCCAGCATCCGGCGCAGGTCGTTGAAGGCCGGGCTCGACACGTCGCGCCGCCGCGGCAACTCGACCGGGTGGATCGCCTCGATCCGGCCGGGGCCGGGCGACATCATCACGATGCGGTCCGCGAGGAAGATCGCCTCCTCGATGGCGTGGGTGACGAACAGGATCGTCAGCCCCGTCCGCGACCACAGGTCGAGCAGCTCGTCCTGCAGTCGCTCGCGGGTCATGGCGTCGAGCGCCCCGAAGGGCTCGTCCATCAGCACCACCTCGGCCTCGTTGGCGAGCACCCGGGCGATGGCGACCCGCTGCTTCATCCCGCCCGAGAGCTGGTGCGGGTAAGCGTCGGCGAAGGCCTGGAGGCCGACGAGGGCGATGTAGCGCTCGGCGGTGTCGCGCACCTCGGCGGCGGGCCGCCCGCGGGCCTTCGGGCCGAAGCCGATATTGTCCCGCACCGTGAGCCACGGGAACAGGCCGTAATCCTGGAAGACCATGCCGCGGCTCGGCCCCGGCCCGGCGATCGGCTTGCCCCACATCAGGGCCTGCCCGGCGGTCGGGGCCTCGAAGCCGGCGGCGACCCGCAGCAGCGTCGACTTCCCGCAGCCCGAGGCGCCGAGCAGGCAGACGAACTCGCCGCGGGACACCGTGAGGTTCGCCTCGCGCAGGGCCTCGGTCCGGCGGCCGCCCGCCGTGTAGGTCTTGGAGACCGCCCGCATGTCGAGGATCGGGATCGTCGGATCAGCCATGATTCGGGCTCCAGGCGAGCAGCCGGCGGCCGAGCTGCATGACCAGCCAGTCGGAGACGAAGCCCGCGACCCCGATCACCGCCATGCCGCAGATCACGATCTCGGTGCGCGAGAGCTGGCGCGCCTCCATGATGATCGCCCCGAGGCCGGTCTGGACGCCAGTCATCTCGCCGACCACGATCACCACCCAGGCGAAGCCCAGCCCCAGCCGCAGGCCGGTGAAGATCGACGGCAGCGCCGCCGGCAGCACCACGCGGACGAACTGGGCCGGCCCGGTGCAGCCCAGCATCGCGGCCGCCTCGAACAGGCGCGGCTCAACGGAGCGGACCCCGAACACGGTGTTGACTAGGATCGGGTAGAACGCCCCGAGGAACACGAGGAAGAAGGCCGAGCGCGGCCCGAGACCGAACAGGATCATCGCCAGCGGCAGCCACGCGGTGACCGGCACGGGCCGCAGGACTTGCAGGACGGGATCGAGCAGCGCCCGGATCAGCGGCACGCGGCCGATCAGCAGGCCGAGCGGCAGGGCGGCGGCGGCCGCCAGCGCGAAGCCGCCGTAGACCCGGCTCAGCGACGCCGCGAGATGGGTCCAGAGCGTGCCGCTGAACGCGTCGTCGTTGACGCCGCCGACCGCGAGATCTCGCATCTCGGCCCAGACCTCCGCGGGGGGCGGGATCAGGCTGTAGGGCCGGCCCGCGGTGGTGACCTGCCAGACCGCGACGAGCGCGGCCGGCACCACGCAGGCGAGCGCCAGCCGGCGCAGGTGGGCGAGCCCGGGCCCGGATCCGGCCCGGCGGGAGGGCGCCGGCGTCACCGCCGCCGGCAGGGCGCCGGCCTCGATCCCGGTGCTCACGCCCGCCCCAGCGCGTCGACGAAGCGGGTATCGATGAAGCCGGGCTCCGGCAGCCGCTTGATCTGCTTGAGCGCGAGCATGTGCTGCGCGTAGGCGTCGGCCTGCCGGATCTCGTTCGGCCCGAGGCGCCAGGTCAGCTCGACGTTCGGGGCCGAGAGCTCGAGCGCCTCGCGCTTCTGGCCGAGCTTCGCCACCGCCATGGCGATCATCGCGTCGCGGTCGCCGGCCGCGAAGTCCGTCGCCTTGCGGTGGATCTCCAGCATGGTCCGGACGAGGTCCGGCCGCTCGGCCAGCGTGTCGCGGTGGGCGCCGAACACCATGTTCAGCGCGCCCATCTCGGTGCCGTAGGGGTACTCGACGAGCTGGCCGACGCCCGAGGCGAGGCTGACGCCGGGGCCCGGCTCGGCGCCGACATAGGCGTCGACGTCGCCGCGGGCGAGGGCGATGTGCATCTCCGAGAAGGAGACGCGCACGGGGGTGATGTCCTTCACCGAGAGCCCCTCCATGCGCATCCGCTCCAGGACGAAGACCTCCTGGGTGCTGCCGGGCCAGATCGCGACGCGCTTGCCGCGCAGGTCCTTGATGGCGTGGATGTCGGAGCCCTTCTTGGCGATCACCGCCATCCCGCGGTTGCAGGTGGAGGCGATGACCACGAGCGGCTCGCCGGCGGCGGCGCCCAGCGTCGCGGCGGCGATCCCGAAGGTGCCGAAATCCACCGACTTGGTGACCACGGCGTTCTTGCACTCGGTCGGGCTCTCGAAGGGCACAACCTCCACATTCACCCCGGGCGGGGTGAAGCGCGCGTAGAAGCTCGGCGCGATCGAGTGGATCAGCTTGAGGGAGCCCATCCGGATCGTGACGGGCGCGCCCTGGGCGCGGGCCCGGGCCAGGGGTCCGAGGGCGAGGCCGGCCCCGAGACCGGCCAGGAGGGTGCGGCGGCGGATCATCGAACGGCTCCTGAAGGGTCCCGATGTGCCGAGGCTACGGGCACCACCTGTTGCGAGGAAGTGCTATTTTCTGAGTATGCCGTTGCCATAAACGCAACGGCCGGGCAGGATAGGGGCGTGAAGCACCTGCGCACCGTCACCTACGTCGCCGAGGTCGCCCGCGCCGGCTCGATCCGGCGCGCCGCGGAGCGCTTGAACCTCACGCCCTCGGCCCTGACCCGGCAGATCCAGGATCTCGAGTACGAGCTCGGCACGCCGATCTTCGAGCGCCTGCCGCAGGGGATGCGGCTCAACGCGGCCGGCGAGCTCTTCGCCCGGCACATCCGCGACCAGGCCGCCGATCTCGACCGGGTCCGCTCGCAGATCGCCGACCTGTCGGGCGTGCGGCGGGGGCACGTGGCGCTCGCCTGCAGCCAAGCCTTCGTCACCCAGGTGGTGCCCGAGGAGGTCGAGGCCTACCGCGCCCGCTTTCCGCAGGTCGGCTTCACCGTGCAGGTCCGCGACCACGCCCAGGCGGTCACCGCGCTCGCGGCTTTCGAGGCCGACCTCGCCCTGATCCTGCAGCCGCCGCCCTCGGCGGAGCTGCACCCGCTCTATTCCGGCCATCAGACCCTGTGCGCGCTGATGCGCAGAGGCCACGCGCTGGCGGCGGAGAGCGGGCCGGTGCGGCTGCGCGACTGTCTCGCGCACGCCCTGGCGCTGCCCGACCGATCGCTCGCCATCCGCCACCACATCGAGCACGCGCTGGCCCGGCGGGGCGTCGAGCTGCGGCCCGTGGTGGAGTCGGGCTCGCTGGAGTTCCTGCGCAACCTCACCCTGCGGGAGGACGTGGTGAGCCTGCAGGTGCCCAGCGGCATCCCGGAGGATCCGCGCCTGCACAGCCGGCCGATCGACACCCGCGACCTCACCCCGATGACGCTGATCCTGGCGCAGCTGCGCGGGCGCTCGCTGTCGGTGGCCGCCGCCAAGTTCGCCGATCAGCTAGTCGTCCGGCTGAACCGGGAAGGGGCCTGACCGGCGCCCCGCTCAGGCGGGCAGGCCGGCTTCGGCCAGCGCCTCGGCGTATCGCTGCCCCAGGGCGGCGACCGGGAAGGGGATCCGCGCCAGGAAGCCCGAGACCGTCAATCCGGGCTCGATCGCCAGGAGCTCGGCGACCGCCGGCCGGGCGCGCTCCGGCTGGCCGAGCCCGACATGGGCCACGGCGAGCGCCCGCAGGGCGACGGCGAAGCGCCGGTTCTGCGCCAGCGCCCGCTCAGCCCACCGGATCGCCTCGGGATAGTCGGCCTCGCTGACCGCCGCGACCGCCATCACGCCCGACATCAGCCAGCCGCGCGGATCCCGCGGGTTGAGCTGCAGCGCCCGCTCGACCATGGCGCGTCCCGCCTCCGCGCGGCCGCACATGGTCTCGATCCAGCCCGCGAGGGTGAGCGCCAGGGCGGAGTTCGGGTTGACGAGCAGCGCGCGGCCGAACAGGTCGCGCGCCCGGTCCCGCCCGGTCTCCGACATGTTCCAGACCGCGAAGGCCGCCATCCACAGCACCTGCGCGTCCCCGGGCGCGCGCTCGACCGCGCCCCAGGCCAGCCGCACGGCCGCCGCGCGCTCCGCCTCGCCCTGCGCGATCCAGCCCTGGAAATGGCACTGCGCCCGGCAATAGGCCGCCGCGGCCATCGCCGGGGCGTAGCCCGGGTCGAGCGCCAGGGCCTCGTCCAAGTGATCGAGCGCCGCCGCCATGCCGGCGGCGGTGAAGTCGGCGAGCCGGGCATTGGCCCGGAGCAGCCGGTCGTAGGCGTCCGGATGGGCCGGCGCGTCGCGGCCGAGCCGGCCGATCTCCGCCAGCTGGAGGGTGGGCTCGATCGCGGCGGCGGCGCGCGCGGCGACCTTCTCCTGCAGGGCGAAGACGTCGTCGAGCCCGCCGTCGAAGCTGTCGGCCCAGAGATGGGCGCCGGTCCCGGCATCGACCAGCTGGCCGGTGATTCGCAGGCGCGACCCGCCGCGGCGCACGCTGCCGGCGACCACGTAGCCGACGCCGAGCTCCTGCCCGACCCGGCGCACGTCGATCGCCGCGCCCCGGTAGGTGAAGGTCGAGTTGCGCGCGATCACGAACAGGCCGCTAACGCGGGACAGCGCCGTGATGATCTCCTCGGTGATCCCGTCGGCGAAGTAGGCCTGCTCCGGATCCGCGCTCATGTTGGTGAAGGGCAGGACCGCCACCGCGGGTAGGCGCGGCCCGGTGCGCCACGTGACGCTCGCCTCCGCCGCGTCTTCCGGAGCGATCCCGGGCGAGACCTCCGATGCGGCCTCCCGCACGGCGCCGACGAAGCGCACGCCCTTGCGCGGGAGCGTCCGGATCCAGCGCTGCTCGGTTCCGGTGTCGCCGATCGCCGTCCGGGCCGCGTTGATCCGGCTGCCGAGGGTCGCCTCGGAGACGATGCGCCCGTTCCAGACCGCCTCCAGCAGGTCGTCGCGGCTCACCACCCGGTCGCGCCGCTCGATCAGCACCCGCAGGAGGTCGAAGACCTGCGGCTCGACGGCGATCTCGGCGCCGTCCCGGCTGAGCTCGCGCCGCGCAGAATCGAGGGTGAAGGGTCCGAACCGGTAGATCACGGGGCGTTCCTGGGCGGGGCCATGTCCGCGTTCCGCGCCCTGCTCACCGAACCGGTCTCCGCGGCGGAGGGCGCTCTAGCACGGGCCCGGGCGGGCATAAATCATGGGCCTCTGAAGGTGTCCTCAAGGTCCTCTCAAAGCGCGGTGTCGAGCATCGGGATAGATTTCGCTCCATCGAAGACTTTCCGACGAGGGAGCCGTCCATGGCCCGCGAGACCGATCCCGACACATCCGCCTGGAGCCGCCGCCGCCTCCTGAAGAGCGCGGTAGCCACCGCCGCCCTCGCCGAGCTCGGCCTCGGCGGGACCGCGCGGGCGCAGGGTGCCGCGGTCCCCGGCGCCCCGGTCCCCGGCGCCATGCCGGGCGTCCTGAAGCAGGTCGAGGCCGGCGTGCTCGACGTCGGCTACGTCGAGGCCGGTCCCGCCGACGGGCCGGCGGTCATCCTGCTGCACGGCTGGCCCTACGACATCCACGCCTTCGCGGAGGTCGTTCCGATCCTCACGGCGGCCGGGCACCGGGTGATCGTGCCGTACCTGCGCGGCTACGGCACCACCCGTTTCCTGGCGTCGGACACGGTCCGGAACGGCGAGCAGGCGGCACTCGCGGTGGACGTCATCGCCCTGATGGACGCCCTGAAGATCCCCCAGGCCGTCCTGGGCGGCTTCGACTGGGGCGCGCGGACGGCCGACATCGTCGCGGCGCTGTGGCCGGAGCGGTGCCGGGCGCTGGTGGCGGTCAGCGGCTACCTGATCGGCAACCAGGAGGCCGGCAAGAAGCCGCTGCCGCCGCGGGCCGAGCTGTCCTGGTGGTACCAGTTCTACTTCGCCACCAGCCGGGGGCGGGCCGGCTACGAGGCCTACCGCGCCGACTTCGCCAAGCTGATCTGGCAGACCGCCTCGCCGCGCTGGCGCTTCGACGACGCCACCTTCGCGCGGAGCGCCCCGGCCCTCGACAACCCGGATCACGTCAGCATCGTCATCCACAATTACCGCTGGCGGATGGGCCTCGCCGAGGGCGAGCGCCGGTACGACGCGCTGGAGAGCCGCCTCGCGCAGGCGCCCACGATCGGCGTGCCGACCATCACCCTGGAGGGCGACGCGAACGGCGCCCCGCATCCGGATCCCGCCAGCTACGCGGCCAAGTTCACCGGACGCTACGCGCACCGGCTGATCACCGGCGGGATCGGCCACAACCTCCCGCAGGAAGCCCCGCGCGCCTTCGCGCAGGCCGTGATCGACGCGGCCGCGGCCTGACCGCGCCGGCGCGGCCGGATCATCCCCGGACACACGATCATCCCGAGACGATGACGGAGGTTGCCATGCGGTTCCTGGCTGTCGCGCTGCCGGCCCTGCTCGCTGCGGGCCTGATTTTGGGAGGCTCCGCGGTGCGCGCCGTGGATGCCGGGACCGCCCCGGCGGCCTCGCCGATCTACGGCGTCACCGTCCCGGACGGGTACCGCGCCTGGCAGCTCGTCGGCGTCGCGCAGGAGACCGGGGCCCTCGACGAACTGCGCGCCGTGGTCGGCAACGCGCGGGCGCTGGACGCCTACCGGTCGGGCACCCTGCCGTTCCCGGACGGGACGGTGCTGGTGAAGCGCGCCTGGACGCGGGTGCCGTCCGCGGAGTTCGCCCCGGCCTTCGTGCCCGGCGGCGCCACGACGGTTCAGGTCATGGTGAAGGATTCGCGGCGCTACGCGGCGACGGGGGGCTGGGGGTTCGGGCGCTTCGTCGACGGCAAGCCCGCGGACGCGGCCCAGCACGAGACCTGCTTCGCCTGCCACAGCGCGAATGTCCGGGACCACGACTACGTGTTCACGCGGCTCGCGCCCTGAGGCTGGCTGCCACCCGGACGGCCGCCACGACGCCCCTGTCAGCGCGCGGCTTCCCTCAACGTCCGCTCGCTGTCGCGCCTTGCGTCTCCCGTCAGCCGGCGCCTACACCTTTGCCGGCTCAAGCTCGGCCCGGACCGGGCGGGACATGACGGCGCCGGCCCGAGGCACGGCCCCGCAGGGAGGATAGCGCGTGACGATCGCCCGATACGGCGCAGCCCTGGCGCTGCTCTGCGGCTTCGGTTTCCTGTCGCCCTTGAGGGCCGACGAGTGCCCCAACCGCGGCCAGCTCGACGACGCCTACTGCGACGCCAACAAGGACCTCGTCGCCGACGTTCCGGCCAAGACCCGCGACCCGAGCGTGATCGTCTTCGCCTACACGCCGGTGGAGGATCCCGCGGTCTACGAGAATTCGTTCAAGCCGTTCACGACCTACCTGAGCCAGTGCACCGGCAAGCGCGTCGTCTACTACCCGGTCCAGTCGAACTCCGCCGAGATCGAGGCGATGCGCTCCGGCCGGCTCACGGTGGCGGGCTTCTCGACCGGACCTCTCGGCTTCGCGGTGAACATGGCCGGCGCGATCCCGTTCGCCGCCAAGGGCACCGAGAAGGGCGCCGAGGGCTACAACCTGATCGTCGTGGTGAAGGCGAGCAGCCCGTACAAGACACTGGCCGACCTCAAGGGCAAGCGCGTGGCCCACACGGCGCCGTCGTCGAATTCCGGCAACCTCGCGCCCAAGGCGCTGTTCCCCGAGCAGGGGCTGAAGCCCGGCGAGGACTACAAGCTCATCTACTCGGGCGGCCACGACAAGTCGGCGCTGGGCGTCGGCACCGGCGACTACGACGCCGCCCCTGTGGCCTCCGACGTATTCTACCGGATGGTCGCCCGCGGGACGATCAAGGGCGACGATTACCGGGTGATCTACACGAGCGAGAAGTTCCCGACCTCGGGGTTCGCCTACGCCCACGATCTCAAGCCGGAACTCGCCGAGAAGCTGAAGCAGTGCTTCTACGACTTCCGCTTCCCGCCCGACATGGTGAAGGATTTCGAGGGCGACGACCGGTTCGCGCCGATCACCTACCTCAAAGACTGGGCGATCGTCCGCAAGGTCGCGGAGGAATCGGGCACGCCGTACAACAAGGTCGCCTACGAGCGCGAGGCCGCCCGCGAGGCCGAGGCGGCACGCAAGAAGGCCGCGGGCGCGCCCAAGCCGTGACTCAGGCGTTGACGTCGGCCGTGACGGCGAGGAGCGCGGCGCGCGCGGTGGCGGCCGGACTCGAGGGCGATCCCCGGGCGGAGGATCCGCGCGCGCTGGTGATCCGCGGGCTGACCAAGGCGTACCGGGCCGGCCAGCCGGTCCTGAAGGGCATCGACCTCGTGGTGCCGGGCACCGGGCTCACGGCGATCATCGGGCCGTCCGGCACCGGCAAGAGCACCCTGATCCGCTGCATCAACCGGCTGGTCCAGCCGACCTCGGGGGAGATCCTGTTTAGAGGCGAGGACCTCGCCCGGCTCTCCGGCCCCGCCCTGCGCCGGGCGCGGCGCCGGATCGGGATGGTGTTCCAGGAGTACAACCTGGTCGAGCGCCTCTCGGTGATGGAGAACCTGCTCTGCGGTCGCCTCGGCTACGTGCCGGCGTGGCGCGCGTGGCTGCGCCGCTTCCCCGAGGCGGACGTCGCCCGCGCCTTCGACCTCCTCGACGCGGTCGGCCTGTCGGGCTTCGCCACCCGCCGGGCCGACGCCCTGTCGGGCGGGCAGCGCCAGCGCGTCGGCATCGCCCGGGCGATCATGCAGGAGCCCGAGATCGTGCTCGCCGACGAGCCGACCTCGTCCCTCGACCCGAAGAGCTCCGTCGAGATCATGGAGATCCTGTCCCGGCTCGCGGCCGAGCGCGGCGTGCCGGTGGTGGTCAACATCCACAACGTGGCGCTCGCCCAGCGCTTCGCCGCGCGGATCGTCGGCATGTCGGGCGGGCACGTGGTCTATGACGGGCCGCCGGACCGGCTGAGCGAGGCCGACCTGCGCGGCATCTACGGCGGCGAGAACTGGCTCGAATGAGCGCGCCCGCCCGCCCGGCCTCCCCCGACGCCTCCCCCGACGCTTCCCCCGACCGCGTCGCGTTCCGGCCCAACTGGACCGCCCGCGCGGGCTGGGCGCTCCTCGCCGTCTACGCGGTCTACGCGGCGACCCAGCTCGGCTTCTCGCCCGAGCGCTTCGCCGGCGGCCTCGCCCACGGGCAGCAGTTCCTGGCCCGGATGTTCCCGCCGAACTTCTCCCGCTGGGAACTGATCCAGTCGGGCATCCTCGAGAGCCTGCAGATCGCCGTGATCGCCACGGTGGTCGGCATCGCGGTCGCCCTGCCGATCGGCTTCCTGGCGGCCCGCAACCTGATGCCGCCCTGGGTGACGTGGCCGACCCGCATCCTGATCGCGCTCTGCCGGTCGTTCCACCCGATCATCGTGGCGATCCTGTTCGTGAAGGCGATCGGGTTCGGGGCGCTCGCCGGCGTCATGGCGCTGATCGTCGCCTCGGTGGGCTTCATCGCCAAGCTGTTCGCCGAGGCGATCGAGGAGATCTCCCTGAAGCAGGTCGAGGCGGTGCGGGCGACCGGCGCCGGCTTCCTGTCGACCCTGATCATGGGCGTGCAGCCGCAGGTGCTGCCGCGCTTCATCGGCTTCGCCACCTACCAGCTCGATTCCAATCTGCGGAACTCGACCATGGTGGGCATCGTCGGCGGCGGCGGCATCGGAGCGACGCTGTTCACCGCCTACCAGCGCTTCGACTTCGACGTGGTGCTGGCGATCCTGATCGTCATCGTCGCCCTGATCATGGTGGCCGAGATCGTCTCCGGCTGGGCCCGCAAGGTGTTCCAGTGAGCGTCGCCCTCGCGCCCGCTCCCGCCGGCCCGCGCCGCTGGCAACGCTTCCCCCTGTGGAAGCGGCTGGCGCGGCTCGCCTTCACGCTGTGCGCGGTGGCGGCCTTCGTGGCGAGCCTGCGCACCATCGAGGTGATCCCGGAATTCCTCTACGACGCCCCCGACCAGCTCGCCGACCTGTTCGGCCGGATGTGGCCGATGGATGCCGGCTATGTCGGACCGACCCTGCGGGCGCTGGTGGAGACGCTCCACATCGCGACGCTCGGCACCCTGATCGCCATCGCGATCGCGGTGCCGATCGGGCTGATGGCGGCGCGCAACGTCACGCCCAACCGCGCGCTGAACCTGTTCGCCAAGTTCGTGTTCGTGACCTCGCGCTCGGTGAACTCCCTGGTCTGGGCGCTGCTGTTCGTGGCGGTGTTCGGCCCCGGTCCGCTGGCCGGGACCCTGGCGATAGCGCTCCGCTCCGTCGGCTTCACCGGAAAGCTGTTCGCCGAGGTGTTGGAGGAGGCCAATCGCGGCTCGATCGAGGCTCTGCAGGCCGCGGGTGCCGGCCGGATGTCGACTTTGCTGCTCGGCTACTGGCCGCAGGTGAAGCCGGCCTTCTGGTCGATCGCGCTGTTCCGCTGGGACATCAACATCCGCGAATCCGCCGTGCTGGGGCTGGTCGGCGCGGGCGGCATCGGCGTCGCGCTCGATACCGCCCTGAACCTGCTCTACTGGGACCAGGTCGCCGTGGTGCTCGCCGCGATCTTCGGCGTCGTCATCCTGGCCGAGATCGTCGTGACGGCGCTCCGCGCCCGTACGCTCTGAGACGGGCCCCGGTCAGCGCCCCAGCGACATGCCGAGCGGCGGCTCGACCTCCGGCGGCAGCGGCGAGACGTAGCCCGCCGCGCCGACCCGGCGGGCGAGGTCCGCCTTGGCGGCGTCGCGCAGGGCCGCGTCGGTCACCGCCCGGGCCCCGGTGGCGGCCATCGCCTTGGCGACCTGCACCATCGCCTTGTGGGCCGCGGGGGCCTTGCCCTGCGCCACCACCTGCCAGGTGTGGAACGGCGTGCCGATCGCCACCGTGGGCGCGTGGGCCTGGACGGTCGGCACCACCCAGCTGACGTCGCCGACGTCGGTGGACCCCACCGCCGGGTTGCGCAACGCGTCGAGGGGCACGAGGAAGTCGGCGAGCGGCGCTTCGGTGCGCGGCATCCCGATGGCGCGGAACACGGCGTCGATGTCGCCGTCGGTGAGCGTCGCCCGGATCTTGCCGGCGAAGTCCCGGTCGGCCTCGTCGAAATGCGGCGGCCCGAGCTCCTCCATGACGCCGTGCAGCGCCCGCTCCAGGGGATCGTTGCCCAGCAGGTTCGACACCGCGCTGACGATCCGCACCTCGACGGCGGTCTCGGTCATCAGGGCGGCGCCCTGCGCGATCTTCTTCACCCGCTCGACCAGCGCCAGCATGCCGGGCAGGTCGCGGGCCCGGATCGAGTAGCGCACCGTCGCGCCGGCCTGGACGACGTTCGGGGCGATGCCGCCGGCGTCGAGATAGGCGTAGTGGACCCGCGCGTCGGACGGCATGTGCTCGCGCATGTAGTTCACGCCGACGCTCATCAGCTCGACGGCGTCGAGCGCCGAGCGCCCGAGATGGGGCGCGGCCGCCGCGTGGGCGGTGCGGCCGGTGAAGACGAAGTCGGCCCGGGTGTTGGCGAGGGCGACCGGCGGTGCCACCTCCCAGAAGCTGCCCGGATGCCAGGTGATCGCGATGTCGGCGTCCGCGAAGGCGCCGGCGCGGACCATGAAGGCCTTGGCGGCGCCGCCTTCCTCCGCCGGGCAGCCGTAGTAGCGCACGCGGCCGGGCGTGCCGGTCTCGGCGAGCCAGTCCTTCAACGCGGTGGCGGCGAGCAGCGCCGCCGAGCCGAGGAGGTTGTGGCCACAGCCGTGGCCATGCCCGCCCGCCTCCACCGGCCGGTGCTCGGCGACGCCGGCCTCCTGCGACAGGCCCGGCAGGGCGTCGTACTCGCCGAGGAACGCGATGACCGGCCCGCCGTCCCCGGCCTCGCCCATCACGGCGGTCGGGATGCCGGCGACTGCCTCGGTGACCCGGAAGCCCTGGTGGCGCAGTTCGGCGACGTGCTCGGCGCAGGAGCGGCTCTCCGTGTAGCAGACCTCCGGCATGCTCCAGACCCGCTCGGACAGGGCGATCAGCCGTTCCGACTGCGCGTCGACGTGGCGCCACACGGCGTTGCGGTTGTCCATCGGGTCCACTCCGGGAAAGCTGCGCATCGAGGTCGCGCCACCATAGCGGGCTCCGCGCCGTCTTCGCGAGCGCAGCGAAGCGACCCAGGGTTGCGCGCCCTCGGGAAGCGTGGCGCCGCTGGATTGCTTCGCTCCGCTCGCAAGGACGGACACGGCGCGAGCCCTGCTGCTGCCTGACCGCATGCACCGCCCAGGCCATGCTCCTGCCCGAACCAAGCGTCCGTCGACACGTTCCGATTGAACCGTCACTGGCCCGCCCCTTGCCAAGGCCGCTGCCGGAATGTTGCTGTGCCTGTCACGGCGGTAAACGGGAAAGCGTACATGGACGAGCGGGATCTGCGCGGCCTCATCGGGCAGGTGAAGGACGGCCGCCTGTCGCGGCGCGCTTTCGTGCAGCGGATGGTGGCTGTGGGCCTCACCGCGCCCATGGCCGGGCTGATGCTGGCCGGGAACGGGGTCGCGATGGCGGCCGATATCCGGGCCGGCTACAAGCCGACCAAGGCCGGCGGCGGCGGCGCGCTGAAGCTCCTCTGGTGGCAGGCGCCGACGCTGATCAACCCGCATTTCGCCGTCGGCACCAAGGACCAGGACGCCTCGCGGATCTTCTACGAGCCGCTCGCCGCCTGGGACGCGGACGGCAACCTCGTGCCGGTGCTCGCCGCCTCGATCCCGTCCAAGGAGAACGGGGCGCTCGCCGCCGACGGCCGCTCGGTTGTCTGGACGCTCAAGCCCGGCGTGAAGTGGCACGACGGCAAGCCGCTCACCGCCGACGACCTCGTCTTTACCTGGGAATACGCCCGCGACCCCGCCACCGCGGCGGTGACGGCCGGGTCCTACAAGGATTGCAAGGTCGAGAAGGTCGACTACCTCAGCGTCCGGGTCCTGTTCGACAAGCCCACGCCCTACTGGTGCGACGCCTACGTGGGCATCGTCGGGATGGTGCTGCCCAAGCACCTGTTCGGACCCTACAGCGGCGCCAAGTCCCGGGACGCGCCGCAGAACCTCGCCCCGGTTGGCACCGGCCCGTACCGGTTCGTTGAGTTCCGGCCCGGCGACATCGTCCGCGGGGAGCGCAACCCCAACTACCACCTGCCCAACCGGCCGTATTTCGACACGGTCGAGATGAAGGGCGGCGGCGACGCGGTCTCGGCCGCCCGGGCCGTGCTCCAGACCGGCGAGTACGACTACGCCTGGAACATGCTGATCGAGGACGAGGTGCTGAAGCGCCTGGAGACCGGCGGCAAGGGCCGGGTCGACGTGGTCTACGGCGGCAAGCTCGAGTTCCTGCTCCTCAATGCCGCCGACCCGAACGTCGAGGTCGACGGCGAGCGCGCCTCGATCACCACCAAGCACCCCGCCTTCTCCGACCCGAAGGTGTGCCAGGCGATGAACCTCTTGGTCGACCGCAAGTCGATCCAGACCTACATCTACGGCCGCACCGGCAAGCCCACCGCCAACACGGTCAACGGCCCGGAGCGCTTCGTCTCCAAGAACACGAGCTTCGCCTTCGACCCGGCCAAGGCCAACGCGCTCCTCGACGAGGCCGGCTGGAAGAAGGGCTCCGACGGCATCCGCGCCAAGGACGGCAAGAAGCTCAAGCTGGTCTTCCAGACCTCGATCAACGCCCCGCGCCAGAAGACGCAGGCGATCATCAAGCAGGCGGCCGCCAAGGCCGGCATCGAGATCGAGCTGAAATCGGTGA
Source organism: Methylobacterium oryzae (assembly GCF_021398735.1). Taxonomy (NCBI): domain Bacteria; kingdom Pseudomonadati; phylum Pseudomonadota; class Alphaproteobacteria; order Hyphomicrobiales; family Methylobacteriaceae; genus Methylobacterium; species Methylobacterium oryzae. The sequence continues at coordinate 698,717 of NZ_CP090349.1, forward strand.
CCGGCTCGGTGTTCTTCTCCTCCGACCCGGCCAACCCCGACACCTGCACGCATTTCTACGCCGACATGGAGATGTACGCCTACAGCATGACCCAGGCCGATCCGGCGATCTGGCTGCTCATGTACGCCTCCTGGGAGGTGGCCCAGAAGGCCAACAAGTGGCAGGGCCGCAACGTCGTGCGCTGGCGCAACGACGCCTACGACAAGGCCTACAACGCCGCCCAGAGTGAGCTCGACCCGGTCAAGCGGGCGGCGCTCCTCATTAAGTGCAACGACCTCGCGGTCTCCGAGAACGTGCTGCCGCTGATCCACCGCGCCGAGGTCTCGGCGGTGGGCGCGACGCTGACGGCGCCCCGCAGCGGCTGGGACAACGACCTGTCGTTCCTGCCCGACTGGTACAGGGAGGCCTGAGCGGGAGCGCCGCGCCATGGGCGCCTACATCCTGCGACGGCTCCTGATCGCGATCCCGAGCCTGCTCGGCATCAGCCTGATCCTGTTCACCGTCCTGGCGCTCGCGCCGGGCGACCCGTTCGGCGAGCTCGCCAGCAACCCGAACGTGCCCCCGGAGGTGCGGGCGGCGCTCCGCGTCAAGTTCGGCCTCGATGACCCGATCCCCACCCGCTACCTGCACTGGCTCACCGCCATGCTGCAGGGCGACTGGGGCTTCTCCTTCGCCAGCCGGGTGAACGTCGACACGCTGATCCTGCAGCGGCTGCCCACGACCCTGTTCGTGGTCGGCTCCTCCCAGGTGCTGGCGCTGCTGATCGCCGTGCCGGTGGGCCTCTACGCCGCGCGCCGGCCCTACTCGCTCGCCGACCAGGTCGCCAACACGCTGGCCTTCGTGGGCTTCTCGCTGCCGACCTTCTTCACCGGCCTGCTGTTCATCCTGCTGTTCTCGATCAAGCTCGGCTGGCTGCCCTTCGTCTACCAGGCCGACCTGCCGGGCTCCGGCCTGCCCTGGGTCTGGGCGAATGTCCGGCAGGCGATCATGCCGGTGGCGGTGCTGGGCTTCTTCCAGGCCGCCTCCTACACACGCTACGTGCGCGCCTCGGCGCTGGACGTCGCCCGGCTCGACTACGTCACCACGGCCCGGGCCAAGGGCCTGACCGAGGGCACGGTGACCCGCCGGCACATCGCCCGCAACGCCCTGATCCCGGTGGTGACGCTCGTCGCCCTCCAGATCCCGGCGGTGTTCGGCGGCGCCATCGTCACCGAGCAGATCTTCCGGATCCCCGGCATCGGCTCGCTGCTGATCGACGCCATGCTGTCCAACGACACGCCGGTGGTGATGGCGGTGACCTTCGTGTTCGCCGGCCTCGTCATCCTGTTCAACCTCGTCGCGGACCTGCTCTATGGCTGGCTCGACCCTCGCATCGCCCTCCGATGAGGCGGTGCCCGTCGCCCGCGCACCGGCCTCGCCGGGGCGGGAGACGTGGCGGCGCTTCCGGCGGCACCGGCTGGCGCTCGCCAGCGTCGGCGTGCTCGCGCTCCTCGTCGCCGGCGTGGTGTTCGGCGGTCTGCTCTGGCCGGTCGCCATCGACGACATCGACTTCGCGGCCCAGCTCCAGGGCCCGTCCTGGGACCACCCGTTCGGCACCGACGATCTCGGCCAGGACCTGCTGGCCCGGATGATCTACGGCGGGCGGATCTCGCTCGCGGTCGGCTTCGCCGCCATGGCGGTAGCGAGCCTGATCGGCGTGCTGGTCGGCGCGCTCGCCGGCATGTCGCGCCGGTTCCTCGACCCGGTGCTGATGTGGCTGACCGACCTGTTCCTGTCGCTGCCGCAGCTGCCGCTGCTGCTCCTCGTGATCTACCTGTTCCGCGACAGCCTGAAGGCCGTGTTCGGCAGCCAGGGCGGCGTGTTCCTGATGATCGTCGCGGTGATCGGGGGCCTGCGCTGGATGCCGGTGGCCCGACTGGTGCGGGCGCAGTTCCTGTCCCTGCGCGAGAAGGAGTTCGTGGAGGCGGCCCGCTCGCAGGGGGCGACGACCGGGCACCTCGTGCGCCGCCACATCCTGCCGAACGCGCTGGGGCCGGTGATCGTGGCGGCCTCGATCGAGGTCTCGTCCGCGATCATCGCGGAATCGACGCTGTCCTTCCTGGGGCTCGGCTTCCCGCCCGACATCCCGACCTGGGGGCGGCTCCTGTTCGACGCCAAGGACCATCTCGACGTCGCGCCGCACTGGGCGCTGTTCCCAGGGGGCGCGATCTTCCTGACGGTGCTGTCGATCAACTTCATCGGCGACGGCCTGCGCGACGCCCTCGACCCGCGACGGGTTCTCTAGCGATGACGGATCCAGTGGACCCGATCCTCTCGGTCTCAGACCTCACCGTCTCCTTCCGCTCGGACGGGCGCTGGCGCGAAGTCGTGCACGGCGTCTCGTTCGACGTGGGCCCGCGCGAGACCGTGGCCCTCGTCGGCGAATCCGGCTCCGGCAAGAGCGTCAGCGCCCTCTCGATCCTGCGCCTCCTGCCGCGGGACGCGAGCCGTATCGGCGGGCGCGTGCGCTTCGAGGGCCGCGAGCTGCTCGCCGCCCCCGAGGCCGAGATGCGGCGGGTGCGCGGCGATTCCATCGCCATGATCTTCCAGGAGCCGATGACCTCCCTGAACCCGGTCCTGACCATCGGCTTCCAGATCGCCGAGGCGCTGATCCGGCACCGGGGCCTGTCGCGGTCCGCCGCCGAGGCGGAGGCGCTCCGGCTCCTCGACAAGGTCCGGATCCCGGCCGCCCGGTCGCGCCTGCACGAGTACCCGCACCGCTTCTCCGGCGGCATGCGCCAGCGGGTGATGATCGCCATGGCGCTCGCCTGCCGGCCGAAGCTCCTCATTGCCGACGAGCCGACCACGGCGCTCGACGTCACGATCCAGGCCCAGATCCTCGACCTCATCAAGAGCCTGCAGGACGAGGAGGGCATGTCGGTCCTGTTCATCACCCACGACATGGGCGTGGTCGCCGAGATCGCCGACCGCACCGTGGTGATGTACCGGGGCCGCGCCGTGGAGGCCGGCCCGACCGCGCGGATTTTTTCCGAACCCACCGAGCCTTATACGCGGGCGCTGCTGGCCGCGGTCCCGCGCCTCGGGACCATGGCGGGCCGGGCGCGCCCGATGCGCTTCCCGGTGGTCGACCGGGCCACCGGCCTCGCGGCACCGACGCCCGAGACGCCCGACACCGTCAGGGCCGCCGAGCGCCCGGTGCTGGAGGTGCGCGACCTGACCACCCGGTTCGACATCCGCTCCGGGCTGCTCGGCCGCGTGACCGGCCGCGTCCACGCGGTGGAGCGGGTCTCGTTCAGTCTCGCGGCCGGCGAGACCCTGGCACTCGTCGGGGAATCCGGCTGCGGCAAGTCCACCACCGGGCGCTCGATCCTGCGCCTCGTCGAGCCGCTCTCGGGCTCGGTCCTCCTCGACGGCGAGGACATCACGGGCTTCGATCCCAAGACCCTCCGCGCCCGCCGCCAGCGCATGCAGATGATCTTCCAGGACCCGTTCGCCAGCCTCGACCCGCGCCAGAGCGTCGGTGCGGCGGTGGCGGAGCCGCTGCTGATCAACCGCCTCGCCGCGCCCCGCGAGGCCCGGCGGCGGGCGGAGGACCTGCTCGCCCGGGTCGGGCTTCCGCCCGAGACCGCCGCGCGCTTCCCGCACGAGTTCTCCGGCGGCCAGCGCCAGCGCATCTGCATCGCCCGCGCGCTCGCCCTGAACCCCCGCCTGATCGTCGCCGACGAGGCGGTCTCGGCGCTCGACGTCTCGGTGAAGGCGCAGGTCGTGAACCTGATGCTCGACCTGCAGGCGGAGCTCGGCCTCGCCTACCTGTTCATCTCGCACGACATGGCGGTGGTCGAGCGGGTCAGCCACCGGGTGGCGGTGATGTATCTCGGCGAGATCGTGGAGATCGGCCCCCGGGCCGCGATCTTCGGCGATCCGCGGCACCCCTACACGAAGAAGCTGCTCGCCGCGGTGCCCGTGCCGGATCCGGCCCGGCGGGGCGAGCGGCACGCGCTGCCGGACGACGAGATCCGCAGCCCGATCCGGACCCCCGACTACGTGCCGCCGGAGCGCCTCTACCGGGAGGTCGCGCCCGGCCACGTCGTGCAGGACTGGGGCACCGAGTGGGACGCGGGCGCCCGCCAGGGCGCGGCCGCCTGAAGCCGGCGGCCCGGACCCTCGCGCGCGATGCCGCGCGGTCCGCGACAGGATCCAGCGTAAAGCTTGCGGCACTGCTCGCAATACGAGCAATGTTGCTCAGAAAGCGATCAGTACCGGTAAGAAACCTTTGATTATTTCTGCATTAATGTCGGCCCTACACACGCGGTGTGTTGCCGCGATGAAGCGGTCGAGAGGCTTCCTTGCGAGCGAGCGATTTCCGATCCTTCCACGAGGCGTCGAAGCGCAGCGGCGTGATCCTGTCGTTCGGCGGAGATCTCTCGGAGAACATCCTGTTCTCGCTCGGGGAAGTGCTGAAGCTGCGCATGCGGCACGAGGAGACCGACGCCGCGGTCGCCAAGCGCGTCTTCTCGATCTTCGTCGAGCAGGCCCAGAACGTGATCCGCTACTCGGCCGACAAGGTCGCGCCCGCCGAGCCGCCGGGCCCCGCCCGGGTCAGCGCCGGCATGATCGCCGTCGGCACCGAGGAGGGGCGGTTCTTCGTGGTCTGCGGCAACGAGGTCGGCAGGACCGAAGTGCCGCGGCTGCGCGAGCGGCTCGACGAGATCGCCACCCTGTCGAGCGACGAGCTCAGGAAGGTCTACCGCGAGAAGCTGCGCCAGCCGCCGGACGAGGGCAGCCTTGGCGGCAGCATCGGACTGATCGAGATCGCCCGCCGGTCGAGCGCCCCGGTCGAGTACGACTTCCAGGATCTGGGCGCGGAGCGCAGCCTGTTCTGCCTCAAAGCCTTCATCTGAGGATCGCACGGACATGGACCGCATCACGCTGCCCCGGACCGAGCGCTCGCCCGAGGTCGATTTCGACTTCGCGTCGGGGCGGCTCGTCCTGCGCGGCGAATCCTACCCGGAGGACGCCGCCGCGTTCTTCGGCCCGCTGCTGCAGGCCCTGCGCGGCCACCTCGCGGCGACCGAGGCGAGCCCGATCACCTTCGACGTCGCGCTCGCCTACTTCAACTCGTCGAGCGCCAAGGCGCTGATGAACCTGTTCATGCCCCTGGAGGACGCCGCCGCCGAGGGGCGCCCGGTGACGATCCGCTGGATGTTCGGCACCGACGACGACGTGATCCAGGAGGCCGGCGAGGATTTCGCGGCCGACTTCGCGCATGCCCGGTTCGAGATGATCGCGAGCGTCCCCGCGTGAGCCCGCACCGGGCGCCGGCCCACGATCTCCTGTCCGAGCCGGCGGACGCCTTCAGCCTGTTCGACACCGAGGAGGCCGTTCTCGGCCGGTCCGAGGTGATGCTGGCCCGCCTCGCCGAGGTCGGCGACGGGGTGCGGGAGCTCGCCGGCGCCTACCGGCGCAGCTACCACGAGCAGCGCCGGCTGGTGCGGCTGAGCGACCGGATGCAGCTCGACCTGCACCGGGCCAACCAGCGGATGGCCGAGCAGCAGCGCGCCCTGCGACACCTCAACGACGCCCTCTCGGCGGAGATCGAGCACCGTGCGCGCCTCGAGGCCGAACTCCGCCGCCTCGCCGACACCGACCACCTCACCGACGCCCTGTCGCGCCGCCGCTTCCTGCAGATCTGCGAGGAGGTCTGGGCCCGGACCCAGTCGGGCGACACGCCCTCCAGCGTGCTGATGCTCGACCTTGACCGCTTCAAGCTGATCAACGACCGCTACGGCCACAGCGCGGGCGACACGGTCCTCAAGGCCTTCGTCGAGACCTGCCGCGACAGCCTGCGCGCGGTCGACGTGATCGGCCGCATGGGTGGTGAGGAATTCGCCATCCTCGTCACCGGCACCGTGATGGCCGAGGCGCAAGTCATCGCCGAGGCGCTCCGCCGCGCGGTGGCGCAGCGGCCGGTGCGCCTGGAGCACGGCCCGCTGCCGATCTCGGTGAGCATCGGCCTCGCGGCGTTCGGCCCGAGCGAGTCGATGTCGGCGACGCTCCGGCGGGCCGACGCGGCGCTCTACGCCGCCAAGCATGCCGGCCGCGACTGCGTGCGCTGCGCGGCCGAACCAGGCGCGTCCCTGACCTGAGGCGCCGCGCGCCCGGCCTCGGAGCGGAACCGCTGTGACACGGAGTGACGTCGCGTGAGCGGACCTGACACGGCCCTGGACAGCCCGCGTCCCGCCGGGGGGATCCGCGGCGCACGACCGCTGCGGACCGGGGATGCCCTGGCGCGGCTCGGCTTCGCCGACATCGATCCGGTCCCGGCCGCCGGCGGCGCCGGGCGCGCGGGCGGCCTGCGCGGGGCCGGCCCGATCCGCCGGGGCGATCCCCTGTCGAAGCGCGGCTTCGCCGACGTGCTGGCCGCGGGCGCGCCCGCGGACGAGCTGATGAAGCCCGGCGCCCTGCGCGGGGCGGCCCGAGGCCGCGACCTCGACAGCCTGTCCCACACCCTGTTCCTGCGCATCTACCCGGTGATCGGTGCCCTCCTGCTGCTGACCCAGCTCGGGATCGCCTGGGTGACCTACACCGACCAGCTCCGGCTGTACGGCGACCGGGCGCATCTCCTCGCCCGGCTCACCGCCGCGGCGATCGCGCGGCCCGACTGGGCGCGCGACCCGGACGCCTACGACGGCCCGCTCAAGGCCCTGGCCGCCGAGCCCGATTTCGCCCACGCCGTCCTGCGCGACGCCGCGGGCCACGTCGTCGGGACGGCGGGCGCGGCGCCCCCCGCGCGGGGCTGGTCCACCCTCTCGGCCCAGGCCGACCTGTCGGTGCCCGGCCGCGCCGGCCCGGCGGGCAGCCTGACCGTCACGGTCTCCACGAAGGCGCTGCGGGACAACGCGGCGTGGCAGGTGATGCTCGCCCTCGGCGCCAGCGTCGGGCTGATGATCGCCTTCGTGGTCACCCTGCACGCCACCGTGCGCCGCCACGTCATGGCGCCGCTGATGCGGCTGCTGCTCGCCATGCGGGAGATCGAGCACAAGCGCTGGACGACCGTGGAGCTCGGGGGCGCCTACCGGCCGAGCAACGAGATCGACGTCATCAGCCAGGCCTTCAACCGCATGGTCGAGGGCCTGCGGAGCGGCGACGCCGCCAAGCAGCTCCTCGTCGAGCTGGAGCAGGCCCACGACAGGCTGGAGCGCGCCAACCGCCAGGTGGTCGAGAGCATCGGCTACGCGCGGCGCATCCAGGATTCGGTGCTGCCGGACCGCAACGCCCTGGCGGGCGCGGGGGTCGAGGTCGCGGTGCTGTGGGAGCCGCTCCACGTCGTCGGCGGCGACTATTTCTGGCTGGAGGAGATCGACGGCCTCTGCGTGATCGCGGTGGCCGACTGCACCGGCCACGGCGTGCCCGGCGCGTTCCTGACCCTGATCGTCGCGACCGCCCTCGACCGGCTGCTGCACGAGCGCGGCCTGCGCGCGCCGGCGGCGATCCTGGCCGGGCTCGACGCGATGGTCCGCACGCAGCTCCGCCAGGACGGCCGCGGCGCCGAATCGGATGACGGGCTCGATTGCGGCCTGTGCGTCTGGGACCGCGCGGCCGGGACGCTGCACTTCGCCGGCGCCGGCCTGTCGCTCACGGTGGTCCGGGACGGCGTGGCCGAGCGCGTCCGCGGCGGCCGCCGGGGGCTCGGCTACCCGCGCCCCGCCCGTGACGGGCAGCCGGAGGACGTCGTCGCGGACATCGCCGTTCCGGTGGCGGGCGCCACCTTCTACCTGATGACGGACGGCATCACCGACCAGATGGGCCGCGCGGCGCCCGACCGGGCGCCGCGGCTCCTCGGCCGGCGCGGCGTGGCCGACAGCCTCCTGCGCCACGCCGACCTGCCCCTCGCCGCCCAGACCGTGGCCCTCGAGGCCGATCTCGACGCCTATCGCGGGACCGAGGCCCGGCGGGACGACATGACCCTGGTGGCGTTCCGGCTTCCTCCGGCGACCGCCGCCGGCTGAGACCGGCCGTACCCCTCGGGGCCATCGATGCCAGGTGCGCATCGATCAATCCAACAATGACGTTGGACAGGCCGTCCGGCCTGCGGCACTCCTGGGCCCGGCCCCGGGAGAGCCGTCGCGGTCGCCGCCGAGAGGCACCGCCAAGAACCGCCTCCGGGGCTTCCCGCGCGCCCGCGCGGACAAGACTGGGAGGAAGCCATGGCTGAGGACGCCGTCACCGGGATCCGCCTGCGGTCTGTCGCCCTGCCGCTGAGGACCCCGATCAGCGACGCCAAGGTGCTCACCGGCCGCCAGAAGCCGATGACCGAGATCGCGATCCTGTTCTGCGAGGTCGAGAGCCGGGAGGGCCATCGCGGCCTCGGAATCAGCTATTCCAAGCGCGCCGGCGGGCCGGGCCAGTTCGCCCATGCTCGCGAGATCGCTCCGGCGCTGCTCGGGGTGGATCCGAGCGACATCGCCAAGGCCTGGGACACGCTCGCCTGGGCCGGCGCCTCGGCCGGCCGCAGCGGCCTCGCCGTCCAGGCGATCGGTGCCTTCGACGTGGCCCTGTGGGATCTCAAGGCGCGGCGGGCCGGCCTGTCGCTCGCCAAGCTCCTCGGGGCGCAGCGCGACTCGGTGCGCTGCTACAACACCTCGGGCGGCTTCCTGCACACGCCGCTGGAGGAGCTGCTCGTCAACACCGACCACGCCCGGGCGAAGGGCATCGGCGGCGTCAAGCTGAAGGTCGGCCAGCCGGACTGGGCCGAGGATATCCGCCGGGTCTCGCGGGTGCGCGAGCATCTGGGCGACGCCTTCCCGCTCATGGTCGACGCCAACCAGCAATGGGACCGGCCGACCGCGATGCGGATGGGCCGGACCTTCGAGCGCTTCAACCTGATCTGGATCGAGGAGCCCCTCGACTGCCTGGATGCCGCCGGGCACGCGGCCCTGGCCGCCGCCCTCGACACGCCGGTCGCCACCGGCGAGATGCTGACGAGCGTCGCCGAGCACTGGGACTTCATCCGCCAGGGCGGCGCCGACTTCCTGATGCCCGACGCGCCGCGGGTCGGCGGCATCACGCCCTTCCTCAAGGTGGCGGCGCTCGCCGAGTTCGCCGGGCTGACGATCGCGCCGCACTTCTCGATGGAGCTGCACATCCACCTCGCCGCCGCGCTGCAGCGGGAGCCCTGGGTCGAGCATTTCGAGTGGCTGGAGCCGCTGTTCAACGAGCGGCTGGAGCTGGAGGACGGCCGCATGCGCGTGCCGACCCGGCCGGGCCTCGGCCTCTCCCTGAGCGAGCAGGCGCTGGCCTGGACGCGCGAGACCGCCGGGTTCGGCAGCCTCGGCTGAGCGCACGGGGAGGGGACGCTCCGAGGCCGGCCGACCCGGATCGTCCGATCCTCCCCCCATCCCGCGGTGCGGCCGCGCGGCGGCCGCCTCGAAGGAGCTCTCCGCCGGGGCCGCGACGCGTCACCTCAGGACGAGGGTCGGACCTCGTCGTGCCGCGCTCCGCCCGAGCGGGCACAGCGAAGGCCCGTTCCGTCCCGACCACGCCGTCGGGCGGCCCACCGGGGCCGTGGACCGGAGCCGCCTGTACCAGTGTCCGCCGCCCGGAATCGGCCGCCGGTGCGCGCGCGACGATATCCTGACCTGGAAAATGACATAGGCCGCTTTTTCAAGGCGGTCAGCGAAGTAAAACCGTGACCTTGTCGCGGGGTGGCGTCCGCGATCGATTGCCGATACGCTGCGTTTCTGTCGTCGCGATCCTCTCATTTGAAAATTTACAAAGAACAGATCTGGAGTGACCGGTCCATGTCGTGTGTCGAAGGAGAAGGTCATCGCCGCGTCCCGGGCGGCACGCGCGCGGGGCCCGGCGCGACGCGGCCGGTCGCGCGTTCCGAGGCGGCGGGCAAGATCGTCAACCGCCACGGCGATCACGCCTGTCGCCTGCGGCTGACCGCCGGCGCCGCGCCGATGCTGACCCGATGAGTCCTCCCGGCCATCTGTCGCGCCGCGCGCTCCTGGCCGCCGCGGCGGCCGGGGCGCTCGTCCCGCGCGCCGCCGCCGCGCAGGCGGCCGCCCGCATCGCCGCCCTGGGCGGGGCCGTCACCGAGATCCTCTACCGCCTCGGCGCCGGCGGCCGGATCGTCGCGGTCGACACGACCAGCCTCTACCCGCCCGAGGCGCTGCGCGAGAAGCCGAGTGTCGGCTACCTGCGGGCGCTCTCGGCCGAGGGCCTTCTGGCGCAGCAGCCCGACCTGATCATCGCCGCCGAGGGGGCCGGGCCGCCGGCCGTCCTGGCGCAGCTGCGCGAGGCCGGGCTGCGCGTCGAGACGGTGACGGAGCCGCCGAATCCCGAGGGCGTGCTGGACAAGATCGAGACGGTCGGGCGCCTCGCCGGCCTGGAGCGCGAGGCCGAGGCGCTCGAGACCGAGGTCCGCGCGCGCTTCGCCGACCTCGCGACCCGGCGCGCCCGGATCGCCCGGGCGGCCCGGGCCCTCGTCGTCCTGTCGGTCCAGGGCGGCCGGACCGTCGTCGGCGGCACCGGCTCCTCGGCGGACGGCATCCTGGCCCTGGCGGGCATCGGCAACGCGGCCGCGGGCCTGGAAGGCTTCAAGCCGATGACCGACGAGGCCATCGTGGCCGCCGCCCCCGACGCGGTGGTGATGATGCAGAACGGGCCCGAGCCGCCGAAGCCCGAGAGCATCTTCTCCCCCGGCACGGCCCTCGGCCAGACGCCGGCGGCGGCGCGGGGGCGGCTGGTGGCCATGGACGGCCTCTACCTCCTCGGGTTCGGGCCGCGCACGCCCGAGGCCGCCACCGACCTGATGCGGGCGCTCTACCCGGACCTGCCGCGTGACTGAGCCGCGCGGCGGCGGGCGGGGCGCGTGAGCCGCCGCGCGGCGCCCTGGGTGCTGGGTGTCCTGGCGGCCCTGGTGCTCGCCGCCGCCCTGCTCTCGGTGAGCCTCGGGGCGATCCCCATCCCGCCGGACCGGGTCTTCGCGGTCCTGATCGGGGAGGGGAGCGATCCGGCCCGCGCCCGCGACGGGCTTGTGATCCTCTCGATCCGCCTGCCCCGCACCCTGCTCGGGCTGCTGGTCGGGGCCGGGCTGGCGGTCTCGGGGGCGCTGATGCAGGGGCTGTTCCGCAACCCCCTGGCCGATCCGGCGCTGGTCGGGGTCTCGTCGGGGGCGGGGCTCGCGGCCGCGGTGATCATCGTCCTGGGCGACCGGATCCTCGCCGGGCTGGGGCTTCCCGGGCCGCTGCCCTACGCCGCGCTGCCGGCCGGAGCCTTCCTCGGCGGCCTGTGCGCGACCCTCATCCTCTACGCCCTCGCCACCCGGTCCGGGCGCACCGCGGTGGCGACGATGCTGCTCGCGGGGATCGCGCTGGGGGCGCTGAGCGGCGCGCTGACCGGCCTGCTGACCTTCGTCAGCGACGACCGGCAACTGCGCGATCTCGCCTTCTGGTCCCTGGGCAGCCTCGGCGGGGCCACCTGGTCCAAGGTCGCGGCCTCGGCGCCGCTGATCCTGCCGGTGCTGGCCGCGGTCCCGCTCCTCGGCCGCGGCCTGAACGCCCTCGTCCTCGGCGAGGCCGAGGCGTTCCATCTCGGCGTCCCGGTGGAGCGGCTGAAGCGCGCCTGCATCGTGCTGGTGGCGGTCGCGGTGGGCGCCAGCGTGGCGGCGGCGGGGGTGATCGGCTTCGTCGGCCTCGTGGTGCCGCACGCCCTGCGGCTGCTGATCGGCCCGGGGCACCGGCTGCTGCTGCCGGCCTCGGCACTCCTCGGCGGCGCCTTCCTGGTCCTCGCCGACGTGGTGGCGCGCCGCGTCGCCGCGCCCGCCGAGCTGCCGATCGGGATCGTCACAGCGCTGGTCGGCGCGCCGGTCTTCCTGTGGCTGCTTCTCGGCCGGGTGCGACCGGACGATGTCTGACGATGTCTGACAATGTCTGATCCGGCCCTGCTCACGGCCCGCGACCTGACCGTCACGGTGGCGGGGCGCGACCTCGTGCGCGACGTCTCCCTGGCGGTGGCGGGCGGCACCCTGCAGGTGATCGTCGGCCCCAACGGGGCCGGCAAGTCGACCCTCGTCCGCCTGCTCAGCGGCGCCATGGGCCCGACCCGGGGCAGCGTCGCCTATGACGGTGCGCCCGTGGCGACGATCCCGCCCTGGCGCCTCGCCGCGACGCGGGCGGTGCTGCCGCAGGCGGCGCGCCTCGCCTTCCCGTTCGCGGCGGCCGAGGTCGCCCGGATCGGCCTCGACGGCATCGGCCGGGGCCTCGGGGCCCGCGACCGGGCGGCGATCCTGGCCCGGGCCCTCGCGCGGGCCGACGTGGCGCATCTCGCCGACCGGGCCTACCCGACCCTCTCGGGCGGGGAGCAGGCGCGGGTGCAGTTCGCCCGCGTGCTCTGCCAGCTGGAGGCCGGCCGCACGGTGGCGGACCGGCAGGTGCTGTTCCTCGACGAGCCGACCGCGAGCCTCGACCTCCGGCACCAGGGCGCGCTGCTCGACGCCGCCGCCGGGCTGGCGGCGACCGGCGTCGCCGTGGTGGCGATCCTCCACGACCTCAACCTCGCGGCCGCCTACGCCGACCGGCTGCTGGTGCTGGACGGGGGCCGGCTGGTCGCCAGCGGGCGGCCGGCCGAGGTCCTGACCGACGACCTCATCGCCGGGGTCTTCGGCGTCCGCTGGCCGGTCGGGCGGGTGCCGCCGGGCGGTCAGCCCTTCCTGCTACCGCACCGGGGCGCGCCCGGTCGGCGCGGCTAGCGATAGCGCGACGGGTGGTATTCCCGGTAGCTCAGGCCGATCACGGCCGCGAGCAGGCCGGCTCCCCGGCACAGCGTGTAGCCGCCGCCGATCAGGGTCGCCGGCCTGAGGGACAGGCCGGCGATCCCGAGCCGCAGAAGGCCGCCGCCGAGGCGCACGAAGCCGCGGCCCGCGTTGGCGAGCCGGCCGCCCACCGTTTCCGGGCGGAGCCGGCCGAGATAGGCCTCGACGCTGCCGCTGCGGTACCAGCGCGCCAGCAGCCAGCGCACCCGCATCCGGTGCGTCGGGATGCTGTCGTAGACCACGGCCGTCTCGGCCCAGGCGATCCGGTGCCCGGCGAGCATCAGGGCCCGGAAGAAGAACGTGTCCTCGCCGCCCATCGTGTTGAAGCGCATGTCGAAGGACAGGCCCAGCGCCCGGATCACCCGCAGGTCCAGGAGCGCGTTGGCGGTGTAGCCGTCCTCCACGTAGCCGTCGCGGACCGGCAGGCGCTTGGCGAAGAAGCCCCCGGCGGCCGCCCAGGCGGGCGGAACCCGGTCGAAGAACGGCACGACCGGCCCGACGCAGGCCGCGACGCCCGCGGCGAGGGCGGTCTCGAGCAGGTTGTGGAGCCAGTCGCGGTCGGGAAACTCGTCGTCGTCGATCAGAGCGACCCAGTCCGCGCCGGCCGCGGAGGCCTCAGCGAGGCTGCGGTTGCGGACCGCGGCGAGGCCGCGGGTCTCCTCCCGGGCGTAGGTGACGGGGAAGCGGCCGGTCGCCCGGTAGGCCTCCACCACCGGGACGGCGGCGCGGCTGCGCCCGTTGTCGATGATCAGGATGCGCAGGGCGGTCTCTGCGAGGCTGCCGAGCCGCTGCTGGTCCAGGGCCTTGAGCAGGCGCGCCAGCCCCACGGGCCGCTCGCAGGTGCAGATGCAGATGCACAGGCGCATCGTCTTACCTCTGTCCGATCGGGTGGGCGTGCGGCCGCGGCCGCAGGCGCTTGCCCGCCGCCGCCAGCAGCGTCGCGGCCAGGAACCGCCAGATCCGGGGATGCCGGAGCGCCAGGGTCGCGCCCGCGCGCCAGCGGCCGGCCTGGGCCGCCTCGATGACCTGGGCGATCAGCCGCGTCACCGCGAGGCCGTCGCGGTAGGCGCGGCTGCCGTGGCGGATCTCGGCGGAGCGCGACCGCGCCTCGGCGAGGCGGCCGTGCTCGGCCCGGGCCGCGAAGGCCGCGTCGAGGCGCGCGATGTCGGCCTGGCGCAGCCGGTGCGACAGGGAGGTGGGCCCGCGCCGGTAGCCGTAGCCCGCGTAGGTGGTGACCACGAACCGCGCCCCCGCCGCGAGGGCTTCCAGGCACAGCAGGAAATCTTCCCCGATCCGGACGCCCTCGTCGTACCGGATGCCGTGCCGGCGCAGAATCTCGGCGCGCATCATGGGCTTGAGGTAGCCGAGCTTGGTCACCCGGCTGAGCAGCTGGTTGCTGGCGATGTACTTGGCGAGGTCGATCTCGAACAGGTACGGCTCCCGGCCCCCCTCCAGCATGCCCGGCCCCTGCGGGTCGAACATGTCGGTGAACGGGATCGGGTTGTCGGCGACGATGTCGGCATCCGCCGCGAGCGCGAGATCGAGCAGGGTTCGGGTGCGGTCGGGCAGGATCAGGTCGTCGGCGTCGAGGATCGCGATCCACCGGCCCCGGGCGGCGTTCAGCGCCGCGTTCCGGGCGCTCGACGGGCCCCGGGGCGTGCCCGGTCCGGCATCGGCGAGAGGAATGACGCGAACCCGCGGATCGGCTTCCGCCAGGCGCGCCAGCACGGAGGCGGTCCCGTCCCGCGAGCCGTCATCGACCGCCACCACCTCCACGGCGACGCCGGTCTGGGCGAGGGCGGAACGGATGGCCGTCTCGATCCAGGGCGCCGCGTCGTGCGCGGCCATGATGAAGGAGACGTCCACGAAGGTGCCCCGAGCATCGGACAAGAGTTGATCCGCCATCGCGCTTCCTGGGCCGCCGGGCGCGGCCTCCGAGACCGCCCCCGACTTTGGCCGGAAGCGATCGGCGCGCACGACGCTCAAAGGGCGTAGGGCGGCCGCCATCCCCTCCCATTGCGGGGGATGGCCCCGACGGCCGGAACAGGTCAGTGCGTGTCGGGGGCTGTGTCGCCCGCGGGGCGGGAATTCCGGACGCTGAGGCCCTTCGCCAAAATCGTCCGGACGTGGGCGCGCAATTTTTGTTTTCTCTCCGCCGAGGCAGGAGAATCTTTTTTGAGGCTCGAATCGCCGGAGGCTGCCATGTCGAACGCCCCTGAGGCCCGTCACCGCGCGCCGCCATCGCCGAAGCGGCCGCAAGGGTGATCGGCGATACCTATAATGGATTATTTGGCTGGAATCTCGACATTATTGCAACGCAACCAACGAAAACAGTTTTGATGTTTGTTAAGGTTTATGTCTCCTACTGAGCATTGTCGGACGTGGGCGAACTACGTAGGTAGTATCCGAGGGCCCTCCCGAGGGCGGAAATCAGGGAGGAGATGAGTGCCCAGTCGCTTCTATTTCGACATCGAGAACGGCGAGGAGACGATCCGCGACGCGCAGGGCGTGGAAGCCGCGGACTTGGCCGAGGCGCTCGCGGAGGCCCGCAGCGTGATCGACGAAATGGCGGGTGAACTGGAGGTCGCGGGACCGGCCGGCGCGTGGACGCTCGTCGTGCGCGACGCCACCGGCGCGGAGGTCGGCCGGGTGCCGATCAAGGGCTGAGCCGGGGACGCGCGAGCGGATTACGGGCCGACCAGCGCGGAGGCGCCGACCCGCCGGCGCGGGGCCCGCAGCAGCCGGCGTGCGGGCCGCTCCAGGAGCCGCCACGACAGTTCGGCCAGCAGCAGCGTCAGCATCAGGTCGAGCGCCATGGAGACCGAGCGCGGTCCGGCGACGTCGAGGCCGACGAGGGCCAGCACCCGCTCCGCGTGGAGCGGCACGTGGAACAGGTAGGCGGCGTAGCTGATCACGCCGATCCGGCGCAGCCACGGGATCTCCAGGAGGGCGACCGCGCGGCCCTCTCGCGCCTCGACCACCTGCAGCAGCAGCAGCGCCGCCAGGACGCCGCTGAGGCGGCCGAGAACGAGCCACCAGCCGGTCGGCGCGATCAGGAGCGGCAGGGCCACGAACAGGGCCAGCACGCCGGCCAGGGCGGCGTCGCGGGCGAGCCAGGCCGGGAGCGGCCGGGTGCGCAGGCCGGCGAGGCCGCCCAGCGCGATCAGTCCGACATTGGCCAGGGTGTCGACGTCGAAGCACCGCGGCGCAGCGCCCGCCCGCCACAGGGCACCGTGCGCCAGGACGCTGATCCCGACCAGGAGCCAGCACAGCGTGCCGAGGTGGCGCCGCGGCAGGAACAGGGCCGCCGGCGCGAACAGCAGGTAGAATTGCTGCTCGACCGCGAGGCTCCAGAGATGGCCGAGCTCGGTGCCCCAGCCGTTCAGCTCGATGTAGATGTTGGTGACGTAGAACCACGTCGCGAGCTTGAACGCGTCGTTGCCGAGACTGGCCGGGTCGCCGGTCCGGACCGTGTAGAGCACGAACAGGAAGACGTAGTAGACCGGCACGATCCGGGCGACGCGATTCCGGTAGAACAGCCCGAGGCTGCCGAGCGGGGTCGACGCGCCCGCCTCCACGGCCGTGCGGGCCGCGGCGAGGATCCGGACGATCAGGAAGCCGCTCAGGACGAAGAACAGCCACACGCCGGCCGTGCCGAGGGCCTCGGTCCTCGGGCTCGGCGCCTTGTGGCTGACGAAGACCATCAGGAACGCCAGGGCCCGCAGGCCGTCGAACCCGTTGATGCGGCGCTCTGAAGGGGCCACGGCGCGTCCTGTCCGGTGATCGACCGCGCCGCGCCGGGGCAGAACGCGCCCGCGCGGCCGGGTCCGGCCGGGAGGGCCGGGCAGCCCGGTTTAGACCGGCCCCCGCGCGGGGGCCCTTACCTCGATCGGCGGACGGGACCTCCCCGAAAGCGGTCCCGCCGCCCGGTAGGGCCGTCAGCGGCGGCGGATGAGCAGGACGACGAGGCCGACGGCGACGGCCGCCCCGGCCTGGGCGGCCAGCAGCGCGAGCAGGAACCCCTTCGGTAGAACAACCGCGAAACCGATCGCTCCTCCAATCAGTGCAGCGAACACCAGCACGACCAGCAACGCCTTACCTCCATTGATGGATCGGCGGCCGTCTTGTTGCCGAACCGGTCGTGGGCCCAGTGTTGTCGCAAGGGTTCCGCCTGCGATCGACGCCCCTTCGGACCGGCCGAGCGCCGCCGAAGCCGGCTGCGGCGAGGCTGGCCGAACCGGCCGGCTGCGCACGTCGCTCCGCAAGTTCCGATCCCGTCTCACCCCGAGTCAAGGAGCCGACATGTTGCGCCCGGCTGGGACCCCGACGCCGATCGAGTCGTCGACGCCGCAGGATATGGTCGAGACGCTGAACGAGGCGTTGGTCAAGACATTGCCGGCCCCGCGGCAGGCCGGCCCCGGCCTCCGGGCGAGCTGGGCGATGAAGCGCGTCCTCGACGCGACGATCGCGCTGACGGCGCTCTTCCTGCTTCTGCCCCTGCTGCTGTTCATCGCCCTGCTGATCTGGGGCAGCGACGGCCGGTCGCCGATCTTCCGACACAAGCGCCTCGGCCGGCACGGGCGCCCCTTCGGATGCCTGAAGTTCCGGTCCATGGTCGCGGACGGCGACGCGGTGCTGGCGCGGCATTTCGCCGAGAATCCCGATGCTCGGGCGGAGTGGGAGGCGTCCTTCAAGCTCACCCACGATCCCCGCGTCACGGCGCTGGGCCATGTCCTGCGCAAGACGTCCCTCGACGAGCTGCCGCAGCTCTGGAACGTGCTGCGCGGCGAGATGAGCCTCGTGGGGCCGCGGCCGATCGTCCAGGCCGAGGTCGTGCGCTACGGCGCCGACTTCACCGCCTGCTTCTCCGTTCCGCCGGGCCTGACCGGCCTCTGGCAGGTCTCCGGGCGCAGCGACACGGGCTACGCCGAGCGCGTCGCCCTCGATTGCGCCTATGCCAGCCAGTGGAGCCTCCGCCGCGACCTCGCCATCCTGCTCAAGACGGTTCCGGCCGTGCTGAGCCAGCGCGGCAGCCGCTAGGGCCATGACCGGGCGGCCGCGCCGCGCCCGCCGCGCCCGCCGCGGAGCGCGCCGATGAAGGGCATGATGCTCAACGCCCTGCTGGGCGTGATGCTGGGCCGCTTCGGCTCCGTCTGGCGGCTGCTGGTCTTCGTCCCGATCGTCGCGGCCGAGGTCGGCTACGGCCTCCTCGTCTACAACCTGAGCGCCGGCGCGTGCCTGCGGCGCGGGACGGCGCTGCTGGTCTGCGGGCAACTGGCCTTCCTGCTCGGCGCCCTGCTGCGGCCCATCGCCAACGAGCGGTGAGCCGTCCGGGCCCGGTGCGGCCCGGCGCGGCGAACCGGACACGTCAGGCCGGATCCTCCTCGGCGGCCGGCGCCTGAAGGCAGAGCCGCCAGAACTCCACGAAGCCGGCGGCGTACGCGGCGATGACGAGGCTCGACCAATGCATCGCGTGGCTCCGGGCGCGTTCGAGGGCCCAGCCTGCCGCGGAGACGTTAAGATTTAGTCCGGCCCGGTGTCGGTTCCGGTGTCCGGAGCCCGGTTCCGGTGTCCGGAGTCCGGTGCGGTGTCATGTGTGGTCCGATGCCCGGGGCGGTCGCCGGTGCGGCGTCCGCCCGACGGTGCGGCTAGCGGCAGACGATCGATTCCTTGAAGCCGCACGGATCGCCCATCCGGGTGAACGCGACCCGCTCGAACAGCGCGGTGACCGGCTGTCCCGAATACTCCGTCGGTCCGAGCCACGACGCGAAGTCCGGGCCCTGTCCCGACCAGACGCTGAGCATGATCTTGCTCGGATGGGAGGGAAGCGGCCGGTCGGGCGTGCCGACGACCTCGCGCAGCAGGCGTCCGTTGACGTACCAGCGCAGGCGGTCGGGCAGCCACTCGAAGGCGTAGTCCGCGGTGGTGGTCGCGGCGTCGAAGCCGAGGGCGTCGAGGCTGACGTGCTCGCCGACGCCGCCGACGAAGTAGTTGAGCTGGACCTTGCTCGTGTCCTTGCCGAGCCACTCGAAATCGATCTCGTCGTTCGTCCGCCGGTCGCCGTTGTCGGGGCCGTTATAGGTGAAGAACGCCGAGACCATGCCGGACCCGGTGCCCGCCCGCATCCGGACCTCGTAGGTGCCGTAGCCGTAGCGCTCGCGGGTCTGGATCTCGGCGCAGCTGAAGGGGCGCTCCTTGTAGGTGATGTCCGTCAGGGACAGCGAGAGTTCGCCGGGCGTCGCGATCCGGGCGCGGTGCTTCGACCACGTGCAGCCCTGCCAGTCGCCGTTGACCCAGCCGTCCGAGACGTACCAGCGGCGTTCGTTCAGGGTGCTGAACAGCTCCACGAAGGATGCGCCGCCCTGGGCAGCCTGGGCCGCGGCGGGAGAGGCGGGAGAGGCGGCCTGGGCCGCGGCCGGCGGCGCGGCGGTCTCGCCCGCGCTCGCGGGATAGGCCTGCAGGAGAAGCGTCGCCGCCACGCAGAGGCGGCGGCCCGGGCCGGACCAGATCGTCATGCGCACGTCCTCAAACCAGTCGCCGCAGGATCGCGGCGGCGCGCATCGTAGCGGCGGGGGCGGCTCCGGCCGGGGATCATTCGGACGATCCGGCCCGGGGCCGGCCCACTCCTTTCGGACGATCTCGCGCGCCGCGCCGGGATCGCCCTACCGTGCCGGCGGACCGGCCGCGGTGCGGACCGGCCGGAGAGTCGCGGAGTCGTCCGGTGCGCAGCTTAGAGGCCTCGTCCCCCGTCCCGGAGGTCTGCGTCATCATCGCGGCCCGGGACGCCGCGGACACGATCGCGACCGCCGTCGCCTCGGCGCTCCGGCAGCCGGAGGTCGCCGAGGTCATCGTCGTGGACGACGCCTCCGCGGACCCGACCGGCGCGGCCGCCGCGGCGGCCGACGACGGTACCGGCCGCCTGCGGATTATCCGGCTCACCGAGAATGTCGGACCCGCCGAGGCCCGGAACCGCGCCATCGCGGCCGCCCGCGCCCCGCTGCTCTGCATCCTCGACGCCGACGACTACTTCCTCGAGGGCCGGCTCGGCCGGCTCCTCTCCGCGCCCCGGACCTGGGATCTGATCGCCGACGACATCGTCATGGTCCGCGGCCGCGAGGCGGCCTCCGCCGCCGGCCTCGTCACCGGACCGGGGCGGCCGCAGCGGCTCACCCTCGCGGCCTTCGTGACCGGCAACATCCCCCGTCCCGGCGCGAGCCGGCGCGAGCTCGGCTTCCTGAAGCCGATCATGCGGCGGGGTTTCCTGGACCGGCAGGGGCTGCGCTACGACGCGCGCCTGCGGCTCGGGGAGGATTACGCCCTCTACGTCGAGGCGCTGGCGGCCGGGGCGGTGTTCGCCGTGACCGCGCCCTGCGGCTACGTCGCGGTCGAGCGGTCGAACTCGCTGAGCGCGCAGCACCGGACGGACGACCTCGGGGCGATGCTGGCCTTCGACGACGCCATGCTGGGCCGGCCGGGTCTCGCCCCGGAGGCGCGGGTGGCCCTCCGGGCCCACCGCGCCGCCACGGCGCGGCGCTGGCAGCACCGGCGCGTCCTCGACCGGCGGCGCGCCCAGGGCTACGCGGCGGCCCTGCGGGAGCTGCTCGGCACGCCCCTGGCGTGGCGCCACATCCTGTCGGTGACCCTGGCGGACAAGCTCGCGCGCCTCGTGCCCGCGTCCGTGCCGGAGCGGGAGACCGGTCCGCGCCTGCTCCTCGGACCGGAGCGCCGCCTCGAGCCGGCGCGCTGAGCCGGCGCCGGGCCGGGCCGACAGCGGCGCGTCAGCGCTCCTCCCTGCGCGCCCGCACGGCCGCCACGTCGGACCGGACCTCGTCCAGCGCGCTGCGGACCCGCTCCAGGGCCGTCGAGACCGTCGCGTCCAGGTCCGGATCGACGGCGTCCGGCGCCGTGCCGTGACGGAAGCCGTCCAGCAGGTAGGGCATCATCTTGCCGTGGAGCGCCGTGTAGGCACCGGGACTGGACAACTCGTAGACGACCGCGAGAGCGTGATAGGCTCGGACGAGAACCTCGAGCGCGACATCCGCGCTGCGCGCCCCCCGATCGCAATCATCGTTGCCCATCATCGTGCTTGATAATTTATTGCTGCCCCGTCCGCCGGGTAACATGCCCACTTAAGACTGTCGACGTCGGGAGCCATTGCAATCTTCGATCCCCTATGGCGCGGGGCCGTTTATCCGCGCGCCATGGCTCGACTGCAACAGTCGCTGAATAGCGGGGGGCAATTCAAGGTCTCGTCTAGCCACGGAGCTGCCGCGTCGGCCGGATCATTGTGGCGATCTTGGTCTCGACCTCGACCAAAACGCTGTTCACAAGGTGAAGGGCGCCGTCAACTGTACCGGTTGTCAGGCTCTCGTCGCGGCTCGTCTCCTGGATGATGCGGAAATTGTCCTCGACGAACGCGCGGATCTTCTGCTGGACGTCGACGAACTCTCCCGGATGGGCCGTCTCGTAGAGGAGCGCCAGGGCCAGGTAGGCGCGCCCCACCATGTCCAGCGCCAGGGTCGTGCTGACCTCAGAATGTCCGGCGTCCGGGGGCGACACGACGACTGAATTTCCTGTCGGATGTTAGTTATTTACACTATCACGGACTTTATTCGGCGCCAACCGCGCCGATGATCGGTGATGTGGATTCTGCATTGATTCCCGTCGACCGTGGGCCGGTCCTCGGCGGGGCGGTCGGTGCCCGGTCGGAGCGCCGACACGACGCGCGCGGGCGCCGCGCCTGCCAGCAATCCTCGCCACAGTGATCAACGGACCGCCGGCAGGCCGGTCCGGGTAAGCCGGGCTCGGGTTGGTGAGACGCATCCCGTCGCGTGCGGCGCGGGCTCCGTGACCGTCCCGGGCCGATCGCGCGCGGCGTTAACGGCCGGCGGTGGCCCGGCGCTCGGCGCGGTCTTGGCCCGGCGCCAGATCCTGCGCGATCCGCAGCTTGAGCGCGAGGATCCGGTTGTGTCGCGCCATCGCGAGGAGCGACTCGGCGGTCCCGACATCGCCGCGCATCCGCAGCGCGTGGGCGGCCAGCGCCATCTGGGCAGCCATCGCGTCCGCCTGGCGGGCGGCGTGCGGGACGTTCTGGGAGAGGGGCATTCCGGATGGCCACGGTTCGAGGGCTCAGCCGATCCTCCGGACGATCCGTTAACGATATCTTAATGGCCGCACCCCCGCGCCGTCCGAGCGGCGCGGGCCGTCACTTCCGGATGGGCAGGCGGCCGACCAGCCAGCCCTCCTCGTTGCGCACGAGGAGGGTCCAGGGCGGCTCCCGGCCGTTTCCCGTAATCTCGTCGGCCATCTCGGCGATCACGCTACGCGCCTCGATCAGGGCTTCCTCGAGGCCAGCGGCCTCGACCCCCACGTGGTCGTGGATCGTCTCCTCGGCATTTGCGATCTCGAAGTAGAAACGCGCCGCCAACAGGGTTCTCCTCCGCCGGAACTCTTCGGGGAGTTCAGTTCTATAGACCGGTGTTAGCATCTTAGCCGTTCGCGCTCCCGGACAAAGCGGTCGGGAAAAAGCAGCCTGTCTTTGACAATTCGGGTGATGCGCCGGGAAAATGTTCGCGCGATCGTCGACCGGCGCCGCCGGATCAGCCGAATGGCGTAGCCGCCCGGCCGCCGCCATGGCCAGATGGCGATGTAAGGCGCGGTTCGGGGCGGCCCGGCTGCCGGTTCGGGACGGGCCGCGGCGGGGTCGGGCCGGTCGGGCCGAATCGTCGCCGCTACGCCCGATCGGCAGAGCCGCGTACGCCTAAGATATGATGTTGGTGGCCCTGTCGGGCCGCCGTAGACCCGAGCGTCGGTGCGATCGCGGCGAGGATTCCATGAACATCACGATGGTCGGGTCGGGCTATGTCGGTCTGGTCTCTGGCGCGTGCTTTGCGGATTTCGGCCACACGGTCGTGTGCGTCGACAGCAATCGCGGCCGGATCGACGCGCTGAATGCCGGCCGGATGCCGATCTACGAGCCGGGCCTCGAGGCCCTGGTCGCCGAGAACGTCCGCCAGGACCGCCTGTCCTTCATCACCGACCTGGAGACGGCGGTCGGTCAGGCTGACGCGGTCTTCATCGCGGTGGGCACGCCCTCCCGCCGCGGCGACGGCTTCGCCGACCTGAGCTACGTCTACGCGGCCGCCCGCAGCATCGCGCGCGCGCTGCGCGGCTTCACGGTGGTGGTGACCAAGTCGACCGTGCCGGTGGGCACCGGCGACGAGGTCGAGCGCATCATCCGCGAGACCAACCCCGAGGCGCAGTTCGCGGTCGTCTCGAACCCCGAGTTCCTGCGCGAGGGCGCGGCCATCGCCGACTTCAAGCGCCCCGACCGCATCGTCGTCGGCACCGACGAGCCGCGGGCCGTGGCGGTCATGGAGCAGATCTACCGCCCGCTCTACCTCAACGCCGCGCCGATCGTCGCGATGAGCCGCCGGACGGCCGAGCTGACCAAGTACGCGGCGAACGCGTTCCTCGCGGCGAAGATCACGTTCATCAACGAGGTGGCGGATCTGTGCGAGGCGGTGGGCGCGGACGTGCAGGCGGTGGCGCGCGGCATCGGCCTGGACAACCGGATTGGGTCGAAGTTCCTGCATGCCGGGCCGGGCTACGGCGGCTCGTGCTTCCCCAAGGACACGCTGGCCCTAGTCAAGACCGCGCAGGATGCGGGCACCCCGCTGCGGCTGGTCGAGACGGTGGTGGCGGTCAACGACCAGCGCAAGCGCGCGATGGCGCGCAAGGTGATCAAGGCCTGCGGCGGGTCGGTGCGCGGCCGGACGGTGGCGCTGCTGGGCCTGACCTTCAAGCCGAACACCGACGACATGCGCGACGCGCCCGCGCTGGCGATCGTGGCGGGTCTGCAGGACGCCGGCGCCGTAATCCGCGCCTACGATCCCGAGGGCATGGAGCAGGCGCGCCCGCTCCTGCCCGGCGTCGCCTTCGCGGAGGATGCCTACCACTGTGCCGAGGGCGCCGACGCGCTGGTCCTCGTCACCGAGTGGGACGCGTTCCGGGCCCTCGACCTCGACCGGCTGCGGGCGGCGATGCAGCGACCGGTCCTCGTGGATCTCCGCAACGTCTACCGGGCCGCCGACGTCCGGGCGCACGGCTTCGCCTACAGCAGCGTGGGCCGCCCTGACGAACCCGGTGACCAGCCCGGCGACGAGTCCGAGATCCCGCCGGCTCTGCCCCCCGCCGACGCCGTCGCCGGGACCGCGTGAGGCGGGGCCGGGCCCGCGGAACGCGGGCCCGTCGTCGCCCGGCGCCGGTGAGGGCGGCGGACGGGAGCCCCGCCGATCCGCTGGACGATCACCCGTACGAGCGACCCGGCGCGCGGCCGCTCCGGCCGCGGTGACCGCGCCGGCGCGCGGGGCGAGAGGACGGGGAGGCCGATCCGCGGCGTCGGGACCGGGCCGGTGGCGCCGCGCCGATCCGCCGACCGCTTGGCGGGACGGTCGGACGCGAAACGGGTCCCCTCGCGGGCCGCCCGGGCAGGCGATCCACGAGGAGACCCCGAAGCTCCGTCCGGCCGCGCCGGACCGAATTTCTGCCAGGGCGGCCCCGCCGCGGCGGGGCCGGCGCCCGAGCGATCAGGCCGCCGGAGCCTTCACGCTCGCCAGGCTGGAATCTTCCCGGAGGAAGTACTTGTTGGTCAGGTAGGCGACCTCGGTCCGGTTCTTGGCCTTGAGCTTCTTCATGATGTTGCGGACGTGAACCTTCACGGTGCTCTCGCACATGTTGAGTTCGTACGCGATGATCTTGTTCGGCGTCCCCTTCCGGAGCGCCCGCGCCACGCAGAGCTGCCGCGGCGAGAAGATGTCGTCGTCCCCGGCCTCGACCGGCTCGTCCACCTTGATGTTGGCCAGCAGGGGGAGGAGGCATTCGGCCGGGATGTAGACGCCGCCGGCCTGCACGAGCTGGAGCGCCTGCAGGGCGATGTCCACGGAGGTCGTCGTCGGGATGTAGCCTTTGACGCCGAGCTTGATGATCCGCACGATCTGGTCGAGGTTCTCGCCGTCCGAGATGACGGCCACCGGCGGAGCGCCGGCCTCGCCCTGCAGGAACGCCAGTTCCCGCGTGATCTCGGTCCATTCGGTCTCGGTCAGGTTGCCGTCGGGCCGGCAGAGCACGACCACGCTCGCGGCGACGAACGGCGTCTGCCGCTTCCACGATTCGATGTCCGCGAAGACTTCGAACGACGTCTGCCGGTCGGCCTCGCTGAGCGAGGCGGCGAGGCATCGGCCGACGAGCTGGCGTCGATCGATGATGACGATGCGGCTGGCGCGGCCCCGGGACTGGTCCCGTTGCTCGACGACGACCGGGTTGTCACCGGCATGTGCACCCGAAAAGCCGCGGCGGCTTTCGGCCGTGTCCCGCTCAACGAGGGTGAGCGCGTCTCGAGTACCAAGACTGGCCATAGAAAATTACCTCCTTTCGAAGGAAGCCGAATGTCAGCGATGACGGGATACCCAATGCGCTCGCCGACGGCGTGACACTGAGATACGCGGTGGCGCCGGTCGCCTTGGGGCGATTGCCGATGACCACGGATACAATGCTAGCTTTCGTAAAATCGTCTGTAAATACCCTATTTGAATCTTAACCCTTAAATTGCAGGGCTAAATACAATCATCGCGCACTACGTACGTACATAGTGATTTGTTTGATTGCGCACGACGGTGCTGGTGGAGAGATGCATTCGCAAGATCATTCGCCGTCTGTGGTGGTCCGATTCAAGATCTTTTCGAATGTAGTCGCTCAGATGTCGGTTTTAAGAATATCGAAACTTTGTCTTATTCGGAACTACTTGTTGCGTGGTCGTATCGGTGGGACTTCGAGGGCAATTCAATGATCTCGGTGCGATGTAGGTATTCGTGACGGGAGTATTCGAGGGATGAGGGCCCGCTGTACCTGACTGAGGCTAAAAGGCAACATGCGTACTCGGTTGTTTACCCTGTTGGGGTCCGAGTACTGATTTCATCGGTGCGGCGCTGTACCAAACGGCACGCTCCGCGGGAGGAGAGGCCGCCCCGCGCGCCGTCCGACGCGACGGGCGAATCACTGGCGGATCCCTGCCGGGATCCGGAATCGCCGCGGCGGCGATCGAGAGCGCTCTCCGCCGAAGTGGATACCGGTTCGGCGTGAGAGAGCGCGTCGAGACAAAGGATTAGAGCCGTGCCCGATCGCAACGCGATCGGGCACGGCTCTAGTCCAGCCGGACCAGGAGATCGCGCATGCCGCCGACATCGACGAACGTGCCGAGGTCGCGGCCGAGCAGGCCGGCATGTCGCTCCGCGTAGGCCTCCGGCGTGAGCGTCCGCAGGAACGCCGTCACCGAATCGGCGAGCGGCTCGGGAAACGCCCAGCCCAGGCGCTCCGACACCGCGTAGCGTCCGGTCGCCGTCGCGGCGCGCGCCAGCGTCAGGGCGCCGCACAGGCCGCCCTCGTAGAGCCGGTTCGGCAGTAGCCAGTCCGAATTCAGTCCATCATCGAGGTAATCGACGGCCCAACTGAAGTGGATCCCGCTGTAGATCTCCGGAAGGTCGCGGGGATTGGCGTAGGGGCCGCGGAACGACATGTTCGGCCGGCCGTCCAGCGTGTCCGCCAGGGCGCGCGGGGCGATGTCCTCCTCGGAGAGGCGCCCGGCCAGGACGATCCGCACCGAGTCGCCGAGGGCGTCCGCGATGGCGGCGAGGATCGTCAGGCTCCGGCGGCAGCGCAGCGTCCCGAACCAGCCGATCACCCAGGGCGGTTCCGCCGTCCGGGTGCGGTCGAGCCGGGTCGTCACCTCGCCGAGGCGGTGGCCCATGACCTTGTTCTCGAGGAGGTGCCACGCGCCGGCGAAGCCCTGGACCGGCCGGAAATACCGGTCGATGAAGTCCGGGGCACTGACGACGAGGAGGTCGCTGCGGCCGAGGATCCAGCGCTCGACCGCGCGGGCGATCCGTCCCGGCGCGTCCGGCCGCACCATCAGACGCTGGATGTCCAGCACCTCGTAGACGAGGCGCGCGCGGCTCCCGGCGAGGCGCGCCGCGGTCCAGGCCACGAGGGCCATGTCGAGGTTGCGCACGTAGATCACGTCCGCCCCGCGCAGGTCGCGCCGGCGGCGCAGCGCCCGGGCGATGCCGACGGCGAGGCGCGGCAGGCGGCGGGCGTAGTTGCGGTCGACGGTCAGGCCGAGGGGGACGATGTCGTCGGCCACCGGGGCCTCGGCCGGCACCGCGCCGGGGCGGTCCCGCTCGAAGGCGTACACGATGACCGACCACCCGGCGTCCCGGATGGCGTCGACCCGCTTCCGGACCGTGGGCTCGGCCCGGTCGTGCCCGAAGAAGGCGACGCGGCGGCCGCGCGGGGTCGCGGAAACCGCGAAGGCCGGGGTCGGGGCGGCCCGGGCCGGCACGAAGGCCGCCACCCGGTCGAGACCTTCGGCGCGCGGGCCGGTCACGAGGCTGCCTGGGTCGCGCCGCGGGCGCTGCGCCGGGCCGCGGTCCAGCGGCTCAGCGCGCCGCGGAATCCGCCGCGCCGGACCGTCTGGCCGTCGTTGGTCTTGTTGAGCACGACGCCCAGGACGGTGCTGCCGCTCGACTCGAGATCGTGCACGGCGGCGGCGACGTCGTCGATGCTGGTCCGGCCCGCCTCCACCACGATGATCAGGCCGTCGAGCGTGTCGAGGAGCGGCCGGAGCGTGGGGAGCTCGTCCACCGGGGGCAGGTCGACGACGACGCGGTCGAGGGCGGGGCGGTCGAGGGCGGGGCGTCCGTCCCCCAGCACCGCGGCGACGCCCTCCGCGGTCATCAGATCGCTGAAATGGGGATCGTTCGGGTGGCGGTTGCCGCAGGCGAGCAGGCGGACCTCGCCGGGCTGGGGGCGGACCGCCTCGGTGGCGCCGCAGCGGCCGGCGAGCACGTCGAGGAGGCCGCGCTGCTCGGTGGCCTGGCTGAGCCGCGAGAGCGTCCCCTGCCGGACGTCGGCGTCGATCATCAGCACCCGCCCGGAGCTCGCGCGGGCGCGGGCGAGGAGCTGGCCGAGATTGCTCGCGAACAGGGTCTTGCCCGCGCCGGCCCCCACGGACGTGACGCCGATCGCGAAGACCGGGCCGCGGCGGTCGCTGCCCAGGACGTGGGCCTTGAGGCTGTGCAGGCGCTCGACGAACACCGATTGCGGCATGAACCGCACGGCGCTCGCCCGGAACGCCTCGATGCTGGCCGGACGCTGCGCCTCGTTGGCGTGGGCCTGCGCCAGGGCGAGCGCCGCCCGGAAGCCGGGCTCGCGCCGCAGCTCGGGGAGGGCGGCGAGGCAGGTCAGGCCGTGGCCGGTCAGCTGCCGGGGCGTGCGGATCGTCCGGTCGAACCAGTGCCGCGCGAAGGCGCCGCTCACGCCGAACCCGGTGCCGACCAGGAGGCCGAGCAGCATGATCAGGCTGCCGCGGGGCGCGCTCGGGGATTCCGGCACGGTCGCGGGCGTGATCACGTGGGCGGAGGGCTGCGGATAGGATTGCTGGTTGACGGCGTCGATGTAGCGCTGGAGCAGGTTGGTGTAGATCTGGTCGTAGGTCTCGGCGGTGCGGTCGAGCTCCCGCGCCTTGACGCGGGCGTTGCTCATGATCAGCGTCTTCGAGATCAGGGCGTCGAAGGCCGCCGTCATGCTGTCCTCGCGGGCCTTGGCGACCTCGAAATCGTGGTCGAGGGACACGGCGAGGCGCTCGAGCTCGGTGCGCAGCGACTGCTTGGCCGCCAGGATGTCCCGCTGGATCGCCTGGACCGCCTCGTGGTCGGGGCCGAGGCGGCGCTTCAGGTCGTCGGCGCGCTGCACGAGGTCGACGTACTGCCGGCGCAGCTGGATGATGACGCTGTCCTTGAACGCCTCGGTGATCCCCGGATCGGCGATGTCGGAATCGAGGAGCCCGCGGATCTGATCGCGCACCGCTCGGGCGTCGACGGTCTTGGACCGGGCTGCGGCCACCGCGGTGTTGAGCTCCTCGACCTGCTGCTCGCCCACGAGGCCGCGCTTGCCCAGGTCGATGATGGTGTGCTCGGCCTTGTAGGTCTGGGCCTCGCGCGAGGCCTGGCTGGCGCGCTGCTGGAGTTCCTTCAGGCGCGGCAGCATCCACTCGCCGGCGACCTTCCAGACCTGGGCCCGGTTCTCCAGCTCGGTGCTGACATAGGCCCCGGCCACCGCGTTCGCGACAGCGGCCGCCGTGGCGGGATTGTCCGCGCTGTAGCCGACCTCGATCACGTAGGCGGCGCCGATGCGGCTGGCCTCGACGTTCTCGCGCAGCGTTCGCGCCTGGCGCAGGTCCGGGCTGACGGGGGCGGGTTCCTGGACCGGCCGCTCGGCCCCGATCAGCCGGAGGGGCAGCGCCTTGGCGGCCTTCACGAACTCCCGGACCTTCGCGACGAGCGGGTGCGTCGGCGCCGCCAGATCCTTCAGAGCCGACTCGTCGAGCCGGTGCACGGCGGCGAGCGCGATCTTCTCCGAGCGGATGTACTCGACCTGGCTCTCGACCTCGGCGATCTCGAGCGGCGTCCCGGCATTGGGCGTGTCGCGGGCCGTCACCGGGCTGGAGCGGCTCTCGATGTAGACGCGGGCCCGGGCCGTGAAGATGGCCGGCGCCGTCGCGACGTAGATCCCGGCGCAGACCAGCCCGACGGCGGCGAAGGCCAGGATCGACCGCCAGTTCTGCCGCGCGATGGTCAGGATCGAGACCTGGGACTCCGTCTCGGGCGAGAAGGGCTGGCCGCGCCAGGCTCCGGTCCCACCGGGGCGGGTCGCACCGATCGGCAGGAAGGACGCGCTGGTCGAGTGTCGATTCATGGATCTCTCCTCACCGCGGCGGTCACCGCCTCGGGGCGCTATCCGTCAAAGGGGACGCCGGCTCGGCCCGATGGGCGCGTCGAGCCGGGGCGGGTGGGTCAGTTCTGGCCGGCCCCGTCGCCGACGCCCCGCATGGCGGGATCCGGCTTGAGCGCGATCTCCACGACGTCGCCCGGCAGCAGCTCCGTGTCCTCGGCGGCGTCGATCTGCGTCTTGGCCGGTCCGCTCTGCCGGAAGACCGCGATCGCCGCCTGCGCGCGGCTTCCGGACAGGAGCTGCGCCCGGAGGGCGCCGGTATAGACCAGCTTGTCGTTGATGCTGTTCAGGCGCGACCGGTACGTCGCCAGGTTGTTCTCCGCGACCTGGAGCTTCTCCAGGGCGTCCATGGCCTGCACGTCGTCGACCCGCTCGAGCTTGCGGGCGACGTCGCTCTTGTCGCGCTCGAGCTGGGTGAGCTGGACCGTCGTCTGCAGCGCGCGGGTCGAGGAGAGCAGGACGGCGCGCCGCGCGTCGGTCAGCCGGGTCGTGACCACGGCGCCGCGCTGGAAGAGCGCCCGCACGGTGTCGTAATCCTCGGCGTCGGCGGTGACGCCCTCCTTCTCCTTGACCTGCTGATCGCTGAGGCTGGTGAACTGCGTCTGCGTCCGGTTGAGGGAGCGCTGCAGATGGTCCTTCTCCTTGGCGATGTCGGTCATCTGTACCCGGAGCTGCTGCTCGGCGAGCTTCTGCGCCGGGGTCGCGCGGCTGCCCGGGGCGACGTCCGCCGGCGGCGGGGACTTGTCGCCCCGCGACGCGGCGACGACCGCCTTCAGGCGCCAGATCGTGGCGGATTCCCGCTGGATGCTCGCCCAGGTGCTGTCGTACTCGGCGCGCAGGTTCGCCGTCTCGACGACGGGGTTCTCCATCCTGAACCGCAGGAGGTTGTAGCCGCCCGCCAGGGCGATGGCCTGCCGCACGGTCATGCCCGGATGGAACGGGTGCTCGCCCTGCTTGGTCACGTCGCCGCTCAGGTAGACCGGCTGGTACTTCGAGATCCGCACCCCGATCTCGTCGGGCTCGAGCACGGCGATCGATTCCTTGCCCTCGGAGTTGCGCTGCCGCACCGCCTTGGCGGGCAGCGACTTCTGCAGGCTCTGGCGCAGCTCCGCGACGGTGAGCCCGGCGGCCGGGACGTCCCCGAGCAGCGGGACCATGACGGTGCCGTCGGTGGAGACCGTCGCCTCCTGCTTGAAGGTCGGGATGCTGAGGGCCGTGACCTCGATCGTGTCGCCGGGCCCGATGCGGTACTCCGCGGCCGCCGGCAGCGCCGACAGGGCGAGCAGGCACGCCGCGAGACCGGCGCGGCCGGCGCGGGCGGTGGCGCGGGTTGCCGCGGTCTTCGTCGACATCTTCGACACGCATCGTCCCCTTAAGGCTCGCCCTCGGAACCCGGGCGCGGCGGTCGAGCGGCAGGACCGCGCCGGCCTCACGGGCTCATGAGGGCTGAGACGGCATGATGCGTAACGGCCGAGCCAGCCGGGACTCCTCCAAATGGCGGGCGCGGGCATCCTTGCCGGGGCGGGGGCTTCGCCTTTCGACGTAGGCCCCCTGGCCCGAACGGTGCGCCGGGCCGGGGAGGGGTCACACCGGATGGGCGCCGTTCGCCTTTCGACGGACGAACCGCATCGAAAGCCTGGGTTCCCGGCCGTCCGCAGCTCTGTGCAGTTTTGACGCACAGAAGTTCGGCGGAAGGAGCGGCGGGCATGCCGATTACCGATGCAGATATTGGGGCGGATGTGGGGATCTTCTACCCGGATCTAGTCAATATTTATGGATGTCGAATCGAAAGCGGTTCGCGCATCGGCCCCTTCGTGGAGATCCAGCGCGGTAGCCGGATCGGCCCGCGCTGCAAGATCTCCTCGCACAGCTTCATCTGCGCGGGCGTCTCGATCGGGGCCGAGGTGTTCGTCGGCCACGGCGTGGTCTTCACCAACGAGCTCTACCCGGAAGCCACCAACGCGGACGGGAGCCTGAAGCGGGACGGCGAGTGGGAGCTCGTCGAGACCGTGGTCGAGGCCCGCGCCTCCATCGGCTCCAACGCAACCATCGTGGCGGGGATCACCATCGGCGAGGGCGCCCTGGTCGGCGCCGGTGCCGTCGTCACCCGGGACGTCCCGGCCTTCGCCATCGTCGCCGGATGCCCCGCGCGGGTCGTCGGCGACACCCGCACCAAGCGCGCCGAGAGCGCCGCGCGCGCCCGTTCCGTCCAGTCGCCGCGGCCCGAGCCGGCCGAGCCTCTGCAGGTTGCTTGAGGGGAATGCAGTCATGATCTCGATCGGTATCGTCGGATACGGCTACTGGGGGCCGAACCTCGCCCGGTGCACCTCGGAGAGCGAGCGCTGCCAGCTGGTGGCCATCGCCGACCAGTCGCCCGCCGCGCTCGGCCGGGCCGGCAAGCGCTACCCCGCCGTCCAGCTCCATCAGGACTGGCGCGACCTCGTGGCCGATCCCGCGATCGACGCCGTCATGGTGGCGACGCCAGTGAGCTCGCACTTCGAGATCGCCATCAACGCGCTGCGGGCCGGCAAGCACGTCTTCATCGAGAAGCCGATCACGCCCTCGGCCTTCGAGGCCCGGCTGCTGATCGAGGAGGCGGCCAAGCGCAACCTGCGGCTGATGGTGGACCACACCTTCGTCTACACGGGCGCGGTCGAGAAGATCCACGAACTCATCACGACCGACGCCATCGGCGACGTGTTCTACTACGACTCGACCCGGGTGAACCTCGGCCTGTTCCAGCGCGACGTGAACGTGATCTGGGACCTGGCGGTCCACGACCTCGCCATCCTCGACCACATCCTGGACCTCGCCCCGGTGGCGATCTCGGCGAGCGGCACCGGCCATTTCAGCGGCCGCCCCGAGAACATGGCCCACCTGACCGTCTTCTACCCGCGCGGCGTCGTCGCGCAGATCAACGTCAACTGGCTCGCGCCCGTGAAGGTGCGGCAGACGCTGATCGGCGGCAGCAAGAAGATGATCGTCTACAACGACCTCGACCCGATCGAGAAGGTCAAGGTCTACGACCGCGGCGTCACCGTCGGCGGCGGCTCGGACGACATCACCGAGCTGATGGTCTCCTACCGGACCGGCGACATGTGGTCGCCGCACCTGTCCTTCCGCGAGGCGCTGATCGTCGAGATCGAGCACTTCGCCGACTCCATCGAGAACGGCACCGCGCCCATGACCGACGGCCACAGCGGCCTGCGCGTCGTCGAGATGCTCGAAGCCGCCATGCGCTCCCTGCGCCAGAACGGCACCCCCATCGACCTCATGCCACTTGCGAGGGCCTCGTGATCCCCTTCCTCGACCTCAAGGCGCAGTACGCGGCGATCGGCGGCGACGTCGAGACCGCGGTCCTCAACGTCCTGCGCAGCGGCGACTTCGTCCTCGGCCCGGCGGTCAGCGCCTTCGAGGCGGCCTTCGCCGAAGCCTGCGGCGCCCGCCACGCGGTCGCCGTCAGCAGCGGCACCGCGGCCCTGCACCTCGCCCTCCTCGCCCTCGACATCGGTCCGGGCGACGAGGTGATCACGGTCTCGTCGACCTTCGTGGCGACGGTGGCGGCGGTGCTGTACGCCGGCGCCACTCCGGTCCTCGTCGACATCGACCCGGTCGACTGGACCATGGACCCGGCCCTGGTCGAGGCGGCGATCACGCCCCGCACCAAGGCGATCCTGCCGGTGCACCTGCACGGCCGGATGGCCGATCTCGACGCGCTCGGCGCCATCGCCCGGCGCCACGGGATCGCCCTCGTCGAGGACGCCGCCCAGGCGCATCTCGCCGAGCGCGGCGGCCGCAAGGCCGGCACGATCGGGGATCTCGGCTGCTTCAGCTTCTATCCCGGCAAGAATCTCGGGGCCTACGGCGAGGGCGGCGCCATCGTCACGGACCGGGACGACCTCGCCGAGGCGGCCCGCTGCCTGCGCGACTGGGGCCAGCAGGGCAAGTACAACCACGTCCGCCACGGCTTCAACCTGCGCATGGACGGCGTCCAGGGCGCGGTGCTGGGGGTCAAACTCCCGCACCTGGAGGGCTGGACCCGCGCCCGCCAGGCGGTGGCGGCGGAGTACGGGGCGCGGCTCGCGGGCCTCGGCCTGGAGCTTCCGGCCCCCGCCGGCCTCGACCACGTGTTCCACGTCTACGCCGTGTCGACGGCGGACCGCGAGGGGCTGCGCCAGTACCTCAACGCGGCCGGCATCGCCACCGGCATCCACTACCCCGTCCCGGTCCACCGGCAGCCCGCTTACAGCCACCTCGACGACGGTGCCGGCCGCCTGCCGGTCACCGAGCGGCTGGCCGCCCGGACCCTGTCCCTCCCGATGTTCCCCGAGATGACGTCCGCGCAGATCGACACCGTCTGCCGGGCCGTCGCCAGCTACTGCGAGGTCGCCGATGCCCAAGCTGCGTGAGGTCACCAAGGGAAGCCGGTTCAGCGGCGACCTGCGCGGGACCCGGATCCTGGTCACGGGCGGATCGGGCTTCATCGGCTCCCACATCATCGACCTTCTGGTCGAGGCCGGCTGCGACGAGATCGTGGCCATCGACAACATGATCCGCGGCCGCCCCGAGAATCTCGGGGACGCCCTCGGCTCCGGCCGCGTCCGCCTCGTCCAGGGCGACATCCGCGACCGCGCCCTGATGGACACGCTGGTCAAGGGCACCGACGTGGTGTTCCACCAGGCGGCCCTCCGGATCACGCAGTGCGCCGCGGAGCCCCGCCACGCCTTCGAGGTGATGGCCGCCGCGACCTTCAACCTGCTGGAGAGCTGCGTCGAGGCCGGCGTCGCCAAGGTCGTGATGGCCTCCTCGGCCTCGGTCTACGGGATGGCGGAGGTCTTCCCGACGACCGAGAAGCACCACCCCTACGACAACCGGACCCTGTACGGCGCCGCCAAGTCCTTCGGCGAGGGCCTCCTGCGCTCGTTCAACGACATGCACGGGCTCGACTACGTCGCGCTCCGGTACTTCAACGCCTACGGCCCGCGGATGGACCTGACCGGCCGCTACACCGAGGTCATGGTCCGCTGGATGCAGCGCCTGGCCGAGGGCCAGTCGCCGATCGTGTTCGGCGACGGCCTGCAGACCATGGACCTCGTCCATGTCCGCGACATCGCCCGGGCCAACATCCTGTCGGCGATCTCGCCGGCCACCGACGTGGTGCTCAACGTCGGCACCGGCGTCGAGACCTCGCTGGTCGACCTCGCCGGCCACCTCACCCGGATCATGGGCCGGGACGGCACGCCGCTGGTCCACGAGGCCGAGCGGGCCGTGAACCCGGTGCCCCGGCGCCTCTGCGACACGAGCCTCGCCAAGGAGCTGATCGGCTTCGAGGCGAAGATCGGGGCGGCCGAGGGCCTCGCCGACCTCGTCGCCTGGTGGCAGGACGAATCCCGCTCGGAACACCTGCGGCGGGCGCTCGCATGATCCCGATCGCCAAGCCCGAAGTCGGCGCCCCCGAGGCCGAGGCCGCCGCCGCCGTCGTCCGCTCCGGATGGCTGACCCAGGGGCCGCAGGTCGCGGCCTTCGAGACGGAGTTCGCCGCGATCGTCGGCGCGCCCCACGCCTGCGCGGTCTCGAACTGCACGACCGCGCTGCATCTCGCCCTGCTCGCCGTCGGGGTCGGCCCCGGCGACGAGGTGGTGACGGTGAGCCACAGCTTCATCGCCACCGCCAACGCCATCGCCCAGTGCGGGGCGACGCCGATCTTCGTCGACATCGACCCGGCGACCTACAACATGGCCCCGGACGCCGCCGCGGCGGCGATCACCGAGAAAACGAAGGCGATCGTCTGCGTCCACCAGATGGGCATGCCCTGCGACCTGGAGGCGATCGCCGCGATCGGGCGCCGCTCCGGCATCCCGGTGATCGAGGACGCCGCCTGCGCCATCGGCTCCGAGCGGCTCCAGGGCGACGTCTGGCGGCCGATCGGCAGCCCGGCGGGCGACATCGCCTGCTTCTCGTTCCACCCGCGCAAGGTGCTGACCACCGGCGACGGCGGCATGATCACCACCGCCAACGCCGCGTGGGACCGGACCTTCCGGCTGCTGCGCCAGCACGGGATGAGCGTCTCCGACATCGCCCGCCACGGCAGCGCCAAGGTGGTGGTCGAGGCGTACTCCATCGCGGGCTTCAACTACCGGATGACGGACGTGCAGGCGGCCATCGGCCGGGAGCAGCTGAAGCGGCTGCCCGACCTGATCGCCCGGCGCCGCGCCCTCGCCGACGGCTACCGCGCGCGGCTCGCCGATCTCCCCGGGGTGACGCCGCCGCCCGAGCCGATGGGGCTGCGCAGCAACTGGCAGAGCTACTGCGTCCGCCTCCCGGACGACGCGGACCAGCAGGCGGTCATGCAGGCGATGCTCGACCGGGGCATCGCCACCCGCCGGGGCATCATGTGCGCGCATCTGGAGCCGCCCTACGCGGAGGCGCCGCGGCGGTTCGCGCTGCCCGAATCCGAGCGGGCGCGCGACCACGCGATCCTGCTGCCGCTCTACGCGGCGATGACGGAGGCGGAGCAGGACCAGGTCGTCGACGGCCTGCGCGACGCCCTGCGATGATCCCCGCACCGGTCAAGAGCCTCGCCCGGGCGGTCGGCCTGACGCGCCCGCGCGTCGCCGCCGCACGGATGGCCTGCGAGCGCACGACGCTCGCCCTCGCCCGGATCCGGCGCCCGGCGCCGGGCGGCCGCATCCTCTGCTACCACTCGGTCGGCCAGTCGGAATGCGGCGTCAACGACGTCTCTCCCGCGCGCTTCCGCCACCAGCTCGAGCGCGCGCTCGGTCTCGGCTACCGCTTCGTGCCGGCGGCCACGATCGCCGACGGGCGCGGCGGCGCGCGGGACCTCGCCATCACCTTCGACGACGGCTGGCGCAGCGTCCTCAGCGGGGCGGCGCCGGTCCTCAGCGATCTCGGGATCCCCTGGACCCTGTTCATCGTGTCGGGCTGGCTCGACCGGCCCGAGAGCGCGCCGCCGGGTGTCCTCGGCTGGGGCGCCATCGAGGCGCTGGCCGCCAACGGGGTCGAGATCGGCAGCCATTCCGTGACCCACCCGGATTTCGGGCGCCTCAGCGCGGAAGAGGCGGCCGAGGAGCTGGAGGAATCCCGGCGCGCCATCGGGGCCCGCCTCGGCGTCCTGCCCGACTCCTTCGCGATACCCCTGGGGCAGTCTGCGAACTGGACGCGGGCGGCCGCCCACGCGGCCCGGGAGGCGGGCTACCGGATCGTCTACGCGCAGGCGGTGGAGACCCGTCCCGCCGGAACCTTGGCGCGCAGCTTCGTCACGCAGTTCGACAACGATCTCGTCTTCGGTGCCCTGCTCCGGGGCGCCTACGACGCCTGGGAGGAGTGGGTATGAACCGACCCGCGCAGCGCCGCGTCTCCGTCGTGGTGCCCACCTGCAACCGGCCCGCCTTCCTGCGCGAGGCCCTGGCGAGCATCCGCGCCCTGGAAGGCCCCGACCTCGCCTTCGAGATCATCGTCGGCGACAACGGCGCGGCGGGGCCGGCCGCCGAGGTCGCCGCCGCGTTCGGCGCGATCCACGTCCCCGTCGACCGGCCCGGCGCCGGCGCGGCCCGCAATGCCGGCCTGACCCGGGCGAGCGCGCCCTACGTGGCGTTCCTCGACGACGACGACGTCTGGCAGCCGGCGCATATCCGGGAGCATCTGCGCCTGTTCGAGGCCGATCCGGAGCTCGGGGTCGTGTTCGGGCAGATCGTCACCGCCGACCACGACCTCGTGCCGACCTACGGCCCCTGGCCGCCGGAACTTCCGTCCGACAAGGGCGCGCTGCTGCGCCGCATGCTGAGCGGCTACTTCCCGCAGATCGGGGCGACGGTGGTGCGCCGGGCCGTCGTGGACGCGATCGGCCTGTTCGACGAGGCCCTGCTCGGCGATCAGGACTGGGACTGGCAGCTGCGCGCTGTCCGCGGCCACGGCGTCGGCTTCGTCGCCGCGCCCTGCGTGCATTTCCGGCAGCGGCCGGCCGGGACCTTCGACCGCCTAATCGCCCGCCGGATCCACTTCACCCGCCTGGTCTTCCGACGCCACGCGCCGGCGCTCGGCGTCTCGCGTCTCGCGGCCCTGCGGCTCTATTTCGGGACCGTGCAGGGCTACTACGACGCTCTGCTGGACGCCACCGAGGCCCACATGGCCCGCGGCGACCGCCGCGCCGCCGCGGGGGCGTTCCTCACGGCATTCCGCCTGATGCCGCACCGGGCGATCCGGCAGGCCTTCCGGCCGACGCGCGTGCGCGCGGCCCTGCTGGCCCTGGCCACCGGGCCGGCCGCCCGGCCGCTGACCGCCGAGCCGAAGACGCGCTGAGGCCGACAAGGCTGTCGCTCCGCGGCGCGGACCCTCCCAGGGCCCGCGCCGCGGAGCGCGCTCGCGCTGTCCCTGTGGTGTTCGGCGGGCCGCCCAGGATTCCACGCGGTCCTGGCGGCTCCGCCGCCCCTGCGGCGGCGCGCGGGCCTTCGTCCCGCGGACCGGTGAGGGCTGTAGAGGCGCGGGCGGGCGACCCGGCCTCCCGCGACGCGCGCGCCGTCCGGCGTGACCGATCCGCGGCCACCCGGGCCCGGGGCGGCCTCAGGCGCCGGGGATCTGCGCTCGGAGCCGCAGCGGGCCGAACCGGTCCTTCACGTTGCGGACCAGCCATTCCGGGAGGAGAAGCCGCACCGGCTCCCAGAGGCCGGAGAAGTCGCCGGCGCGGCGCAGGGCCAGCCAGGAGGCGACGCGCTGCCGCAGCGGCAGCATGCCGATGTAGTTCTTGGTCATCTCCGACACGGGGAAGTCCGAGCCGAACATGTCCTGGTGGCGCAGGTCGGGCTCGCCGAGATGGGGCGTCTCGGCCGGGCCGGGCGCGTCGGCCTCCGGGGGCAGGCGGGGCAGGTCCAGCGCCTGCGCGTAGATCGCGTCGAGTCCCGCCAGCCAGGCGGCCGGCGCGTAGAGGCCCGCGACCGCGGCGGCGCTCTCGGCGCCCGCGGCGTCCCGCGCCGCCGCGTCGGTGATGAGCGCCGTGAGGTGGGCCTCGTAGGCGGCTTGGTCGTGGGCGACCCGGGCCGTGACGTCGAGCCCCGGATGGTTGATCGCCACGATCTCCGCCGCCGCGGGCGCCTCGAACCGCGTGACCAGCGGCAGCCCGTAGGCGGCGGCCTCCAGCATCGAGGTCGACGACACGAACGGGTAGGAATCGACGTAGATGTCGGCCGCCTCGAAGAAGACCCGCGGGTCCGACAGCTCGGGATGGGCCGTGATGCGCCCGCCGGTGGCGGCCCGGGCCCGTTCCCAGTCGGCCCGCTCGCCGGGGCCGACCACGATGAGCCGGGCCTGCGGATGTGCCGCGAGCAGGTCGACGTGGCGATCCGCGTAGGTGACCGGCCCGACGTTGCGGTACTTGGCCCCCCGGGCCACCGAGACCAGGAGGACGCTGTCCTCCGGGACGCCCAGGGCCTGCTTGGCCGCGCTGCGAGCGCGCTGGCGCTCGGGCAGGGTGATCAGGGTCGGCAGCAGGAGGCTGCGGGCCGGATCGACGCCGCGCCGCGTGACGGCGAGCCGGCGCGCGGCCTCGCGCAGGTTGATCACCGCGTGGCTGATCCGCGTCCCGATCCAGAACAGGTGGTCGGCGTGGTTGAGGAGCAGGACCGGCGGGCTCTTCGCCGGATCCGCGAAGGCGATCAGCGGGACCACGTCCTCGCAGTGGATGTGCAGGACGACGACGTCGTAGCCGCGCGCGATCTGGCGCAGCTCCCGCGCCCAGGCGAGCTTGTCGCCCTTGTGGTGGTTCAGGTGGTGGATCCCGCCGCCGCTCTCGCGCACCGCGGCGGTGATCCGCCCGTCGACCGGGCCGCGATGCTGGGTCAGGGCGACGCCGTTGACCCGGTTGCGGTCGGCGCCGATCCAGAGCGCGAGCATCTTGGTGAGGCCGCCCACCGGGGCGAGCTGCGTGCAGACGTGGAGGACGCGCCGGTACGGAGCCCCGTCGGCCCGCGCGCGGTCCGGGCCGCCGCCGTCGAGGGTCCGGCCGATCCCGGTCATCAACCGTTCGAGGCGCGGGCTCGCGAACACGCCGCAGTGCCGGTGCGCCGCCAGGGTCGCCGCGATGGCGGTCTCCACGGCCGCGCCGGCATGGTTGCCGGCCGCCGCGAGACGCTCCGCGTGCCGCACCCGGGCATCGAAGGCCGCGAAGTTCGACCGGATCCGCCCGGCGCGGGACGCCGTCCCGCCCGCGGTTTCGCCGTCGCTGTCACGGACGGGTTCAAACGCGCCTCTGACCATCACGCCCTCCGGGCCTCAGCGCTGCGACGCGGCGCCGTTCGTTGTCCAGGTCCCCGCCTCGTGGAACACGCCGAAGACGTCCGGCGCGAAGACGGGGTGCTCGATGTGGAAGCGGCCGCCGATCTTGGCCGCGAGGAGCCGCTCGAAGCCGCGCTGCCGGACCACCATCGAGACCGTGTAGGTGTCGGCGGTCAGGGTCAGCGGCGGCGTCAGCAGCTCCACCTCGCCCTCGCCCGCGAGGGCAGTCAGGCCGGCGCCGTCCGCCTGGGTGCTGAAATTGCAGCAGAGCAGCTCGTCGGACCGGGTGATCGAGAACAGGACGTGCGGGTCGGCGATCGGCTCGGCGGCGCTGTAGCGGGCCCGGATCCGCATCCGCTCGCCGTGGCGGAACAACGTCCGCGGCGCGCCGGATTCGTCGGCGATCGTCACGTCGCTGATCCGGACCGGCAGGTCGCCGGTGTCGGGGCGGAACCACGCGGTGTCGGCGAGGTAGCTGTCCCGCTCGTAGTGGGTCAGGCCCTCGTCGGTGGGGCCGTCGTAGGCGACGCGGCCGCCCTTGATGTAGATCACCCGCTCGCACATGGTCTTGATGCTGAACATGTTGTGCGAGACCAGCAGGATCGTCGAACCCTTGCCCTGGAGGCGCCGGGCGAAGTCCATGCACTTGCGCTGGAAGGTGTAGTCGCCCACCGCCAGCACCTCGTCGAGGAGCAGAATGTCGGGCTCGAGATGCGCGGCGACCGAGAAGGCCAGCCGGACATACATGCCGCTGGAGTAGCGCTTCACCGGCATGTCGATGAAGTCGCCGATCTCCGAGAAGGCGACGATCGCGTCGAACTTCGCGGCGATCTCCCGGCGGTCCATCCCGAGGATCGAGCCGTAGAGGAAGATGTTCTCGCGGCCGGTCAGCTCCCGGTGGAAACCGGTGCCGACCTCGAGCAGGGCCCCGACCCGGCCCTCGAGGCGGATCCGGCCGGTGGTCGGCGCGGCGATCCGCGACAGGAGCTTGAGGAGCGTGCTCTTGCCTGCGCCGTTGAGGCCGATGATGCCGACATTCTCGCCGTGCCGGATGCCGAAGCTGACCTCCTTCAGCGCCCAGAAGCTCTCCTGCGACGGGCGCGCCGCCGCGCGGCGGGTCACCAGGCCGCGGACGCCCTCGCTGAGCGCGTCGCGCAGCGAGTTCTGGTGCGCGGCGCGGGGGGCGCGCCAGTACTGCTTGCCGATATCCTGAACGCTGATTGCCATCGACATCAGATTACATCCGCGAAGGAGCGCTCCATGCGCTGGAAGAAGATCAGTCCGCTGATGAGCAGGGCGAAGGCGGCCGTGACCGAGACGGCGACCGCGAAGGCGTCGGGCGGCGTGCCGCCCAGGATGGCGAACCGGAACGCCTCGATCAGGCCGACCATCGGGTTGAGCGCGTAGATCCAGCGCACCGAGGCGGGCACGATGCTCGACGCGTAGACGATCGGCGAGGCGTACATCCAGATCTGGATCACGAACGGCAGCGTGTGCTTGATGTCCCGGAAGCGGACGTTGATCGGCCCGAGCCAGAGACTCACGCCGAGGGCGAGCATCGCCGTCACGATCAGGGTCGGGACGGCCAGCACGAGGTGCCAGTCCGGCACCGCCCCGTACCAAGCCATAAGGGCCAGCAGCACGCCGAGCGCGATGGCGAAGTCGACCATCGGCGACACCACCGTCGCCAGCGGGATGACCAGCCGCGGGAAGTAGATCTTCCGGATCAGCTCGGCCTCCGCCACGAGGCCGTTGGCGCTGCGCCGCACCGCCTCGGAGAAGTACGTCCACAGGACGACCGCGCTGCCGGCGAAGAGTGCGTAGGGGGCGCCGTCGGTGGGGATCTTGGCGAAGTGGCCGAAGATCACCGTGAAGATCAGGACGGTGAAGAGCGGCTGCGCGATCGCCCAGGAGGCGCCCATGGCGGTCTGCCGGTAGAGCACCTTCAGGTCCCGCAGGATCAGGACGCGCAGCAGGTCGCGATACTGCCAGAGGCCGACCGCGTCGAAGGCGACGATCCGGTCGTCGGGCGCGATCTCGGTCACCCGCA
The DNA here is from genome assembly GCF_021398735.1 of Methylobacterium oryzae. NCBI lineage: Bacteria > Pseudomonadati > Pseudomonadota > Alphaproteobacteria > Hyphomicrobiales > Methylobacteriaceae > Methylobacterium > Methylobacterium oryzae. The sequence goes on from NZ_CP090349.1 coordinate 740,716, forward strand.
GCGTCGACGGGTCGGTCCGCTGTTCGGTCGGCCCGCGTTCCGGCGTGCCGAGGGCAAGCGCATCCAAAGATTTCATCATTCGAGGCGGTCCCGCATGACGCTCTGAGCCCGTGGTCGAGCTCGGGGACCCGGTGCGAATCGGAAGTCGTGCCGCCCGGTCGTCCCGCCGGAACGGGCTATCATCGCGGTGCGGCGGTCCGAATTACACCTTTCGTCGTATCGGTCCGGCCGACTGAAGTGGTGGTTGTGATCAACGACCGTAATCGTAGCCAATCACGACAAATGAGACCTCGGGGGCGCGCCGCACGCGGCGTCGGTCCCCGTCCGGGACGACCGGCCCTCATCGGCCGGCGACCGGGACCAGGTTTCGGGAGAACCGCCATGCAGGACCCCGTGAGCGCCGCCGGCGCTCCGCTCGTGACGATCGCCATGCCGGCCCTGAACGAGGCCGCGCACATCGCCGACGCCATCGCGTCGGTGCTGCCCGACCGGGACGCCATCGCCTGCGAGCTGCTGGTGCTGGACGGCGGCAGTCGCGACGACACCTGCGCGATCGTCGCCGCCCTGAGCGCCCGCGACCCCCGCATCCGGCTCGTCCACAACGAGCGCCGCATCCAGGCGGCGGCGATCAACCTCGCCGCGCGACTGGCGCATCCCGCCTCCGCCTACCTCGTCCGCGCCGATTGCCACGCCGTCTATCCGAAGGGATTCGTGCAGAACCTCGTCGGCACGATGCGCCTGCGCCAGGCCGTCTCTGTGGTCGTGCCGCTGCGGACCGTCGGGGTCACGCCGCTGCAGAGGGCGATCGCGGCGGCGCAGAACAGCCGCCTCGGCAACGGCGGCTCGGCCCACCGGCAGGGCGGCATCTCGGGCTACGTCGCCCACGGCCACCACGCGGCCTTCGACCGGCGCGAGTTCCTGCGGGTCGGCGGCTACGACGAGACCTTCACCCACAACGAGGATGCCGAACTCGACCGGCGGCTCTGCGCGGCGGGCGGGCGGATCTACCTCGCCGCCGAGCTCGCCATCACGTACTTCCCGCGCGCCTGCCTCCGCAGCCTCGCCCGGCAGTACCTCCACTACGGGCGCGGCTGCGCGCGGACCCTCGAGAAGCACGCCAGCCTGCCGCGCGCCCGCCAGATCCTTCCGGCCCTGGTCCTGCTCTACGCCGTCGCGGCCCTGCCGCTGGCAGCCCTGATGCCCGCCCTGCTGATCCCGCTGCTGCTCTATGCCGGGGGCTGCGTCCTGAGCGGCCTCGCCCTGGCGCTGAAGGCGCGGGAACCCGTCCTGGTCATGAGCGGCCCGGCGGCCGTGACCATGCACCTGTCCTGGGCGGCGGGGTTCCTGTCCTATCCGGGCTACCGGCGGACGCTGCTCCGGGCCGCCCTGCGAAGGAAGCGCCGCCTGCTCGGCCTCCCGCCGGGATCCGACGCGGCGCGCGTCAACTGACCGCCTGAGTCCCCGTCGGCCGCGCCTTTCCGGCCGCGTCCCGCCAGCCGCGCCCCGCCATGTGCGGAGCGCGGCCGGGGCATGTCAGAAGCCCGACGCTCTCTCGCATCCGTCGCCCATTGGCCCTTCGGGGCGGTGGTCTCGCGCGACCAAGGCGATTATCGACACGCGCAACGATCCGGCCGCGTCAGGGCCCGGAGACCGGCCGCGCGCCGCGCGGCAGCCCAGGAGAGTTGTGACCGTGCCCGACAGTACCCCGCGTCCCGTGATGCTCGTGATCCTCGACGGCTGGGGTCTGCGGGACGCGGTGGCCGACAACGCCGTCCACCAGGCCAGGACGCCGGTCTTCGACGGTCTGATGCGGGAGCGCCCCCGGTCGCGGCTGACGACCTTCGGCGCCGATGTCGGCCTGCCCAACGGGCAGATGGGCAATTCCGAGGTCGGCCACCTCAACATCGGCGCGGGCCGCGTCGTCCTGCAAGACCTGCCGCGGATCGACGCGGCGGTCGCCGACGGCTCCCTCGCCCGGAACCCGGCTCTGGTCCGGTTCATCGAGGCGCTGCGCGCGTCGGGGGGGACCTGCCACCTCGTCGGCCTGCTCTCGCCCGGCGGCGTCCACGCGCACCAGGACCACGCCGTCGCGCTGGCGCGCGCGCTGACGACGGCCGGCATCCCGGTCCGGCTCCACGGCTTCACCGACGGGCGCGACATGCCGCCCCGCTCGGCCGCCACCTGCATCGCCGACGTCGCGGCCGCCCTCCCGAAGGGCGCCCGCATCGCGACGCTGTGCGGCCGCTACTTCGGCATGGACCGCGACCGGCGCTGGGAGCGCGTCCAGACGGCCTACGACGCCCTCACGGAGGCGCGCGGGACCCGGTTCGAGCGGGCCGGGCAGGCGGTTGCCGCGTCCTACGCGCAGGACGTGTCCGATGAGTTCATGCGGCCCGCGATCATCGGCGACTACGCCGGCATGCGGGACGGCGACGGCATCCTGAGCTTCAACTTCCGCGCCGACCGGACCCGGCAGATCCTGGAGGCGCTGCTCGACCCGGCCTTCGCGGGCTTCGAGCGCGCGCGCACGGTCCGGTTCGCCGCCGCCCTGGGGATCGTCCAGTACAGCGTCGAGATCGACGCCTTCGCCGAGACCCTGTTCGGGGCCCTCGACCTGCCCAACGGCCTCGGCGAGACCGTGGCCCGGGCCGGGCGCGCGCAGCTGCGCATGGCTGAGACCGAGAAGTACCCGCACGTCACCTACTTCATGAACGGCGGCCGCGAGGAGCCCTTCGCGGGGCAGGACGCGATCCTCGTGCCCTCGCCGAAGGTCGCGACCTACGACCTGCAGCCGGAGATGTCGGCGCCCGAACTCACCGACCGCGCCGTGGAGGCGATCGGCTCCGGGCGCTACGACCTCATCATCCTGAACTTCGCCAACCCCGACATGGTCGGCCACACCGGCTGCCTCGCGGCCGCCGTGAAGGCGGTGGAGACCGTCGACACCTGCCTCGGCCGCGTCGTCGAGGCGGTGACGGCCCAGGGCGGGGCGCTGCTGGTGACCGCCGACCACGGCAATTGCGAGATGATGCGCGATCCCGAGACCGGCGAGCCGCACACCGCCCACACCCTCAACCCGGTGCCCGCCGCGCTCGTCGGCGTCGACGGCGTGACCCTGGCCGACGGACGGCTGGCCGACGTGGCGCCGACGCTCCTCGACCTGATGGGACTGGACCAGCCGGCCGAGATGACCGGCACGTCGCTGATCCGCCCGCGGGGCGAGGGCTGAGGGCCGGGGCCGGCGGCACGCCGCCTGCAGAGCCCGGGCTGTCATGCGCGCCGTCCCTGCGTTACCTCCCGCCACGGGCCGGTCTGTCCCAGCGTGGTGCGAGGTCGTGGTGCGTCTGACCGGTTCTAGGACATGATCGCCCGGCACAGCCTGATCTATGTCGGCTCGCGGGGCTTCGCGGCCGCCCTGAACATGGCCTCCGTGGCGGTGTTCACGCGGCTCGCGCCGGTGGAGAGCTACGGCACCTACCTGTACGTCCTGTCCTGGGCGCTGGTGCTCTACGGGGCGACCTGCCAGTGGCCGAAATTCGCGTTCTTCGCCCTCTACGACGAGGCGCGCGAGCCCGCGCAGGTCGGCACCGTGGTGCGGATCCTGGGCGGCACCTTGCTCCTCGCCGGGCTCGGCAGCGCGCTCGCCGCCGCCCTCGGCCTGATGCCGGCGCGGATGGCGGCCGCGATCCTGGCGCTGGCCTTCGGGACCACCCTATTCGAGGGCTCCACCGAGATCGCCCGCACCCGCCTGCGGGCCGGGGCGGTGGCGGCCTCGGTGATGAGCCGCGCCGTCCTGATCCTGGCCCTCGGCAGCCTGGCGCTGCACCTCTCGCAGGATCCCCTGCACCTCGCCTTCGCGGTGGCGGCCGCCAACGCCCTGGCCTCCCTGCCGGCCGCGGCCACGATCGCCCCGATGATGCCCGGCCGCGGCAGCCGCGCGGAGGCGCTGCGGCTGTTCGCCTACGGCTGGCCGCTCGTCCTCTCCTTCGGGACTGCGGCGCTCGCCCAGAGCCTCGACCGGCTGATCATCGCCAAGACGGTGGGGCCGGCGGGGCTCGGCGCCTACGGCGCCCTGGCCGACTTCCTGAAGCAGAGCTTCATCGTGTTCGGCGAGGCGATCGCCCTGTCGCTGATCTCGATCGCCAAGCGCGAGGCGCGGGTGGGCGGGATGGCGGCGGCCTCCGGGGTGCTGCGCGACGCCGCACGGGCCATGACGCTGATCGCGGCCTTCGGGGCCGTGTTCTTCCTGTGCTTCGACGATCTGGTCGTGGCGGTGCTGCTCGGGCCCGACTACCGGGCCGAGGCGCGGGAGCTCGCCCCGGTGCTGATCCTGGCGAGCATCCTGATGATGTTCCGCGCCTACTATTTCGGGCAGGTGATCTACTTCGCCCGCTCCAGCGGCCTGGAGGCGGCCGCCGCGTTCGCGACCCTCGCCACCGTCGCCGCGCTGTCGCTCCTGCTGATCCCGCGCTTCGGCGCCGCCGGGGCGGCCCTCGCCTTCGCGGGCGGCCAGAGCGCGGCCTGCCTCGTGCTGGTGCTCGGCGCCCGCCGGACCGGCACGACGATGCCGCTGCCGCTCGCCGACATGGCCGGCATCGCCGGGATCGCGCTGGCCTGCGGCGCGGTGAATGCCGGCATCGCCCTGGTCCCCGGCGGCCTGTTGCCGCCGGGACAGGCCCTGCGCCTCGTCCTGCTCACCGCCGCCGCCGGGGTGACGGCGTGGCGCTACGACGTGCTCGGCTTCGCCGGCGCGATCCGTCACCGTCTCGCGGCCTGACGGTCCCGCGATGGCAGGCCCCGCGTCGGACACCCCATCGGACACGGCCGCGCTTCCCGGCGGGCTCGTGGCGGCGGTCCGGCCCCTCGACGGGGCGGCGCCCTGGGTCCCGGCCTGGCGGGCCCTGGGTCGGGCGAGCCTGGTGCGCAACCCGTTCTACGAGGCGGGCTACGCCCTGGCGGCCCGCGACGCCTTCGGGGCGGGCGTCCGGCTCCTCCTCGTCGCCGACCGGCCCCCCGAGGCGCCCGGGGCCCGGCTCCTCGCCGCCTGGCCGTTCCGGCCGTCGCGCCGCCGCTGGGGCGTGCCGCTGCCGCTGCTCGTGGGCTGGACCCACGGCTACGCCCCGTTCGGGGCGCCGCTCCTCGACGGCGCCGCCCCGGAGGCCGCCCTGGCGGGGCTGCTCGCCGCGCCGGGCGCCCTCGGCCTGCCGCCGCGCCTCCTCCTGCCGAACGCTCCAACCGACGGCCCCCTGCCTGAACTCCTGACGGCGTGTGGCGGGCGCCGCGCCGCGTACTGGCCGCACGACCGCGGCCTGCTCGACCTGACCGGCCGCGGGCCGGAGGCGCGGGCCTCCTATCTCGGGCACCTCTCCGGGCAGCGCCGCCGCAAGCTCCGCCGCGCCCGCGCGCGCCTCGAGGCGGCGGGGCACGTGACCTTCGAGATCCTCGCCGCGCCCGAATCCCTCGGCCCCGCCCTCGACGCCCACGTCGCCCTGGAGGCCGCCGGCTGGAAGGGTCAGGCCGGCACGAGCCTGGCGCAGCGGCCGGCGGAGATCGCCTTCCTGCGCGCCGCCCTGGCCGATCTCAGTGCCGATCTCAGTGCCGATCTCGGGGCCGATCTCGGGGCCGATCTCGGGGCCGCGGACGGCGTGCGGATCGCGCGCCTGCGTCGGGGCGACCGGCTCCTGGCCTCCCTGATCCTGCCGGTCACCGGCCGCGAGGCCTGGGTGCTGAAGATCGCCAACGACGAGACGCGGCCGGAGACCGCGCCGGGGGTCCAGCTCGTCCACCGGCTGACCGAGGCGGTGGCCGGGGGCGACTGGCCGATCGACCGGATCGATTCCTGCGCGCCGCCGGACTTCGCCCTCGGCACCACCTTCTGGACCGCGCGCCGGCCGATCGCCCATCTGCTGGTGGAGGCGGGCCGCGATCCGCTGTTCCCGGTGGCCCGGACCCTGGAGCGGGCCCGGGAGCGCGTTGCCCGGGCGCGTCTCACCATCCGAAGCGGGCGATCTGCTCCAGCCGCGCCCGCGTCGCCGCCGCGTCGCGGCCCGTGACGGCGATCCGCCCGGACAGGTCGTAGCAGGTCGCGCAGAACGGCAGCTGCAGCAGCGTGTACCCGTCGTCCCGCGCCCGGGCGACGGAGGCGATGAGGCAGGGCAGGACCGGCTCGTCGGGCGGCCCGGCGAGGCAGTCGGCCCGGGGGCTGCCGAAGGCCGGGCGGTTCGGCCAGGTCAGCAGAAGCGTGGTCCCGCCCCGGCGGTCCGGGGCTGGCGGCAGGGTGTAGCTGCGCAGGAACAGCGCGCCGGCCGCGAGGACGAGGACCGGCAGGATCAGGGCTGTGCGCATCGGCAGTGTCCTCGCGCCTCAATCCCCCGCGTCGAAGCGCGTCCGATAGAACACCTCGCGGCCGGCGCCGTCGATCACCCGGACCGCCTCGGCCGGCTCGCCCGAGCGCTGCGGCACCCGGGCGCGGGCGAACAGCCGCAGGGCCCGCTCCTGCGCGCTCTCCAGGCTGCCGACCCGCACGGAGATCCGCGTCTGGATCTCGTCCGGCTCCGGTCCGAGGACTTCGATGTGGAAGGTCTCGCGCACGGGTATCCGCCTGATCGAGGGATCTTCAGCGCCGGATATCGGGATCCGGCCGCCGGCCGCCATAGCATGTTCCGGCCGGGTCTCGGGTCCGGCGCCGCGCGGCGAGCCCGGGACGACGCGCCGCGGGCTCGATCTCGGCACGAAGTCCAATTGCCCCGCGGCCCGCCTCGGCACTAAGAGGGCCGCTCCGCCCGAGGAGACATCACCGGAGGAACCCCGTGGACCCGCTCAAGGCCGCCGCCGCGACGCTTCTCTGCCTCGCCCTGTTCTGGCTGGCCTTCCGGCTGACCCGGCGCCTGGTCGATCTCGCCATCGCGGGGGGCTACGCCGAGGAGCGCCGACGGCTCGCCGAGGAGGAGGCCGCTCAGGCCGAGGCGGGCGCTGTCCCGCAGGCCTCGGCCATCCGGGCCACTCCCGCGAGCTTGGCCTCGAACAGGGACCAGTCATCCGCCGCGGCAATCGGGGCCCACAACGCCTCCACCTCGTCGATCAGGAGCGTGCAGGGCGCCTCCGCGAAGTAGGGATGGTCGAGCCGCGCGCCCGGGGCGGGCGCGAGCGGCTCCAGCGCGGCCCGCACCGGCGCGAAGGCCTCGTGCGCGTAGTGGCCGGCGGACGGCCCGGCCTGCGCGCGGGTCGCGCTCGCGAGGCCGCCGTACCAGTCGAAGAAGAACCGCTCGAAGGGCGCCCGCGTCTCCGCGAGGAACCGCCAGACCGCCGAGACCAGCCGGTCGGTCTCCGGCCGCGTCGCCGGGGCGAGGCCGAGCCGGCGGAACAGGGCCTCGGCGAACGCCTCCTGCAGGGCCGGCCCGAATCCGGAGAGCGCCGCTTCCAAGCGCGCCTGGGGGGCCAGCACCAGCAGGCAGTCGGCGAGCCGGGCGAGGTTCCAGAACAGGGCCTCCGGCTGGCGGCCGAAGCTGTAGAGCCCGGTCTCGTCGAAGTAGGCGGCCGTGAAGTCCGGATCGTAATGCGGCAGGAAGCGCCAGGGCCCGTAATCGAAGCTCTCGCCGGTGACGTTGATGTTGTCGCTGTTGAGGACCCCGTGGACGAAGCCGGCCGCCGACCACTGCGCGCCCATCCGGGCGACCCGGGCGACCACGTCCTCCAGGAAGGCGACGGCGCGATCCTCCACGCCGTCGCGCCAGAGCTCCGGCCGGTGGGTCGCGATCGTGTGGTCGAGGAGCCGGGCGATGTTGTCCGGCTCGCCGAGCGCCAGGAAGCGCTGGAAGCTGCCGATGCGGATGTGGCCGTGGGACAGGCGCACCAGCACCGAGGCGCGTGCCGGCGAGGGCTCGTCGCCGCGCACGAGGTCCTCGCCGGTCTCGATCAGACTGAAGCTCTTCGAGGTGTAGACGCCCTGCGCCTCCAGGAGGGCGGTGGCCAGCACCTCGCGCACGCCGCCCTTGAGGGTGAGCCGCCCGTCGGCGCCGCGCGACCAGGGCGTCGTGCCGCTCCCCTTGGTGCCGAGGTCGAGGAGGCGCCCGTCCAGGCGGTCGTGCAGCTGCGCGAAGAGGAAGCCGCGCCCGTCGCCCAGGTCCGGATTGTAGGCGCGGAACTGATGGCCGTGGTAGCGCAGGGCCAGCGGCGTCTCGAAGCTGCCCGGCAGGGGCTCGAACCGGCCGAAATGGGCGATCCACGCCGCCTCGGACAGGCCGCCCAGTCCGACCCGCTTCGCCCAAGTCTGGTTGCGGTAGCGCAGGATCGTCCGCGGGAACCGGGCCGGCGTCACCGGATCGAAGAAGGCGGGGCCCAGATCGGCGTGGCGCCGGGAGGGCGTGAAGGCGGTGTCGTCCATGCGGCGGCGCGTCTCGCGGGGTGAGGATGAGTCCCGTTGTACCAAGCGAGCCGGACGCGATCCGTTGCCGATCCCGTCCTCGCGAGCGCGGCGAAGCAACCCAGTGCAGCGGGACATCGGCCGAGCGTGGCGCCGCCTGGATCGCTTCGCTCCGCTCGCGAAGACGGCGGCCGACCCGAGAGGCGTCACGATCCTAGAGATCTGGTCGGGCCGTCCCGGACACCTGCCGCAGGGCCTCGCCGGCGATCATCGCGGCCGCGACCGCGACGTTGAGCGAGCGCAGGCCCGCCCGGATCGGCACCACGATCCGGGCGTCGGCGGCCGCGTGCACCGCCTCGGGCACGCCGGCGGATTCGCGCCCGACCATCAGGCAATCGTCCGGGCGGAAGGCGAAGTCCGTGTAGGGCACGGCGCCCGCCGTGGTGGCGAGGACGAGCCGGATCCCGGCCTCGGCCCGCCACGCCGCGAAGGCCGCGAAGGAGCGGTGCCGGGTGATCGCCACGTGGTCGAGGTAGTCCAGGCCCGAGCGGCGCAGGTGGCGGTCCGAGACGTCGAAGCCCGCGGGCTCCACGATCTCCACCGCCAGCCCGAGGCAGGCGGCCATGCGCAGCATCGTGCCGGTGTTCTGCGGGATATCGGGCTGGTAGAGGGCGAGGCGGAGCATGGCGCCGGCCTTGTGCGGGGCGGAAGGCCCCGCCGTCAAAGGCCCCCGGCGCCGACGCGCAGCCGGCAAACCGCCGGGCCGGCCCCCGCCGGGGCCGAGACCGCGCGGAACTTAAGCCCCGCCAGAACCTTGAGGCGGCGCGACCCCCCTGTGCGGCCCCCGTCTGAAAGACCTGCTCCGATGCGCACCCCGCTCCTCGCCTCGGCCCTCCTGCTGGCCGGCCTCGCCACCGCCTCGGCGCAGACCGACGGCGCCAGATCGGACGGCGCCAAGCCGGACGGCGGCGCCGCCGCGACCCCGGTCCCCGGCCAGCCCGCCACCATGGCCGACAGCCTGCGCCCGACCTTCGTGGCCCAGGCCCCCGACGACATGGTCGCCAGCAAGCTGATCGGCTCCAGCGTCGTCAACGGCGCCAACGAGACGATCGGGCAGATCGCCGACTTCGTCCTCGACCAGAAGGGGGCCGTGAAGGCCTGGATCATCGGGGTCGGCGGCTTCCTGGGGATCGGCTCGAAATACGTCGCGGTCGACCCGTCCGTGCTCAAGCTCGACCGCACCGACGGCAAGACCCTCCAGGCGCGGATCGACACGACCAAGGACCAGCTCCGGGCGGCGCCGGAATACGTCTATCTCGGCAAGGAGCCGCCGAAGGGCGCCGCCCCGGCGAGCCCCGCGGGGGAGCCGGCCTCGAAGCCGTAGCGGTCGCGCCGGCGCGGCGCCGATCGGTCGGCCGGCGGCACCGCGCCGGCTTGCCTCCGCGCGCCGTTGTGTGCTGTGCCGGCCTCCCCGGAGGTCGGAACCCGTCCCATGCGCCGCGCCCTCGTCCCGCTCCTCGCCTTCTGCCTCGGCCTCATCGGCCTGACCGGGGCGGCGGTGTTCGCGTTCCTGCCCGACAAGGCACCGGTGGGCGTGCCGAGCGTCGGCGGCCCGTTCACGCTGGTGAACCAGGACGGGCGCACCGTCACCGAGCGCGACTTCGCCGGCGCGACGCACCTCGTGTTCTTCGGCTTCACCCACTGCCCGGACGTCTGCCCGACCACCCTGCAGCAGATCTCCGACGTGCTCGCTGCCCTGGGGTCGAAGGGCAAGACGATGCGGGTCGCCTTCGTCACGGTGGATCCCGAGCGGGACGATCCGGCGAGCCTCAAGACCTACCTGTCGAGCTTCGACCCGCGCATCACCGGCCTCACCGGCACGCCCGAGCAGGTCACCGCCACCGAGAAGGCGTACCGGGCCTATGCCCGCAAGGTGCCCGCCAAGGACGGCGACTACACGATGGAGCACACCGCCCTGGTGTACATCATGGACGCGCAGAACCGCTTCCTCGGCGCCCTCGACCTGACCCGGCCGGCCGACGAGGTCGCCGCGCAGCTCGCCAAGAAGATCTGACCGCCGGCCGGTCCGGCCGCACGCGCGTCAGAGCGTCATCCCGGCGTGGAAGCGGTCGGGGGAGAGCGGCAGCAGGAACTGCACGCCGAAGCCGCCCTCGAAGTAGCGCACCAGCCGGCCCGGCGTGCTGCCCACCGTGACGGCGGCGCCGAGGGGCAGCGGCACCGGGCAGGAGATCGCCACGCCCGACATCGAGATGTCGATGAGGCGCGCCCGGATCTCGCGGCCGCCCTCGACGCGCAGGACCACCGCCGTGTTGGTCGGCACGAGGCGCTCGTGCGAGCGTCCCTCCGGCAGCCCCAGCATCTCCCGGTTCGCCAGCCAGGTGAGCTGGGAGGCGAGCTTGTCCCGCTTGCGCGACGTGGCGTTGAGCTGGACCGCGAACCCGTCCGGGCAGGTGCGCGCGACGACGCCCTCGATGCGGCCGATATGCTCCAGGTAGAGCACCACGCGCTCGCCGACCGCGCCCTTGACCGCGCAGGTCAGCCGCACGCCGCCCGGCGACATGTCCACGGTCTGGCAGGGATATTCCCGGCGGTCGGCCAGCATGTAGCGGCCGAGCACGGCGACCCGCACGCGCTGGTGGCGGCGCTGGTCGGCGGCACCGCGCGCCGGCTCGGCGGCGAGGCCGCGCAGATCAGTTCCAGCGGTGGCCTCGACCGCGATCATTCCGAGATTGGTCCTGCGCCGGAGAATGGCCGGTGCAGACTAGGCACGGACAGTTACGAAACCCTTTTTTCCTGCTCCGGGATCGATCGGCCTTGTAGAAACATCCATTGTCGAGCCCTGCCGCGTCGTGCGCGATCGACTTGTGCGCCGAAGCTTTCCTCGGGTGCACGCGCCGATTCGATCGAACTGGCCGTCCCGGACCGGGCGTAACCTTGGACGAATACGGTTCTCAGGCGCGCCCGCCGGCGTGGACGAGGAGGTGGCCGTGGCGCACCGGCCCGGGGTAGCCCGCGCTCGTGCGCACGGCGGTGCGGGCGGGCGGGACCGGCTCGGTCCTGCGGCTGGGCAGGATGCGCAGGGAGGTGGTCTCCGCCTCCACCAGCGGGCGCAGGCCGAGCCAGTGCGGCGCGCCGTCGAGGCTGAGGGTGCCGAGGGCGCGGACCTGCGTCCGGCCGCGGTGGCGCAGGGGCAGGAGCAGGAGTTCGAGATCCGCCGCCTCGCCGGCCGCGTTGGTGCCGCGCAGGCCCGCGACGACGCCCAGCGTGTCGCTGGCCACGATCTCGACGATCCGCCAGGGATCCGTCGCCCGGGAGCCCCACAGCTTGGCGAAGGGCTCGCCCTTCAGCTCGCGGCCGTACAGGGCGCAGACCCGGGTCCCCGCGAGCCGGATGCTCGCGGAGCGGCTCGGCATGTCGAGTTCCAGGATCAGGCTGTCGGCGAGGAGGTGCCGGATCTCGCCCGGCTCGATCTCGGCGCGTTCCGGCGCGGCCCGTTCTCCGCGCAGGCGCTCCCAGTAGGCGTGGAGCATGCGGCTGGTGGGATGCTTCATCGGTGTCCCGATTCTCAACGCCTGTGGTTCATCCCCGGATCATTCTGGCACATCCGCGGGGGTGTGACCGGCCGATCCGGGCGTTCACCGCGTCCGGGCGCACGGGCCGTGCCGGCTCCCGCACCCGCGCGCCGCCGGTCCCGCCGGCGCCGCGCGGGGCGGGGGGTAGCGCGTCGTGGCCGGCGACACAATCGTCGCACCCCGCCGGGCGCGCCGCGGCCGTCCGGGACGGATCCGGACTGAAGACGGGGCGGTGCGCGATACGGACCGCGATCCGACCGGTATTTGCGAGCTTCAATACGTCGCCGGGGCTTGCCCGATCGCGCCGCGCCCCGACATGGTGCGCCGATGGACGCCTCCCCCGATTTCCCGCGGCAGAGCCGCGTGCCCGTGTTCAACATGCCGGGCATCGTCACCGCGTCGATCGGGCTGCTCCTGGCGATCCAGGCGGTGCGCGAGTTCCTGCTGCCGGACACCTGGGACATCCGCCTCGTCCTCGACCTCGCGCTGGTCCCGGCGCGCTGGACCCTCTGGTTCGATCCCGGCCGGGCCTCCGAGGTGATCCGCGCCGCCGCCGATCCGGGCGATCCCGGCCTGGAGGCGGCCCGCGAGGCCTTCGCCCGCTACATCGTGGGCGAGCACGCCCTCCAGCCCTGGACGCTCGTCACCTACGGGCTGCTGCACGGCTCGTGGATGCACGTGATCTTCAACAGCGTCTGGCTCGCGGCCTTCGGCGCCCCGGTGGCGCGCCGCTGCGGCGCCGTGCGCTGGTGCGTGCTCGCGCTGGCCGGCACGGCGGCCGGCGGACTTCTCCACATCCTGATCGATCCGCTGAGCGCGGGGCCGCTGGTCGGCGCCTCGGCGGGGATCTCGGCCCTGATGGCCGCCGCCGCGCGCTTCGTGTTCCAGCCGCCGGTCTCGGGCTACGGCGCGCCGGCCTGGCAGGTGCCGCCGCCCCGTCCCGCCGAGACGATCCCGGAGCTGCTGCGCAACCGGACCGCGGTGTCGTTCCTGGTGATCTGGCTGCTGACCAACCTGCTCTTCGGCCTCGTCAGCGTGCCGCTCGTCGGCGAGAACGCCGCCATCGCCTGGGACGCCCATCTCGGCGGCTTCATCGCGGGCTTCTTCCTGTTCCCCCTGGTGGATCCCCGAGAGCCGCGCCGGCACTGAGTCCCTGCCATCGACGCCCGGCACCTTGCCATCCGGCCGGATCGATCACACACTCGCCACAATGTGAACGAGCCGGGCCAACCCGGCCGAGAACGCCATCAGGGCGCCGCGGGCTGACGGCGCACCGGCCGCGTCACACAGGGAGAGAGCCATGACCGTCGCACGCATCCTCGCCGAGAAGGGCAGCTCCGTCGTCACCGTGGGCCCCGACAAGACCCTCGATGAGGTGATCCAGATCCTCGCCGACAAGCGGATCGGCGCCCTCGTGGTCGCCCAGGCCGACGGGACGGTGGCGGGCATCATCTCCGAGCGGGACATCATGCGGGCGCTCGCCCGGCACGGGGGCTCGGCCTTCGACGCGCCGGTCTCGGCCCACATGACCACCGCGGTCACCACCTGCGGCCGGACCACCACGATCGAGGAGGTCATGACCCTCATGACCGACGGGCGCTTCCGCCACGTACCGGTCTGCGAGGACGGGCGGCTGATCGGCCTGGTCTCGATCGGCGACGTGGTGGCGCGCAAGATCGCCACCGTCGAGGCCGAGCACCAGGCCCTGCGCGACTACATCACGATGGCGTAGGGGCGCCGGCACCGCGCGTTTCTCTCGCCCTCCGCCCCCGGGCCTCGCCGGTTCAGGACAGGCCGCCGGGGCGCGACGCGCTCCCTCTCCCGTGCGGGAGAGGGGACCCGCGCCCCTTCGTCGACGGGCGAGCAGGCCGACATCGCGAGCCCGTACCGCCCGCGGTCCGCCTCACGCCTTCACGGGATCAAGCGTGACGTGCCAGAGGTCGGTGTCGGCCGCGTCCTTGAGGGTCACCGTCATCTGCTCGGTGGCGCCGTCCACCGCCACGTGGCCGAAGAACTGGTAGCCGGCGGCCGGCGACAGGTTCACCTGGCCCTTGTCGGGCGCCTTCACGTAGCGCAGCTGCGGCCCGAAGGTGTTGTCCAGCGCGTTCGGCCCGAAGGTGCCGGCGTGCAGCGGCCCGGAGACGAACTCCCAGAACGGCTCGAAATCCTGGAACTGCGCCTTGTCGGGGTCGTAGTAGTGGGCGGCCGTGTAGTGCACGTCGGCCGTGAGCCAGACCGTGTTGCGGATCCCTGCGCTCTTGATGAAGCGCAGCAGGTCGGCGATCTCCAGCTCGCGCCCCAGCGGCGGTCCGTCGCCCTGCGCCACCGCCTCCGAGCCGAAATTGCGGTCGGTGTCGTAGGTCACCACGAGGCCGAGCGGCATGTCGGCGGCGATCACCTTCCAGGTCGCGCGGGACTCGAGCAGCGCCCGCTTCAGCCACGCGATCTGCTGCGGCCCGAGGAAGTAGGACTCGGGCCCGTATTCCGTCTGCCGGTTCTCGCCGTTCGGGCCCCGGTAGGAGCGCATGTCGAGCATGAACACGTCGACCAGCGGGCCGTAGCCGATCTTGCGGTAGACCCGGCCGGGCTCCGACGGCTCGAAGCGCATCGGCATGTACTCGTGGAAGGCCTTGGCCGCCCGCAGCTGCAGCGCCAGCACGTTCGGGTCGGCGTACTTCTTCTTCAGGTGCTCGGCCCGGGTCAGCGGCTCCCCCGGCCACCAGTTGTTGGTGACCTCGTGGTCGTCCCACTGGGCCAGGATCGGCACGGCGGCGTTCATCGCCAGGACGTTCCGGTCGGTGAGGTTGTACTTGTGCCGGCCCCGGAACTCCGCGAGCGTCTCGGCCGGCTTGGCCACCTCCTCGGTCACCCGATTGCGCCACAGGCTGCCGTCGGGGAGCTTCACCTCGGACTGGATCGGCCCGTCGGCGTAGATCGTGTCGCCGGAATGGATGAAGAAGTCCGGTCGGTTCTTCAGGATGGCGGAGTAGATCGTCATGCCGCCGCGGGCCTCGTCGATGCCCCAGCCCTGGCCCGCCGTGTCGCCCGACCAGCAGAACGAGACCGAGCGCCGGTCCGCCGGCGCGGTCCGGAACCGCCCGACCTGGGCCGGCCCGACGATGGTCGGCGCGGCGACGTCCTCCAGGCGGACACGGTAGAACACGTCCTGGCCGGCCGGCAGCCCGGTCAGTGTCACCTTCACGGTGCCGTCGGTCTCCGGCAGGGCGTCGGCGAAGACGCCGCCGCGGATGTCGGCGAAGCTCTCGGTGGTCGCCCACTCGACGATCGCCCGGGCCGGCCGGTCGGACCGGGCCCAGACCACCGCCGAGTCGGTGCCGACGTCGCCCGACTGGAGGCCGTGGGTCAGGAGCGGCCGGTCGGCGGCGCGGCTCAGGCCGGGCCGTCCGAGGCCCGTGGCCAGCCCGACGAGGCCGGCGCCTCCGGACAGCAGGATCTGACGGCGACTCGTATACATTGGAGGTCCTCCAGCATGCACGGGCGCCCATCGCAGGCGGCCACGACAGCCGGATGACGGCCCCCTCCGGACGGAGCGCGCCCGGATCCCTCAGGCGCGCGCGGCCGCGCCCTCCAGCACGGCCCGGATCCGGGGCAGGGCGGCGCGGGCGGCGCGGTGCCCGAGGGCGATGCCCTCCGCGGCCCGGTGGAAGTCGAACAGCCCGAAGGCCGCCAGATCCGGGCCGATGGCCACGTCCGGCGGGTCGCGCTCCAGCCGCGCCCGCGAGATCCGGTCCTGGGTGGTGTTGAACGCGTCGAGCACCACTCGCGCGATGCCCGGCACGGCGATCTCGGGCTCGGGTCGGTCGAAGCCCGGCAGGCGCCCGCGCACGACCTGCAGGAAGCCCCGGCGCGGCGGGGCCGGGTGCGGCGCCTCGCGCACCACCGGTCCGCCGGTGTCGCCGTTGAGGTTCACGCAGATGACGAGGTCGGCCCCGAGCGCCCGGGCGAGGCCCACCGGCACCGGGTTGACCAGGGTCCCGTCCATCAGCACGCGGCCGTCATGGGCCACCGGCGGGAACAGACCGGGGATCGCGTAGGAGGCGCGCACCGCGTCCACCGCCGGACCCTCGGTCAGGCTGACCTCGTGGCCGGTCCCGTACTCGGTGGCGACGCAGCCGAAGCGGATCGGCAGCGTCTCGATGCGGCGCTCGCCGAGATCCGCGGCGAGGCGCTGGCGCAGGCGGTTGCCGGCGATCAGGCCTGAGCCCGGCAGGCGGGGGTCGATGAGCCCCACCACCCGACGCCGGGTCAGCGCCCGGGCGAAGGCCTCGAGCCGGTCGAGGCGCCCGGCCGCGTAGCAGGCGCCGACCACGGCGCCGATGGAGCAGCCGGCCACCACGGTCGGCGTGATGCCGCCTTCCTCCAGGGCGCGGATCACCCCGATATGCGCCCAGCCCCGTGCCGAGCCGCCCCCGAGGGCGAGCCCGACCTGCGGGCCGGGGCTCGGCGGCGCGCGGACCGGCTCGACGGTTCCGGGCGGGAAATGCGGGTCGGCGGACTCGTCTTGCCACCGCGTGGCAAGAGGGCGGCTCATCGCCCGGCGGCTTTCAGGACGACCCGGCCGTCCGCCTCCCGGACGACGCTGCGGTAGAAGCAGTCGCGCCGGCCGGTGTGGCAGCAGCCGCCGTCGCCGCCGACCTCGACGCGGATCAGCAGGGCGTCCTGGTCGCAGTCGACCCGCATCTCGACGACGCGCTGGATCTGGCCGCTGGTCGCGCCCTTGTGCCAGAGCTCCCGGCGCGAGCGCGACCAGTACCACGCCTCGCCGGTCTCGAGGGTGCGCGCCAGCGACTCGGCGTTCATGTGGGCGAGCATCAGCACCTGCCCGTCCCGCGCGTCCACCGCGATGCAGGCGACGAGGCCGTCGCGGTCGAACCGGGGCGTGAGGGCCGTGCCCTCCTCGATCTCGGCCCGGGTGCCGGGGGGAGCGAAGGCGGTGTCGCGCGCGGTCATGGTCGAGGCGTCGCCCGGGGCTACTTGGCGCCGCCGCGCACCAGGGTCAGGAAGCGGACCTGCTCGTTAGCGTTGTCCTTGAAGACACCGCGGAACTGGCTGGTGATGGTCGAGACGCCGGCCTTCTGGACGCCGCGCATCGCCATGCAGAGATGCTCGGCCTCGACCATCACGGCGACGCCGCGGGGCTTGAGGATGCTCTCGATCACGTCGGCGATCTGGGCGGTCATGGTCTCCTGCGTCTGCAGGCGGCGGGCGAAGGTGTCGACCACGCGGGCGAGCTTCGACAGGCCGACCACGCCCCGGGTCGGGTAATAGGCGATGTGGGCAAGGCCCATGAACGGCACCATGTGGTGCTCGCAGTGGGAGTGGAACGGGATGTCGCGCACCAGCACGATGTCCGAGTAGCCCTCCACCTCCTCGAACACGCGCTCCAGCAGCTTCTCGGCGTCGACCGCGTAGCCGCCGAACAACTGCTCGTAGGCCTTGGTGACCCGGGCCGGGGTGTCGAGCAGGCCCTCGCGGGTCGGGTCGTCGCCGGCCCAGCGCAGGAGGGTGCGCACGGCGGCCTCGGCCTCGGCGCGGCTCGGGCGGCCGGTCTCGATCCCGTCCGGGACGCGGGTCGCGGAGGCCGGCTCGGGCGCCACCTCGACGGGACGGCCCTCATCCACCGGCCGATTGTCATTGCGCATGCCGTTCAGCCCTTGCCCGTCGCCCCCGTTCCGGTCGAAACCCTGGCCGTCACCCTGGTAGGACAAGGATTTGAGCGCGGCATCCATGGCATCTCCGGCCCGCGCGATGCGGGATTTCATCGGGGTGCTGTCGGGCTTGGCGTACATCGTCGGATCGCGTCGGGCGTTCGAGGGAAGATCCCGGGCTCGAAAAGGTTTCAAGCCGGCGCCCCGGGATGGACGAAAGGCCGTGGGAACCACCGTGGCC
Source organism: Methylobacterium oryzae (assembly GCF_021398735.1). NCBI lineage: Bacteria > Pseudomonadati > Pseudomonadota > Alphaproteobacteria > Hyphomicrobiales > Methylobacteriaceae > Methylobacterium > Methylobacterium oryzae. Next base: position 758,581 of record NZ_CP090349.1, read on the forward strand.
GTTGGCGCGACCCTGGTCGACGGCCCGCCTCCTCGCGAAGCGGCCGTATGGCGCCTATATCATCGTTCGCGGGGTAACGCGCAATGCGCGATGCACGCGGCAGAGTCCCGATGGGAAGTGTGCCTCCGGCCGAGGACCCGATGCTCGACGACATCTACAACCGCCGTATCCTGGAACTCGCCGCCGACATCCCCCGGCTCGGCCGGCTCGAGAACCCGGACGCGAGTGCCACGGCCCATTCGCGCCTGTGCGGCTCGACCGTGACGGTCGACCTCGTCCTGGGCGAGGACGGCCGGGTCGCGGATTTCGCCCAGGAGGTTCGGGCCTGCGCCCTGGGACAGGCCTCCTCGTCGCTGATGGGCCGGCACGTGGTCGGCGCCAGCGCGGACGAGCTGCGCGGCGTCCGCGCGGCCATGCGGTCGATGCTCAAGGAGAACGGCCCGGCGCCCGGCGGCGCGTGGTCGGACCTCGCGGTGCTCGAGCCGGTGCGGGACTTCAAGGCGCGCCACGCCTCGACGCTCCTGACCTTCGACGCGGTGGTGGACGCCCTCGACCAGATCGCCGCCAAGCGGCAGGCCGCCTGACGGGATGGTCCGGCGCGCCGCCCACTGGGCGATCCGCGGCTACCAGCTGACGCTGTCGGGCCTGATCGGGCGCCAGTGCCGCCACTGGCCGAGCTGTTCCGAGTACACCGACACGGCCATCGCCCGGCACGGGCTCTGGCCCGGCGGCTGGATGGGCTTCGCCCGGATCTGCCGCTGCGGGCCGTTCGGCACCCACGGCATCGACCTCGTCCCGGAGCGGGTGCCCGCGGGGGCGGCGTGGTACCGCCCCTGGGCCTACGGCCGCTGGCGCGGCGTCGAGGCGCCGCCGTCTCCGTTCGCCTGCGAGGCCGTGGGGCAGGAGGCCGACGCGCGGTAGATTTCGTTCCTGCTTTGTTTCACGTGAAACACAGCCTTGACGAGCGCGGGTGTCCCCTCCGGTTCAGGAGAGGGAACAGGTCGCGCACCGCTATGGGCCGCAAACCTGTGGAGCCCGTAGGCCTGCGAGGGAGGGGACCGCCCGCCCTGCGCTCAACCGGCCTGACGGTTCGCCGCCAGCTTCTCGGCGAACTCGATCGCCTCGATGAGGCTGCGCTCGTTGGCGACGCCGGTGCCGGCGATGTCGAAGGCGGTGCCGTGATCGACCGAGGTGCGGATGATCGGCAGCCCCAGGGTGATGTTCACCCCCGACAGGTCCATCCACTTGCCCGTGGCCGGGTCGATCTCGAAGCCCAGGAGCTTGACCGGGATGTGCCCCTGGTCGTGGTACATCGCCACCACCGCGTCGTACTGGCCTGCCCGCAGCTTCACGAACACCGTGTCGCCCGGCACCGGGCCGTAAACGTCGAGCCCGTCGGCGTTGGCCTTCTCGATCACCGGCGCGCTGACGTCGATGTCCTGGCGCCCGAACAGGCCGCCCTCGCCGGCATGGGGGTTGAGCGCGGCGACCGCGATCTTCGGCCTGGCCAGGCCGAGCCCCTTCAGGGCCCGGTCGGTGAGGTCGATGACGAGGCGCAGGCGCTCCGGGGTCAGGCGCTTGGGCACGTCCTCCAGGGCGACGTGGGTCGTGACGTGGGAGACCCGCATGTTGCCGTGGGCCAGCATCATCACCGAGCCGCGCACGCCGGTCAGCTCCGCCAGCATCTCGGTGTGGCCGGCATAGTGGTAGCCGGCCCTGTTGAGCGCCTCCTTGTTGAGCGGCGCGGTGACGATGCCGCCGATCCTGCCGGCCAGGGCGAGGCGAACGCCGGCCTCGATCGCCTTGTAGGCGAAGCGGCCGCCGTCGGCCGAGAGCCGGCCGGGCTCGATCGGAGCGCCTTCCGCGTCGGCCTGGAGGCAGCACAGCGCCGGCCAGTCGCCGTCCTCGGTGACCTCGGGAACGGGATCGGGCAGGAGGCCGAGCGCCCGCTCCGCGCGGCGCAGGGACGGGGCGCTGCCGATGACGACGAGCTTGAGGTCGCCCGCGTCGATCCGGTCCTTCAGCCGGGCGGCGGCCTTGACGATGATCTCCGGGCCGATGCCGGCCGGATCGCCCATGGTGATGGCGAGATGTGAGGTCACGCGTCGCTCCTGCTGCGCGGAAAGCCGTTGCCGTGAAGTAGATCGCGCCAGACGCCCTCAGTTCCGAAGGCGCCGGATTTGGACACGACCGCGAGCCCGTCCCAGCGTCCGCCCCGCAGGGTCGAGCGGGGCAGGCCCGGGGTGATCTGCCCGGTGACGTCGAGGCGCGCGACGGAGAGCGCGAGGCACAGCGCCTTCAGGGTCTCGCCGCCGGCCACCAGCAGCGTGCCGGGCCGCGGGACGCGGTCGATCACCCCCGCGAAGGTCCCGGCGATCCGCGCCGCGGCCTCCTCCCGGGCGGTGCCCTCGGGCAGCGCGAGGCTCGCCAGGACGACGCCGTCCCGGTCGAGGCGCGCGGCCACCGCGCCGGCATGGTCCGGATGGCGCGCCGACAGGACGAGGTGGTGGGGGCCGCAGGCCGCGAGCTGCGCCGCGGTCTCGGGCCGGTCCGAGCCGAACAGCCCGAGGACCGGGCCGGCGAGCCGGTCGTCGCCCGGCGCCGCCACGCCGCGCGCCAGGGCCGCCGCGAGGCCGCCGCTGCCGCACCAGAGCACCGGTCCGTCGCCGCCGAGATCCGCGACCCGGGCGAGGTCGGCGTCGCTCGCCGCGTCGTAGACGGCGACGCCCGCCACGGGGCCGTCGGAGACGTCGGCCCGGCGCGCCGGCAGCCCGACCGCCCGCAGGGCCTCGGCGATGTCGCCGGAGACCGGCTCGAAGCCCGCGCCGCGCCGGGCGAGCTGCCGCCCGCCCTCCGTGCGGCGTCCCTGATACGGGAAGGCCGGCGCCACCACGCAGCGCTTCCAGGCCCCGGCGCGCAGCACGGCCGCGAGTTCGGCCGCCCAGGGGCCGCGCAGCAGGCTGTCGACCTTCTTGAAGGCGATGTCGGCCCCGTCCAGCCGGGACGCGAGGGCGCCGACGATCCGGTCGGCCTCCGCGGCCGAGCCTTCCCGGGTGCCGGAATCGATCGCCAGGCAGCCGAATCCGTCCCCCGCCAGGATCTCCGGCCACGCCACCGGGATCGACCCGCACAGGCCGGTGAAGCCCGCGGCCGTGTCGAGGGTGCCGGTGAGATCGTCGGCGATGAGGCGCAGGCGGGTCATGTCGGGCGGATCATGGCGGGAGCCGCGCCGGCCGCGCCCCCGGCCGAGCGCGGCTCGCGTTCTCGTTGTCAGGTTGTCGCGCGGCATACCGACCGGCCGGCGCGGCGGCAAGCGGGCGGCCCCGCGCCGCGGATCGACCGCCGCCCGGCGAGGCCGCCGGGTCTGGGGAGCCGGAGAGGGACGGGGACGTCGCTGACGACATCCGGGACGCCGCCGCGGATCGTGCCGGGCCCCGCCCAGTCAGGGATGGGCCTGCCCCGTGGCCAACACGTGCACCGGTCCGGCCGCGCGTTGCGCGGACTCGTCGAAAGGTTGTAGCAGCCCGCCCGGGGGGCAAGTGGGTGCCGGGGCTCGGGACGGGGCGGCACCGGAAGGGCAACCCATGCAGATTCCCATCAAGCGCTCCCTGGAGCGCGTGCCCGGCGGCCTGATGGTGGTGCCGCTGTTCCTCGGCGCGATCCTCCACACGCTCTTCCCGGACACCGCGACCTTCTTCGGCTCGTTCACCGGCGCGCTGTTCAACGGCGCCCTGCCGATCCTGGCGGTCTTCTTCGTCTGCATGGGCGCGGGCATCGACTTCCGCGCCGCCCCGGCGATCGCCCGCAAGGGCGGCGTCCTGCTGGCCGCCAAGGTCGGCGTCGCGGCGATCATGGGCGTGGTGTTCGGGCAGATCCTCGGCGAGGCGCCGGTGGTCGGGGGCGCCTTCGCGGGGCTGTCGACGCTGGCGATCGTCGCCGCCATGAACGACACCAACGGCGGGCTCTACCTCGCCCTGATGGGCCAGTTCGGCCGCCCGAAGGATGCGGGCGCCTACGCGATCATGAGCCTCGAATCCGGGCCGTTCCTCACCATGGTGACGCTCGGGCTGGCGGGCCTGTCGGCCTTCCCGTGGCCGACCCTGGTGGGCAGCATCCTGCCGCTGCTGATCGGGATGATCCTCGGCAACCTCGACCGCGACATGCGCGCCTTCCTGTCGGGAGCGGCACCGGTGATGATCCCGTTCTTCGCCTTCGCCCTCGGCTTCGGGCTCGACCTCGCCAAGATCTGGCAGGCGGGCCTCCTCGGCATCGGCCTCGGCGTGGCGGTGGTGGCGATCACCGGGGCCGCCCTGTTCGTCGCCGACCGGCTCACCGGGGGCAACGGCGTGGCCGGCGTCGCCGCCGCCTCGACGGCCGGCAACGCCGCCGCCGTGCCGGCGATCATCGCCGCCGCCAACCCGGCCTACAAGGAGGCCGCCGGTCCCGCCACCGTACTGGTGGCGGCGAGCGTGGTGGTCACGGCGCTGCTCGTGCCGCTGCTGACCGCCTTCGTGGCGGGGCGGGTCCGTCCGGACGCGGCCGAGGAGGATCCGGCACCGGTTCCCAGCCCCGCGCCGACCGCACCCTGACGTCTCGCGCGGGCCGGCCGCGCGTCCCGCGCGACCGGCGGCAACCGAAGTCTCCGAGTCCGGTTGTCCTTCCAGGAAGCGCGGCACGGCCGCGTCTCACGGCGAACCGGAGCGGGCACCGCATGTCGACCGAATCGAGAGGCAAGACGCATATCGACATCTACGACCGCGCCACCCGCGAGGAGTGGGCGCAGCGTTTCGGCGTCAGCGAGGAGAGGCTGCGCAAGGCGGTGACCATGGTCGGCAGCCGGATCACCAGCATTGCCGCCTATCTCGACAAGCCGGCCGCCTGAGACCGGCGTCATGGAAGTGCCCCCCGATTTCCGCCCGCCTCCGGATCATCCGATGGCGGGGACACAGGCGCACGGATCCGCGTCCGGGTCTGGGTCCGAGTCCGGCTCCGCGCCGGGACACGCGTCCGGGACCGACGAGGCGGCACCGCAGCCTTCGGCGCGGTCCTCCGACGCGATCACGTTCGAGCAGATCCGCGAGCGGGCCTACGAGCTCTGGGAGCGCAATCACAGGCCCGAGGGCTTCGAGATCGAGTTCTGGCTGCTGGCCGAGCGGGAATTGCGCAAGGAGCGCGATCGCCGGAAGGCCAACGCGGCGCCGGCCGCGCCGCGGTCCGATCCGCCGCCGGCCTGACGGTCTCCGACCTTGATCCGAGACGGCCCCGGGTCACGGCGGACCCGGGGCCGGACTCAACTTCAGGCCTCGATCGCCGCCCGGGCTTCCTTCACCGCCGCCTCGAAGGCGACGAACGCCGTGGTCGCCGAGTCCCAGGTCTGGCTGCGCACGTGGCGGACCAGGGCGGCCGCCTGCTCGCGGGCCTGCGCCAGGGGCTTCTCGATGGCGGCCGGCCGCGTCGCGTCGGCGGGGATCCCCTCCGGCGGCGTGTCGGTCGAGCGCATGCCGACCAGGGTCGCCGCGATGGCGCGCCGCCACGCGGCGCAGTCCGCCGACAGGCGGATCACCCGCTGATCCGCGGCGGTGCCGGTCTGCCGGTCGAGCAGGGTGCGGCCGAGATCCTCGATCCGTCCGAGCTGCGCGAGGGCGTCGCCGATCTCGCGGCGGGCCTTGTCGGTCCCTTCCGCGATGCGGCCGACGTTCTGGGCGATGTCGCCGGTGGCCTGCATCTGCTGGCCAAGGATCTCCGAGGCCTCGCGCATCTGCGCCGCGACGTTCGCGACGGCGCCGCTCTCCGCCTCGACGCGGGCATTGGCCCGCACCATCGCGGCCGCGCCGGCCTCGACGGCGTTGCGGCTGCGCGAGACGGCGGCCTGCATCGCTGCCATCTCCTCGCGCAGGCCGCTGACCCGCGCCCGGATCTCGTCCGTCGCCTTCGCGGTCTGCGCCGACAGCGTCTTCACTTCGGCGGCCACCACCGCGAAGCCGCGCCCGGCCTCGCCGGCCCGCGCCGCCTCGATCGTGGCGTTGAGCGCCAGCAGGTTGGTCTGGGCCGAGATCGCCGCGATGGTGCCGGCCATCTCCTCGATCCGCAGCGCCGCGGTCGAGAAGCTGTCGAGCCGGCTGCCGATCTCCTCGGTGCCCTCCTCGATCCCGCGCATGCCGTCGGTGGCCCGGTGCAGGTCGCCCACGCAGGTGGCGATGCCGGCCCGGGCCGTCTCGGCCATCTCGGCCGCCGACGAGGAGCGGGCGGCGATCTCACCCGTGGTCGCGGCGAGTTCCTCGCTGGCGGCCGCGATCAGACGGGCCTGCTCGGCGGTGCCGGAAGCGTCGTGGGTCATCCAGCCGATCGAGGTGCCGGCGTCGGACGCGGAGGCGGACAGGCGCGCCAGGAGGGTCAGCCACTCCCGATCGACGGCCAGTTCCGCGACGGGGTTCGGGGCCGTCTCGACCGGCAAGACCGCCGCCGTTTCGACTGGGGCGGTCGCCGTCACCGGGGTTGCTAGCGCGTCAGGGATCTGACGCTGCCGGCGCAAACTGAACATGCGGGCCTCTCCGACACTCTAATCGGAGCGCATGGTCACACGGAACCTTCAACCAATGGTGAAGGATAGACAAGTCTCTCGACAAGCGTTGCGGGGCATCGGTGCAGCGCAACACGTCTACTTCGAGAAGTTGCGCCCCCTGATAGCGCTCTATCAGGGGGCGCAATGCTTCATTCGCCGGTCAGGGCCGCCTTGGTGCGCGACCACCAGCCGGCGCGCTTCGGCCGGTCCGGATCGGACGGCGGCGTCAGCACGATCGCCACGGGCTCGGGCGCCGGCTCGGCGGGAGCGGCCTCGGGCGAGGCGGCCTCGGCCTGCGCGCCGACGGTCGCCCGCTCGGCGGACTCGACCGGGTCCACCGGCAGGTCCACCGCGGTCTCCGTCCGGGTCTCGGCGGCCGCGGCCGGCGCCGCCTCGATCGCCTCGGCCACAGCCTGGGCGCTCACCGGCTCCTCCGCCGACAGGGCGACGACATCGCCCGCGGCTTCCGGCGCGTCGTCCGTCTCGGACGCCTCGCGGGCGCGGCCCTCGCTGCGTCCGCGGCCACCCCGGCGCCCGCGGCGACGGCGACGGCCGCCCTCGTCCTCGGACCGCGCCGCCTCGTCCGAACCCGCCACGGCCTCGTCGGCCTCGCCGGCCTCCGCGGCGACGGCCACGGCGGGAGCCTCGGTCCCGGCCGGCTGCGCGCCGTCCCAGTCCCCGTCGCTGCTCCCCTCGTCCGAGCGGCCGCCGTCCTGCTGGTCGTCCTGCTGGTCGTCCTGATCGTCCTCGCCGCGATCGTCCTCGGCGCGCCCGTCCTCGCCGCGGCCCTCCTGACGACCGCCGCGCCGGCGGCGGCGACGGCGGCGGCGCCGGCCCTCGCCCTCCTCGCGCGACCCGTCCTCGCGGGCCTCGGTGCGGCCCTCGTCGGCCTCGCCCTCGGCGTCGGTCTCGGTCTCGGCCTCGTCGGCCTCCTCGTCCTCGTCGTCGAACTCCATCGCGGGCGAGATCGCCTGGGCGCGCACGCCCGTGACCGGGCCCTCCGCCCGCTGGGCCGGCTCACCGCGGTCGAGCTGGAACGGGGTGGTCGCCGCCAGCCGCTCGTCGGCCGCGATCGTGATCGTCACGCCGAAGCGCACCTCGAGCTCGCGCAGGTGCCCGCGCTTCTGGTTGAGGATGTAGAGCGCGATCTCGGTGCGGGTGCGCAGGACGAGGTTGTGGGAGGCCGACTTGAGCAGCACCTCCTCGATCGAGCGCAGGATGTGCAGCGCCACCGACGCGGTGGCGCGCACGAAGCCCGAGCCGCCGCAATGGGCGCAGGGGATCGAGGAGGATTCGAGCACGCCGGTGCGGATCCGCTGGCGGCTCATCTCCAGGAGGCCGAAGGGCGAGATCCGGCCGACCTGGATGCGGGCGCGGTCGTTCTTCAGGCACTCGTTGAGCTTTTTCTCGACGGCGCGGTTGTTCCGCTTCTCCTCCATGTCGATGAAGTCGATGACGATCAGGCCCGCGAGGTCGCGCAGCCGGAGCTGGCGGGCGACCTCCTCGGCCGCCTCCAGGTTCGTCTTGAGGGCGGTGTCCTCGATGTCGTGCTCGCGGGTGGCGCGGCCGGAGTTCACGTCGATCGAGACCAGGGCCTCGGTCGGGTTGATCACGAGGTAGCCGCCGGACTTCAGCGAGACGTGCGTCGAGAACATCGCGTCGAGCTGCTGCTCGACGCCGAAGCGGGCGAAGATCGGCGTCGAGTCGCGGTAGGGCTTCACGACCTTGGACTGGCCGGGCATCAGCATCCGCATGAAGTCCTTGGCCTCGCGGTAGGCGTCCTCGCCGGCGACCAGAACCTCGTCCAGATCCTTGTTGTAGAGGTCGCGGATGGCGCGCTTGATCAGCGAGCCCTCCTCGTAGACGAGGGCCGGCGCCATCGACGTCAGGGTCAGCTCGCGGACCGACTCCCACAGGCGCATCAGGTACTCGAAGTCGCGGGCGATCTCGGGCTTGGACCGCGAGGCGCCGGCGGTGCGCAGGATGACGCCCATCCCCTCGGGCACCTCCAAGTCCTGCACGACCTCCTTCAGGCGCTTGCGGTCGGCCGCCGAGGTGATCTTGCGGGAGATGCCGCCGCCCCGGCCGGTGTTGGGCATCAGCACCGAGTAGCGGCCGGCGAGCGACAGATAGGTCGTGAGCGCCGCGCCCTTCGTGCCGCGCTCCTCCTTGACCACCTGCACCAGGATGATCTGGCGGCGCTTGATCACCTCCTGGATCTTGTACTGGCGGCGGTAGTGGCGCGGACGCTCGGGGATCTCGGCCAGCGCGTCGCCGTTGCCGCCGACCTGGGCGATCTTGGGCTCGGCGTCGGGATCGTCGGACTCCTCATCGGACTCCTCGTCCGAGTCGTCATCCTCGTCGGACTCGTCCTCGTCGTCCTCCGACTCGTCCTCATCCTCGTCGTCGTCGGATTCCTCGTCGTCCTCCTCGGAGGCCTCGTCCAACGCTTCGGCCGACGGGTCGGCGGCGGTCGGCGCGGTCTCCTCGGCCTCGCTCGCCCCAGCCTCGCTCTCCTCCGTCACGATCGCGTGCGCGGCGGTCTCGTCCGGCGCGTCGGACACGGTCAGCGCCTCCGCCACGGCGATGCGGGCCTCCGGCTCGGAGGGGGCGTCCTCGGACGGGGCGGAGGCGGCGGCGACCGGCTCCGACGCGGCGGGGGCCGCCTGCGCCTCGACCGGCGCGGTCTGGGGCTCGGCGGCCTGCGCCGGCTCACCCTCCGGGAGGTCGCCGGCGGCGGCCTCGGAGGCGAGGGCCTCCTGCACGGCCTCGGGGTTCTCGGACAGCGTGTCGGGCTGGACGGCCGGGTCGATCCCCGACTCGTTCCGGATCTCGGCCTGATCCTCGCTCTCGGACGCCGCGTGCGTGTCCTCGGCGCTCACGGTCTCGTCGGCGCCGCGGGCGCGGGCCTCGGCACGGCGGCCGCGGGACCGGCGCGACGACGACCGGCGGCGCCGCTCCTCGCGCTCGCGGTGCTCCTCGGCGTCGCGGGCCTCCTCTTCGAGGAGTGCCTGCCGGTCGGCCAGCGGGATCTGGTAGTAGTCGGGATGGATCTCGTTGAAGGCCAGGAAGCCGTGGCGGTTGCCGCCGTACTCGACGAACGCCGCCTGGAGCGACGGCTCCACCCGGGTGACCTTGGCGAGGTAGATGTTGCCGCGCAGCTGGCGCCGGTTGGCGGCTTCGAAGTCGAACTCCTCGACCCTAGACCCGTGGACCGTGACGACCCGGGTCTCCTCCGGGTGCATCGCGTCGATCAGCATTTTGTTGGCCATGTCGGACTCTCGGCATGGCGGCCGACGTCGTTCTCCGTGCCCGTGGTCCCGGCGGCGCCTCGCCCGACGTCAATGCTGTCGGGCGGGATGCCGGCCTCGTCGCCGAGGCGGATGGGTTCGAGGGGAAATTGCCGTCAACCGCCGTTCGGCGCCCTGGGCGCCTGGGGTTGAAACAGGCCGGGCGGACGGACGGACCGGCGTGACGCACCGTTTGCGCCTCCGGGGCACGCGCAGCCTTATGCTGGGCCGTGCGTCCGTCCATCGTGGTCCCGACCTCGCGAAACAATCTCGGCCGGCGGGGGACCGGCCGTGAATTCCTGGGTGCGGCGGAGGATCTCCGCCGCGTCGTGCGACACCTGCCCGATCGCGGGCGGCACATGCCGCCGCCAAGCGGACCGACAGGGCCCGCCGCGACACCGCGACCGCTTTCGCGAGGAATTCGGTCACGTCCGCGGGCCGTTGCGGCGACCGGCGGGACCGGAGAGGGGTCGACATCATTACAGACCGCTGCGCGGATTTGGCAAGGGTCAACGTGAATAGATGTCACGGGCCTGTCACGGTGCGCGCGGCGCCACGCGACAGGTGTGTGTCTACTCCGCCGCTTCGAGCCGCGGCGTCACCCCGGCGAGCGCCGCGGGCTTCGGGCCGCCGGTCGCCCAGTCGAGCAGCTCGACCGTGTGGACGATTGGGATGCCGGTGCCCTTCCCGATCTGCGTGGCGCAGCCGATGTTGCCGGTGGCGATCACGTCGGGGCGCACGCGCTCGATGTTGGCGACCTTCCGGGCGCGCAGCTTCGCGGCGAGCTCCGGCTGCAGGATGTTGTAGGTCCCCGCCGAGCCGCAGCAGATATGGCCCTCGGGCACGTCCTTCACGGTGAAGCCCGCGCGCTTCAGCAGCGTCTTGGGCTCGAGGCGGATGCCCTGGCCGTGCTGCATCGAGCAGGCCGAGTGATAGGCCACGACGAGGTCGGTCTCGGCCACGGGGGCCAGGTCGAGCAGGGCGAGGTACTCGGTCACGTCCTTGGCCAGGCTCGAGACCCGCAGCGCCTTCTCGGCGTAGGCCGGGTCGTCGCGGAACATGAAGCCGTAATCCTTGATGGTCGTGCCGCAGCCCGAGGCCGTGACCAGGATCGCGTCGAGGCCCTGGGCGATCTCGGCGTCCCAGGCGTCGATCGCCTGCCTGGCATGGGCGTGGGCCGATTCCTCCTTGCCCATGTGGTGGGTCAGCGCCCCGCAGCAGCCCTCGTTCGCGTGCACCACCTCGATCCCGTGCCGGTTGAGCAGCCGGATCGCGGCGGCGTTGAAGTCCGGCCGCAGGACGCTCTGGGCGCAGCCGCGGAGGAGGGCGACGCGCCGGGCGGGCGTCCCGGCCGCCTGACCGCCCGCCGGCGGGAACCGGCCGGGCCGGTTCGTCGGCTCGCGGGGCGGCGCCCCGGCCGGCGCGAGGTCGAGCATGGCCGCGAGGCGGTTGCCGACCCGCGGCAGCCGGGCCACCAGCCCCCGGAACGGCGCGCCGAGCTTGGCGGCGGTGAGCGCGAGGCGGAAGCGGCCCGGATAGGGCAGGACCTGGGCGAGGAGCGCCCGCAGGAACCGGTCGCCGGCGGGGCGCGCGTAGGTCTCCTCGATATGGGCCCGGGCGTGGTCGACGAGGTGCATATAGTGCACCCCCGACGGGCAGGTGGTCATGCAGGACAGGCACGAGAGGCAGCGGTCGACGTGCTTGACCACCTCCTGCGAGGCCGGCTTGCCGCCCTCCAGCATGTCCTTGATCAGGTAGATCCGCCCGCGCGGGGAATCGAGCTCGTCCCCGAGCAGCAGGTAGGTCGGGCAGGTCGCCGTGCAGAATCCGCAATGCACGCAGGTCCGCAGGATCTTCTCCGACGCCGCCATGGCGGGATCGGCGAGCTGGGCGGGGGCGAAGTTGGTCTGCACGGGTCGCGTCCTCGGCGCCACGGCTCCCCACGCTCGGGGAGGGGCGGGATCTGAAGCTTCAGAGTCCGGCGTACATCCGGCCGGGGTTGAGCACCCCGGCGGGGTCGTGCGCCGCCTTGATGCCGGCGGTGAGCCGCATCAGCGGCTCGGCCAGCGGCTCGAACACCGGCACGGCGGCGCGCACGGCGTCGGGGGCCCGCACCAGCGTGGCGTGGCCGCCCTGAGCCCGCACCGCCCGGCGCACCGTCGCGGCGCCGGCATCGCCCGCCGCGCCGGTGGCGAGCCAGATCAGGCCGCCGCCCCAGTCGAAGAACCAGCGCGCGTCGCGCTCGGCCGCGACCGCCGCCGCCAGGGCCGGCCCGCGGGTCGGCGCGGTGGAGATCCGCCACAGGGCGGCCTCCCGCGGCTCGGCGAGCGGCGCCGCGTCGCGCACCGTCCGCCACAGGGCGGCGCCGGCCTCGCCGTCGATGATCTCGGGCTGGCCGTAGCGCTTCAGCAGGCGCCGCAGCTCGCCCGTGCGGTAGTTGATGGAGTCGGAGAAACCCTCGAGGCGCATCAGGGTCCGCGCCTCCGGGGCGCCGATCCCCGCCGGCAGGTGCGCGGCGCCCGTGAGCTCGAAGGGCGAGCCAAGCGCCTCCGACAGGGCGGTCACCGCCCGCGTGTCGTCCAGGCCGGAGAAGACCAGGGTCGCCACCCGCTCGCAGGCGGGCAGCACCTTGAAGGTGACCTCGGTGAGGAGGCCCAGCGTGCCGTGGGCGCCGGCCATCAGCTTCACGAGATCGAGGCCGGTGACGTTCTTCATCACCCGGCCGCCCGACTTGATCGCCTCGCCGCGCCCGTTGACGAAGCGCACGCCGATCAGGCTGTCCCGGGCGGCGCCGGCATTGATCCGCCGGGGGCCGGCATTGTTGATCGCCGCCACGGCCCCGAGGGTCGGCTCGCCGGCGGTGCCGTACAGGCCGCGCAGGTCCATCGGCTCGAAGGGCAGCATCTGGCCGCGGGAGGCGAGCAGCGCCTCGACCTCGGCGAGCGGCGTCCCGGCCCGGGCCGCCACCACCATCTCGGCGGGCTCGTAGAGCGTGACGCCGGTGAGCGCCTGCGCGGAGAGCGTCGCGCTGTCCTGCGCGGGCCGGCCGAGCCCCGCGGCGGTGCCGCCGCCGGCGAGGCGCAGGCCCTCGCCGCGCCCGGCGGCGGCCCGCACGATCTCCCCGGCCTCCGCCTCGGTGCCGGGCTCGTAGACGCCCATCGTTCCCGTCCCGGTCCTGTTTGTATCCATTCCAGGACGGGTGTCGCCGGATCCGGCGGCGGATTCAAGCGCAGGCGGAGTCGCGGGGTTTCAGCGGCGGGATTTCCACTGCGCCGCCTTCGCGTGAGTCTACTCCGCCGGCACGGTCCGCGCCGGGCGCAGGCGCGCCAGGACCTGACGGCGCAGGCCGGCGATGTCGAAGATCCAGACCAGGGCGCCGTAGAGAACCATCCCGGACGGGACCAGCACGGCCAGGGCGGTGGCGGGCGGCAGCTGCCGGAAGGGGGCGAGGGCGAGCCCCATCGCCGCGCAGGCGAGCGCGGCGACGCCGATCTCGCCCCAGGGCAGCGCGATGCGCCCCGGGCCGGTGAGGGCGCGCCAGCCGAGCCACGTTCCGGCGGCGGCGAGGCCCGCGGTCTGCGCCACCGCGACGCCGAGCCCGCCCATCCGGTCCGGGAGGACCAGCAGGCCGGCGCCGTTCACCGCGAGGCCGACCAGGGCGGCGGCGACCACCGGCAGGGTCTTGCGGCGGATCTGGAAGACCGGGTTGAGGGCGTAGAACATCATCGCGAGGCAGAACAGGCCCGGCATCAGCACGGTGCTGTAGGTCTCGAACGGTCCGCGATAGGCGTCCGGCACCACCAGGCCCTGGAGGGCCGGCAGCACCGCCCAGAAGCCGACCGCGCAGGGTGCCAGCAGGGCGAACACGGTGCCGGCATTGGCGGCGACCTGCGCCTCTGCGGCGGCGCGGCCGCTCTGCTCCTCGGCCTGCACGGCGAACTGGAACAGCAGCAGGTCGAGGGCGGTGCCCAGCGTCATCAGCGAGCGCGAGGTGACGTCGGCCGCCAGGGCGAAGTAGCCGGCCTCGGCGAAGCCGGCATGGCCCGCGATGGCGCCGCGATTGACGAAGGCGAGGCACTGGTAGGCGGTGTTGGCGGCGATCAGCGGCAGGCCGTAGCGCGCGAAGACCCGCCAGGTCGTCGACAGGCGCGGCCGCTCGAGGGGCGTGCGCGGGTCGCGCAGGGGGTGGCGCAGCACCGCCACCGCGAGGAGCTGGCTGAGCCCCGCCGCCGCCAGCACCCAGGCCGGCTGGGGCAGCCACCACGCCGCCGCGGCCATCATGGCGAAGGACAGGACGTTCTTCACCGCCACGAGGCCGAGATAGAGCTTGCCGTCGAACCGCGCCCGGGCGAGGGCCGCGTGGTAGTCGAACACGCCGATGCCCAGGGCCGCGAGGCCGGTGCCGCACAGGACCGCCTCGCGCCCGTCGGCGCCGCCGGCGAAGCCGAAGGCCCCGCACAGGGCCGCGGCGGCCAGGAGCAGCGCGCCGATGCGCAGGTAGGCCCGGTCGAGCCCGTGGCGGATCCACGGCTCGTCGACGCGCACGCGCCCCGAGTAGAACCGCGTCGCCGACAGGCGCAGCCACTCGAACAGCACCGTGTTCAGCACGATGGCGCCGGTGGTCGCGAGGGCGAACCGGCCGAAATCCGCCGGCCCCAGCAGCTTGGCGATCAGCAGGCCGAGGACGAAGTTGAGCCCCGCATTGATGACGAAGGCGACGATCACGGCCATGGACGGCGACTCATGCGCGGCGGGATTGCCCCCGCCCGTTGCGTACGCTGTAGCGCGCGAGCCGTAAGACTCCCCTAAACGGGCGAGATCGGGGCGGAGACCCGCGCGGCTCCCGGCACCGTCCGGTCACGCGGCCCGGACGGTGTCGAGGAAGCGCGCGACCTCGGCCGCGAGCGTCTCGGACTGGCGCGACAGCGCGGACGCCGCCGCGAGCACCGCGTTGGCCGCCCGGCCGGTCTCCTCGGCGGCCCCGGCGACGCCGAGGATCGTGCGGGTCACCGCGCCGGTGCCGACGGCCGCCTCCCCGATGTTGCGGACGATCTCCCGGGTGGCCGATCCCTGCTCCTCCACCGCCGCCGCGATCGCGCTCGCCACGCCGCTGATCTCCTGGATCCGCCCCGTGATCGCGCCGATCGCCGCGACGGCCCCGCCGGTCACGCCCTGGATGCCGGCGATCTGGCCCGCGATCTCCTCGGTCGCCCGGGCGGTCTGCGCGGCCAGGGCCTTCACCTCGCCGGCGACGACCGCGAAGCCATGACCCGCCTCGCCGGCCCGGGCGGCCTCGATCGTGGCGTTCAGCGCCAGCAGGTTGGTCTGCCCGGCGATCGCCGCGATCAGCCCGATCACGTCGCCGATCCGCGCGACCGCGTCGCTCAGGTCCCGGACCATCGCGCCGGTCTGCCCCGCTTCCGCGACGGCCCCCTGGGCGAGCCGGGTCGATCCCTCGACCTGCCGGCCGATCTCCTCCACGGAGGCGCCGAGCTCCTCGGCCGCAGCCGCCACGGTGCCGACGTTGGTGGCGGCCTCCTCGGCGGCGGCCGCCACGGTGCTGGACTGGCTGGCGGTCTCGGTCGCGGTGGCCGTCATGGTCTGGGCCGTGCCCTGCAGCGCGGTGGCCGCGTCCGAGACCTGGGCGATGATGCCGCCGACCGTCCGCTCGAAGCGCTCGGCCATCGCCCGCAGGTCGGACCGGCGCCGTGCCTCCGCCGCCTGACGCGCCTCGGCGGCCTCGGATTCGAGCTGGCGGCCGCGGATGAGGTTGTCCTTGAACACCTGGACGGCCCGCGCCATGGCGCCGATCTCGTTGCGGTAGGTGCGCGCCGGGACCGTGACGGAGGCGTCCCCGTCGGCCAGCGCCCCCATCGTGGCGGTCAGCACCCGGAGCGGGCGCAGCACGCCGCCGAACAGGGTCCACAGGCCGAGGGCCACCAGCAGGATCACCGCCAGCAGCGCCGCCCCGCTGCGCGCGACGTCGCCCCGCGCGTCCTCGGCGAGGGCCTCGGCGCGCGCCACCATCGCGTCGAGGGCCGCGTCGCAGAGGGCCACGAGGGAGCGCTGGTTCACCGTGTTGCGGTCGCGCAGCTCCGCGAAGGTGTGGCGCGGGGGCGCGTGCGTGCTGAGCGCGTCGAAGACCGCCCGCGCGATGGCCTCGGTGTCGCCCTCGAAATTGGCGGCCTTCGCCCGCTCGTACGCGGCCCGCACCGTCTCCGAGACGTCGACCGCTGCCTCGGTGGTGCGGCGCCACGCGGACAGAAGCTCGGTCCGCTCCGCCGCCGCCGCGACCGTCTCGGGCAGGGACCACGCCGTGCCGGCGACCAGCGAGGCCTGTACCCGGACCGCAACGTTGCCGCTGGCGACGCGCGTCTCCCAGGCCGCCTGCTTGAGGCCGAGATAGCGCTGCAGCACCGGATCGGACCGGGGAATGGCCGCGTCGACCGCCTTCAGCGTGGCCGTCAGCGCCTCGAGCAGGTCCTGGAAGGCGGCCATCGCGGCGTCCCGCAGCGCCGGGTCACGCCGGGCCAGCGGCAGCCCGAGGGCCGCGTCGATGCGGGGACGCAGGTCCGCCATCGCCGCCTGCGCGGTGCTCAGGCGCTCGAGCGTCGCGCTGACCGCCGGCTCTGCCAGATCGCCCAGGCTGCGCCGGGCCCGGCCGTAATGCTCGGTCAGCGCCTGCCGGCTCCCCGCGATGGTCGACAGGGTCTTCGCGTCCGCCGGCGCCTCACCCCCGAGGGCGAGGGTCGATCCGCGCTCGAGCCGCAGCGGCAGGATCGTCCGGAGGAGGCCCTGGCTCGCCTGCGTCAGGGTCAGGGCTCTCGCGGCGCCCGCCGCCCGCGCCCGCGCGTCGACGAGTGTCCGCACCGCGTTGCCCAGCGCCATGCAGGCCATGATGACGATCACCAGGCACAGCAAAGTCCGGATCGAGAAGCGTCCCAGCCAGCGAGTCATCGGTGAGATCTCATGTCCCGCGATGCTCTGTCTTAGAACGTAAGGTTTTGTCAGGCAATCGACCGAAATTCTTCGACAGAAATACGGATTTATAAGTCGACGATGGACCGAATTGTGAAGTAATATGAGACAAATACCGGAATTGGCGAGGATTGTCGGGAATTGGGCCGCATTCTCGCGTGACGATATCGGCGCGGTCGCCGGCCGCGCGGCGGGCTTGTGCCGGTCCGTGGCGCGGCGCGAGGGACCAGGTATCCTGCGGGCGCACTCCCGAAGAGCCGCAGGTTCAGCGCTGTCGGCCTGCCGGTGCCCCCGCGATGACGGAGTGTGGCGCGAGGACGCGCCTGGCCGGATCTCGCTATCGCCGGGACGGTGTGCGGGCCAGCCGGCGGCTGGGCGGCGGTCCGCGCGGCAGTCCGCGCGGCGACTACAGCGCGCGCTCGTAGCGCCACGCCTCCATCCCGTCCTCGTAATAGTCCGGCCGCACGGCGAAGCGGGTGTAACCCCGGCGCTCGTAGAGGCGGATGCCGGCGCCGTTGTCGGCGCGCACCTCCAGCCGGAGCCGGTCGCAGCCCTCGGCGCGGGCGCGGGCCTCCGCGGCGTCGAGGAGACGGCCGCCGAGGCCGAGGCCGCCGCGATTCGGCGCCACCGCGATCGAGGCCAGCCGGGCGATCCGGCTGCCGCGCCGCCGCTCCAGCACCGCGGCGCCGACGAGCACCGGAACGGGATCCCGGTCCGGCGGGTCGATCAGGGCCGCCAGCACGTCCATGGAGAGCGAGCGGATCGCGTGGCGGATCGCCCGGCGCTCGGCCCGGTCGGTGGCGAAGGCGGCGTGCTCCAGGGCGACGAGGGCGTCGAGATCGGCGAGCGTGGCGGTGCGAATCGTCGGCTCGGGGAGACCGTCGCCGACCGGGCTGCGCAAGGGGGCGCTCATGACCGGGCGCTCACAGGGAGGCGCTCACGCCCGCGCCGTCGCGGTGAATCTGGTCGGCCCGGCCATCGCTCGCTCGCCTGAGTACTCTGCCCCGTCCGGTCAGATGCCCGCTTCCGCCCCGCTTGGGAAGCCCGCACGGCCCCGTCGACGCGGTCGGGGCGCGTCGTCGATGCGTCGTTTTTGCAACGGAGCGCGCGGGGTGTGGATTGCGGGCGGAAAAGCGGGCGTTCCGGGGCGGTTTCCCCTTGTCGCGCGGGTCCCGTCTCCGTATATGCGCCGTGCCCAATTTCGCACGTGCCTGTGGCCGCGTGTCGGTTGGTGGGCATCCGGTCAACTGCCGGACAGCCGCCAGGGGTCTTAAAGGATCGATGGTCGCAAGGGTGGATCCCTACGGCCGGCATCCAGGTGGCAACACCGGACCCCGACAACAACCGGCAGCCGGAGGCGAAACCGGCGAACCCCGCTCTCCACGGGGGACGCAGCTTAAAGCAACGACGAACGGGCTTTTTTGGTCTCGTCGGCCCTCCACAGGCCGGCACCGAAGAGGCTTGTTTCTCTTTGCCCGGCGTGCGGTGGGGGTCCTCCCTTCCAATCCACGGCAGCTTCCGGGTGCTCTGCGCCCGCTCCGACGCACGCGTCTCCAAAGCGCGTGGGTCCGCGCGACGCATCGCCCCCTGACGCCGGCGGCCCGTTCGGGCCGTCATCTTCGACAGCGCGCCCCGCGTAGGGCGCTCGCGAACCCGTGCCGGGAGACGACCATGACCGACCGCATCCGTGACTTCCTGCGCGTGCGCCGCGACCTCGGTCAGGACGAGGGCCCCGTGATGGTCCTCGACCTCGACGTCGTGCGCGACAACTACACCGCCTTCGCGCGCTCCCTGCCGGACACCCGCGTGTTCTACGCCGTGAAGGCGAACCCGGCCCCCGAGGTGCTGCGCCTGCTCGCCGAGATGGGCTCCTGCTTCGACACCGCCTCGGTGGCCGAGATGGAGATGGTGCTGGCCGCCGGCGCCACCGCCGACCGGATCTCCTTCGGCAACACCATCAAGAAGGAGCGCTGCATCGGCCGCGCCCTGAAGCTCGGCATCCGCCTGTTCGCGGTCGATTGCCAGGCCGAGGTCGAGAAGATCGCACGGGCCACCGACGCGCTGGGCGTGCCGGCGGGCGAGGTGCGGGTGTTCTGCCGCATCCTGTGCGACGGCGCGGGCGCCGACTGGCCGCTCTCCCGCAAGTTCGGCTGCGTGCCCGAGATGGCCGCGGACGTGCTGGAGCACGCCCACCGCCAGGGGCTCGAGGCCTACGGCATCTCGTTCCACGTCGGCTCTCAGCAGGGCAACACCGAGGCCTGGGACGGGGCGCTCGGCTCCGCGGCGGCGATCTTCCGCGAGTGCGCGGAGCGCGGCATCGGCCTCTCGATGGTCAATCTCGGCGGCGGCTTCCCGACCAAGTACCTCAAGGCGGTGCCGGGCGTGGAGAGCTACGGCGAGGCGATCTTCCGGGGCCTGACCAAGCATTTCGGCAACCAGATCCCCGAGACGATCATCGAGCCGGGCCGCGGCATGGTCGGCAATGCCGGCCTGATCGAGGCCGAGGTCGTGCTCGTGTCGAAGAAGTCCGCCGAGGCCGACGAGGTCCGATGGGTCTACCTCGACATCGGCAAGTTCGGGGGGCTCGCCGAGACCATGGACGAGGCGATCCGCTACCCGATCCGCACTGCGCGGGACGGGGAGGCGACCGAGCCCTGCGTCATCGCCGGCCCGACCTGCGACTCGGTGGACGTGCTCTACGAGCGGCAGCTCTACCCGCTGCCGGTCTCGCTCTCGATCGGCGACAAGGTGCTGATCGAGGGGGCGGGCGCCTACACCACGACCTACGCGGCGGTGGCCTTCAACGGCTTCCCGCCCCTTCAGCAGATCGTCATCTGATCCTTCCTAGGATCAGGACGGGTTCCGGCTGAGGGACGCAGGCTCCTCCGTCCTCGCGAGCGGAGCGGAGCGATCCAGGGACGCGGGACGCCTTCCGACGTTTCGCTGCCCTGGGTCACGTCGCTTCGCTCGTGATGACGGGGAGGGCGACCCTGCCGGACGCTGACGTCCACCACCGCGTCGACCGAGGGCGTCCGGCTCTCGGTCACAGACAATCGCTTCTCCCGCTCGCCGGCCCGGGGAGGGCACAGCCATGATCGAGATCCGCGCGGAGCATCTCCACGACGTCCCGGCGCGCGAGCGCCTGCTCGACGCGTGCTTTCCCGGCAATCGACGCGCCAAGACCTCGGAGCGCCTGCGCGAGGGCCGCCTGCCGGCCCGCGGCCTCGCCTTCGCGGCGACCCGGGCGGGGCGGCTCGTCGGCACCCTGCGGCTGTGGCACGTCGAGGCCGGGCTCGGCCGCCCGGCGCTGCTGCTCGGCCCGCTCGCCGTCGATCCGGCGATCCAGGGCCAGGGGCTCGGCTCGGTGATGATGCAGGCGGCCCTCGGCCGGGCGGAATCCCTCGGCCACGGCGCCGTGCTGCTGGTCGGCGACGCGCCCTACTACGCGCGCTTCGGCTTCGACCGGGCGCTCGCGGAGGGCCTGACCCTGCCGGGGCCGTTCGAGCGCGCGCGCTTCCTCGGTCTCGAGCTGCGCGCGGGCGCGCTGGCGGGCGCCGAGGGGATGGTCCGGGCGACCGGCGTGCCGGCGCCGGTGGGCGCGGTGGCCAACGAGGCGGGGGTGGCGCGACGACGCGCCGCCTGAACGGGGCTTCGGCGCTCCGCCGATCTGAGGCGACGAACCGTCTTCGCGAGCGGAGCGAAGCAAGCCTGGGTCGCGCCCCGTTCAATGACGTCGCGCTGCCCTGGGTCGCTTCGCTGCGCTCGCGATGACGGCGTGCAGAGCCGGTATGCTCCGTGGGGCGGCCGCATCGACCGCCTTGGCCAGCCCCATGCATTGCGCACGCCGCCCGCGATCCCGCATAGACGGTCCGCCGGCCTCCCGGAGAAGGTTGCTCGACCGATGCAGATCGCCACGCCCTACCTGATGTTCCTGGGCGACGTGCCCGACACGCTGGCGGCCAAGACCGCCTACGGGATCAAGGACTGGCGCCCCGAATGGTGCGTCGGCCAGATGCGCCTGCCGGGCTGCGCCGCCGATCTCGGCATCCCCGACATGACCCTGCCCGAGGCCCTGGCGAAGGGCTGCCGGACCCTGGTGATCGGCGTCGTCAACGCCGGCGGCGTCCTGCCGGACCACTGGGTCAAGGAGATCGTCGCGGCGATCGAGGCCGGGCTCGACGTGGCGAGCGGCCTGCACGTGAAGCTCGGCGCGGTCCCGGCCATCGCGGAGGCCGCCGCCCGCCGCGGCCGCCAGCTCCACGACGTCCGCCACACCGACGAGCGCTTCCCCACCGGCAAGGGCACCAAGCGGGCCGGGCGG
Source organism: Methylobacterium oryzae (assembly GCF_021398735.1). Lineage (NCBI taxonomy): Bacteria > Pseudomonadati > Pseudomonadota > Alphaproteobacteria > Hyphomicrobiales > Methylobacteriaceae > Methylobacterium > Methylobacterium oryzae. Next base: position 779,732 of record NZ_CP090349.1, read on the forward strand.
CGCTTGCTCACCGTCGGCACCGACTGCTCGGTCGGCAAGAAGTACACCGTGCTGGCCCTGGAGCGCGGCATGCGCGAGCGCGGCCTCGACGCCGATTTCCGCGCCACGGGCCAGACCGGCGTGTTCATCTCCGGCCGGGGCGTCGCCATCGACGCCGTCGTGGCCGACTTCATCTCCGGCGCCGTCGAGACGATCTCGCCCGAGGCCGAGCCGAACCACTGGGACCTGATCGAGGGTCAGGGCTCGCTCTACCACCCGTCCTTCGCGGGCGTGAGCCTCGGCCTGCTCCACGGCGCGCAGGCCGACGCCTTCGTGGTCTGCCACGAGCCGACCCGCACCAACATGCGCGGCGTGAAGCACCCGCTTCCGACCATCCGGCAGGTGATCGACCTCACCGTGCAGCTCGGCAGCCTGACCAATCCGGGAATCAAGCCGGTCGGCATCGCGGTGAACACCCAGGCGCTCGCCGAGGGCGAGGCCCGGGCGCTCCTCGACGCGCTCGGCTCCGAGCACGGCCTGCCCGCCACCGACCCGGTGCGCTTCGGCGTCGACGGGCTGGTCGACCGGATCGTCGCCGACTTCCCGGCGATCTGATACCGCTTCCCTGTGCCGGCTCTCACTCCGTCCCCGTGAGCCGAGCGAAGCGATCCAGCAGCGCCATGCCAACCGGCCGCTCGCTGCCCTGGGTCACTTCGCTCCGCCCGTGATGACGGAGCGGGCTGCATCGACCGCAGGCCTGAACCGGAGACCCTACGACATGGCCCGCCGCCTGACCCTCGCCGTCGAGCGCTTCCCGATCGCCGGCGCCTTCACGATCTCCCGCGGCAGCCGCACCGAGATCGCCGTCGTAGTGGCGACGATCGCGGACGGCGACGCGGTCGGGCGCGGCGAGTGCGTGCCCTATCCGCGCTACGGGGAGAGCGTCGAGAGCGTCAGCGCCCTGATCGAGGGCCAGGCGGAGGCGATCGCGGCCGGGATCGGGCGGGACGCGCTCATGACCCGCATGAAGGCGGGCGCCGCGCGCAACGCCCTCGATTGCGCGCTGTTCGACCTCGAGGCGAAGCGGCAGGGCCGTCCCGCCTGGGAGATCGCGGGTCTCGCCGAGCCCCGGCCGGCCATCACCGCCTACACGCTGAGCCTCGGCACGCCGGAGAGCATGGCGGAGGCCGCCCGCAAGGCCGCCCACCGGCCGCTGCTCAAGGTCAAGCTCGGCGGGGACGGCGATCCGGAGCGCATCGCCGCGGTGCGGGCCGGCGCGCCGGAATCGCGGCTGATCGTCGACGCCAACGAGGCGTGGCGGCCCGAGAACGTGGAGGCCAACCTCGCGGCCTGCCTGCGAGCGGGCGTCGCGCTGATCGAGCAGCCGCTGCCGGCCGACGCCGACGCCCTGCTCGCCGAGATCCCCCACCCGGTGCCGGTCTGCGCCGACGAGAGCCTTCACGACCGCGCCGGCCTCGACGCGCTGGCCGGGCGCTACGACGCGATCAACATCAAGCTCGACAAGACCGGCGGCCTGACCGAGGCGGTGCTCCTCGCCCGCGAGGCGCGGGCCCGGGGGCTCTCGATCATGGTCGGCTGCATGCTCGGCACCTCGCTGGGCATGGCGCCGGCGGCCCTGCTCGCCAACGACGCGGAGTTCGTCGACCTCGACGGGCCGTTGCTGCTGGCCCGGGACCGTGACCCGCCGCTGCGCTACGAGGGCAGCCTGATGCACCCGCCGATGCCGGACCTCTGGGGCTAGGGCCCGCGGCGGGGCGGTTGTCGTCCGCGGTCCCGAGAGGGTCCCGCGCGATGTCCCGGAGGCGCCACCCTGTGGAGATCCCGGGTGCGGAGGATAGGGATCGCCCCGCCTGTCACCGGCAGGGCCTCACAAAGGGTTTGGGATTAGGTATACCAGAAGGCTTGCCTTCCGCTCGCCCGGCTGCCATCCATCGCACGTGCGCTTGGGGCCGTGGCGTGGACGCGCTGTTCCCAGCAGCCAGACAACACACAGCAAGTCTCAATGCTGGGGAGGACCGACGTGGCCAAGAACATCCTGATCCTGGGGGCCTCCTACGGCTCGCTCCTGGGCACCAAGCTCCTAATGGCCGGTCACAACGTGACCCTGGTGTGCCGGCGGAAGACCGCGGACCTGATCAACCGCGAGGGGACCGAGGTCCGCATCAAGCTGCGCGACGAGAAGGAGCACCGCGCGATTCACTCGCGCGATCTGCCCGGCAAGGTCGACGCGATGCCGCCGGAGGACGTCGACGTGTCGCGCTACGACCTCGTCGGCCTCGCCATGCAGGAGCCGCAGTACAACAACCACACGATCCGCGTCCTCATGATCAAGATCGCGGCGGCGAAGCTGCCGTGCCTGTCGATCATGAACATGCCGCCGCTGCCCTACCTCAAGCGGATCCCGGCGCTCGCCGCCATGGACCTCGAGGACGCCTACACCAATGCCGGCGTGTGGGACCGGTTCGAGCCGGGTCTGGTGTCGCTCTGCTCCCCCGATCCGCAGGCCTTCCGGCCGCCGGAGGAGGAGGCGAACGTCCTCCACGTCGGCCTGCCGACGAACTTCAAGGCCGCGACCTTCGCGGACGAGGCCCATAACCGGCTGCTCCGGGAGCTGGAGGCCGACATCGACGCCGTGCGCCTCGACGGGCACGACGTGCCGGTGAAGCTCAAGGTGTTCGACTCGCTGTTCGTGCCGCTGGCCAAGTGGTCGATGCTGCTCACCGGCAATTACCGCTGCATCACCCCGGGCGAGCCGCAATCCATCCACGACGCCGTCCACGGCGACCTGGCGCGCTCGCGGGCGATCTACGACCACGTCGACGGTATCGCCCGGAAGCTCGGCGCCGACCCGGCCGATCAGGTGCCGTTCGAGAAGTACGCCAAGGCCGCCGAGAGCCTGCTGAAGCCGTCCTCGGCCGCGCGGGCCGTGGCGAACGGCGCGCCCTACATCGAGCGGGTCGACCTGCTGGTGAAGCTCATCTCGCACCAGCTCGGCGAGCCGAACGCCGAGATCGACCGCACCGTCGAGACCGTCGACCGCAAGCTCGACGAGCGCATCATCGAGGGCTGACGGGCGCTGCCCTCGCTTCGCTCCGTCATCACGAGCGGAGCGAAGTGACCCGGGGCGGCGCGCCATCGGTCGGCGTGGCGCCGCTGGATTGCGTCGCTGCGCCCGCAAAGACGGTGGCGAGGGCTCCAACCGGAAACGGTATCACTCCGCCAGATCCAGAAAATGCCGCCCCTGGCGGTCGTCGATCTCGACGATCCAGAGATCGGAATCGAACCGGATCTCCTTGGTCAGGCGCTCCTCCACGTCGAGCGGGCTGCCGCCGGTGACGATCGCGGCGAAGCGGCGGTCGCCGCTCTCCTCGGCCTCGAACAGCGCTTGCGGCGCCGGTCCGTAGAGGTCGGCGCTGCCGTCGAGCCGATCGACCTTCACGAAGATCGCGCCCGCCTCCGCGGATCCGCGCCGGCGCAGCACCGCCGGGATGCCCGCGACGTCCAGGCGCCGCAGATGGGCCGAGACCCAGAAATCGGAGCGCAGGCGCATGCGTCTGTAGCCCTGTGAATCGCGCGGCCCGCGCCGCGGGCGGGCGATCCGGCGCGGCGGTCTGCCCCTGAAACCCGGCCGGTTGTGAGCGGCGCAAGCCCCGCCATGCGTGAAAGCGCCGGCACGGGCAAGCGCGGATGCGCGACGCCGCACCTCTAGAGCAAACGACTCAGCGCGGCGAATAATCCGTCAAAAAATCCAGTATTCTTCGGGATTAAAAAAAAACTGAACGATGTGCGGCAGCGCACATCTATAGTATTTTCTGCTGCCTAACTGAGCAAAGGGCGCCCGAATTCGCATGCCACGATGATTTGAGGAGCAATCCGATGCGGAGAATGACCTCGCTCGCGACGCTGATCGTCGCCTGCCTGTGCTTTGCTGTGCCGTCGGCCCACGCCCGTCCGGAGACGCTCATGGATTTACTGGGCCACCGCGACTCCGCGTCCTGCCCGCGCTACCAGCGGACGCCGAGCGATGCCTGCAACATCGTCGTGCACCGGCCCGGCGGTAATCCCACGCAGGACATGACCGGATCGATCGGCCACGCGAAGTCCTGGCAGGCCAATGGCGGCCCGCGCTGCAAGACGATCTGCCGGTTCACCGGCACGCAGTACTGAGGGACGCGCTCTCACGACGACCGGCACCCGCACCGCTTCCGCGGAGCGGGCGCCGCTTCCGTCCCGCTAGCCGTGGCCCGCCCGCGCCATCAGCTCGCGCAGGGTCCGGCCCGTCGCCTCTCCAGTCACCGGCAGCTTGGCGCCGCGCTCGAACTTCTCGATCGCCGCGCGGGTGCCGGGGCCCATCGCGCCGTCGGGCTTCACCGCGTAGCCGAGCTTCGACAGCGCCTTCTGGGCGCGCAGCACCGGATCGCCGTCCTTCTCGGACTTTGCCGCCTTGGCGTCCGTCTCCTTCGCGGCCGGCTTGGCGGCCGGCCGAACCGGCGACGCCTTCGGGGTGACCGAGGCGGTGGTCTCCTCGGACCGGATCAGCTCGCCGATCGCGTCCCGGGCCGCCGGCTTGGCGGGGACCGGCGCGGCGGCGCGGTCGGCCTCGATGACCCGCACCGGATCCCGCGCGGGTTCCCGGAGGGCCTCCCTGGCGGCCGGCGCCGCCTCGCGGGGGGCGGGCGCCTTCTGGGCGAGCTTCGGCAGGATCGGCGCCGGGTGGCGCCCGGTCTGGTAGCCGAGGGCGTTGACGCAGACGAAGCCCGCCGCGCCGAGGGCGACGAGGCTGCCGAGAACGGCGCCCGGGCTGGTCCGGCAGGTGGCGCCCGTCGCCTTCAGCGCGCCGACGAGGACGGCGCGCCAGTCGCCCTGGACCGCGGGGTGGCGCGGCGCGGCGCGGCGCGCGCGGCCGGGTTCGCCCGGTACGGTGATCTCGCGGTAGCCTGACATCATGTCTCCTTCCGGGGATCTTCGGGTCAGCCGGTGCGGCGCAGGACCGGGTCGGCCGGGGCCGCGGCGAGGCCCGGCTCCGCGTCGAACAGGCCGAGCGGCAGGCGCACCACGCGGCGGGGCGCCGGGGCGCCGCGCACGGCCGTGCGGATCGGGGCCGGGCCGTGGGCGGCCGCGGGGGCCTGGCAGACGAGGGGCAAGGTGACGGTCACCACCGTCCCGGCCTGGGGCGCGCTCTCGATCAGCAGGGAGCCGCCGTGGAGGCCGACGAGGCCCTGGACCACCGACAGGCCGAGGCCGGTGCCCTCGTGCTGGCGCTTGTAGCCGCCGCTCCCGGCCTGGAAGAACGGTGTGCCGAGCTTGGGCAGGTCGTCCGCGCCGATGCCGACGCCCGTATCGGCCACGACGATGTCCAGGGTGCCGACGCCGCGCCGCAGGGACAGGTCGATGCGGCCGCCCGCCGGGGTGAACTTCACGGCGTTCGAGATGAGGTTGATCAGCACCTGCCGGCAGGCGGCGGGATCGGCCGTGATCTCCACCGGTCCCGACGGGGCGGCGGTGACGACGACGCCGGCGGCGTCGGCCTTCAGGCGCATCATGTCGCAGCAGGCCCGGAGCAGGTCCGCGATGTCGAACGCCTCGGGGGCGCAGTCGAAGTTGCCGCTCTGGATCCGGCTCATGTCGAGCAGCGTGTTGACGACGCCGAGCAGGTGGTGGCCGGAGGCGCCGATGATGCCGGCATATTCCCGCGCCTGGACCGGTCCGAGGCTGACGGCGCCTTCGCCGGCGAGGACCTCGGAGAAGCCGATGATCGCGTTGAGCGGCGTGCGCAGCTCGTGGGTGACGTTGGCCAGGAACCGGCCCTTGATCGCGTCGGCCCGCTCGGCCTCGGCGCGGGCGCGCTCCAGCTCGACGGCGTGCCGGTGGTGCTCGGTCATGTCGCGGGTGACCGCCACGACCGCCGTGGCGGCGTCGTGCGCGCCGTGCTCGATCCGGTGGGCGCGCATCTCGGCGTAGATCAGGCTCGCGCCGTCGGCGCGGCCGGTCTCGGGCTCGACGTGCAGGCGCAGGGGCAGGGTCGCGGGCCGTCCGGTCGCGGCGACGTCGCTCACCGCCTTGAGGAAGGCCGGGCGGTCGGCGACGTGGACGCGCTCCAGCAGGCCGTGGCCGCGCAGGCGGGCCGGGTCGCTGCCCAGGAGCCGGACGGCCGAGACCGAGGCCTCCAGCACGCGGCCGTTGCGGTCGTGCCAGGTCACGAGGTCGTCGATCGCCGAGAGCAGCAGCCGGTCGCGGGCCTCGTTGTCGCGCAGTCGCTCGCGCCAGACGCCCTCGTTGCGCATGTGCTCCAGGGCCTGGGCCGCGACGTGGCCGATCGCCGTGATGGCGAAGGCCGGCAGGGCGATCGCGGCCGAGATGTCCATGACCGGCAGGGAGCCGGCCCAGGCGCCGAGGGCCACCACGGTCAGGACGCCGAGGACCGCCATCGCGGCGGCCGCGATCGTCGCGCGGAGCGAGCCGGAGACCAGCGCCTCCAGGGGGATCGCCACGAGCCAGACCGCGGCGGGCGAGGTGACGCCGCCGGTGACGCCCGCCAGGGCGACGACGAGGCCGGTCAGGCCCGCCGACGAGACCGCGTGGGCGACCCAGAGGGAGCCGGTGCGGGTGAGGAGGACGGCGGCGAAGACCGGCAGCAGCAGGCTCGCGATCGCCAGGACCTCGAAGCCCGACGGCACCCCGCGCCACAGCAGGTAGGGCGGCAGCCCGGCCATCATCACGGCGCCGGTCGCCAGCCGCGACACCAGGAAGCGCTGGTGGCGCGCGCGGGCGGCCGGGTTGTCGGCCGCGGATTCGTGGACGAGGCCCGCGAGCCGGTCGTCGATCAGCGACGTCAGGACAGTCTTGATGGTCAAGGTTGGCACGCGTCGCGCTGGCTGCGTTCCCGCATCCGTCGCGCCTCCGGTTCGACTTCGAACGACTACCGGACGGTCGCAGAGCCGGCTTAAACGAGTGTTGCGGGACTTGTCCGAATGGTCGGGATGCTTTCCGCGAGGTAACCAGCCGATCGCGAACAAGCTTCATTCACCATCGTGCGGGAAAGCTCGGGTCGGTAGAGGCCCGGTTCACGAAATCCGTCGAATGCTTCGCGCGATCTCGAGCGGAGAAACCGTTCCATGACCGTCCTGCTGCGCGCCGCGCTGGTGATCGGTGTGCTCTCCTACTTCGCCATGCTTCGCACCGGAGCGGACCCGGCCGCGGAGGCCCGCAGGCTCGCCGGGGCGGTCCCGAGCGCCCAGGCGGTCGTGCCGGCCGCCCTGGAGGCGGTCCCGCCCGAGACCCGGGAGCGGGCGGTCCGCGCCGTGCTGGCCCGCGGCCTGATGGCGGAGCTGAGCCGCCGCGCCGCGGAGGCGCCCTCGAACGACACCCTGCAGGAGACGGACCGGCAGCCCGCTTGGCGGGGCGCCGATCCGGAGAGTGATCCGCAGAGCGATCCCCGGACCGGCCCGCGCTGACGGCCGGCCGGTCAGCCCGGCTCCCCGCCGCTCGCCGTCCGGGCCCGCGCCGGCAGGGGCGGCCGCTGCGCGGCGACGCGCTCGGCGCCCTGGCGCAGCTTGGCCTCCGGGCCGTGTGCCGGCTGATGGGCCTCGCTCCGACCGCGCTCGGCGAGCGGCCGGTCGAGGATCGCGGCGATCAGGTCCCGCGAGGCCGGACGGCTCACGGTGCGGAACAGCCGGACCAGATCGGCGACGCGCTCGGCCGAGCGCGCCACCCCCTGGTTGAGGGTCAGGAAGATGTAGACCGCCTCCTCCTCGTGCAGGCCGGCGGCCCGCAGGCCGAGGGTCAGGAGGTCGTAGCGGGTGCCCGCGTCGGCGACCACGGTCAGGAAATCGCGGGGCAGGCCGAGCCCGTCGGCCAGCGCCGCCATGAAGGCGGGAACGTCGCGAGCGGCGGACAGGCCGGTCAGGGTCTCGCCGAGGCCGCGGGGCGGCGGCGGGCAGGGGCGCAGGGCGGCGGTCGCCTCGACGGCCCGGCCGATCACCGTGCGGCGCATCGGGTCGGCGTGCAGGTACAGGGGCACGAGGTCGGCGGCCGAAACGTCGGGCCGGACCAGCAGCAGCCGGGCGAGGTCGGGGGCGGTGCGGCCGCGGTCCACGAGCCGCGACAGGGCCGCGCCCCGCAGGGTGTGGCCGAGATTGGCCGCCAGCGCGCGGTCGATCTCGGGGCGGCCCTCGCGGGAGAGTTCGTCCACCGCCTCCCGGCTCAGCCCGGCCCGGGCGGCGATGCGGGCGGCGATGTCCGACCCCTCGGCCAGGGCCGCCTCGATCAGGCGGTGGCTCAGGGTCGGGGCCAGCTCCACCACCGCATCGCGGGCACCGCCGCCGCGCAGGGCGAGCGCCTCCAGCACCGCGGGCGGCGTCTCGGGGCAGGGGGCCAGCTTGCGGGCCACGACCCGGGCCGTCTCCTCGTCCACCGTCGGGATGAGTCCGCAGGCCAGGGACTCGAAGATCTCGATCTCGGTCCGGTCCCGGGCCGCGGCCCGGACGAACAGGTCCGTCTGAACCCGGAGGATCACCGGCTTGAGATCGAGATTCTCGATGCGTGACAGTTCGAGGAGCCCGGACAGGTCCGGCGGAGCATCGACGGAAGGGGGCATGGAGGATCGGTTACGCAAGACTGCAGTAAGGTCACGCTAACCGCATCGACGTGAATCGACCTTTAAACCGCCTCCGCGGCGACCGTGCCGTCCTGCGCCAGGATGGCACCGGCGCGGTCCCGCCCCGGCCGGACCGTCAGCGCATCCGTCAGCGCGTCAGCCAGAGCACGAGGCCGAGCCCCACGGCGGCCGCGACGATGATGCCGGCGTAGAGCGGCAGGACCCAGGGCTGCCGCTGGTGCGGGTAACCCTTGGCCGCCCGCTCCGAGGGCGCCCGCTCGTTCTGCCGGGCGATCCGGACCTCCCGGGGCGTCGGCGGCGTCCCGCCGGCCTCCTCGCAGGTCCCGAGCGGGGCCGCGCCGATATCCATGTGCGGGGTCTTGTCGGCGGTGCGGCCGCTGTCGATGTCGCCCTTGAGCTGCGCGGCGGTCGGCGCCTCGGAATCCGGCGGCGGATCGCAGGGCAGGTTCGCGGGCGGTGGCGGGGTCTCGGATCGCAGCGTCATCGGGGGGCTCCACTCTCCGGGGGTAACGCCCGGTGAGCCCCGCCGGCTTCGGCCAGGATGTCGCGGATCTCAGCCGTCTCCGGTGCCCCGCTTCAGCAGCGGCCGCGCGAGCACGGTCCCTTCGTCGGCGAAGCCGGCGGCGGCGCAGAAGGCGCGCAGGGCGGCCTGGTCCGGCCCCGCGGCCAGGAGCAGCCGGTCGCAGCCCGCCTGCCGCGCCGCCCGGCCGGCCGCCTTCAGCAGGACCCGACCGATGCCCCGGCGGCGCGACTCGGCGGCGACCGCGAGGCCGGTGATCAGGCCGAAGGGCCGCGGCGCGTCCAGCGTCCGCACGGGGGCGACGGCGATGAGGCCACTCGGCGGCCCCCATTCCACGGCGACGAGGGCGATGCCGCCTTCCCGCTGCAGGGCCTCGAGCCGGGCCGCGAGGTCCGCGGCGCCGACCGCGACCCCGACCTCGCTGAGCAGCGCCGCGAGACCCGCGGCGTCCGGCCCCGCGGCGGCGCGGATCTCCAGCCCGTAGCGATTGCCCAAATCCCGCTCCCGATCGGCATGTCCGGCGCATGCATGTCCGGCGGTTCAACGCGTGGCGACGCCTCTCGACACGGCGCGTCGCGCTCCTGAGGCTCAAACGCGGCGCCATCCCGCAGATCGCGATCACCGCGGGATCGGCTCCGTCGCGCGCGGCGCCGTCGTGATGCGGCGCGCGCGGAACGCGCCGGGCCGTCCGCGCTTTGCTCTCCCGTCGGCGGATCGGGGAGCGCGCAGCATGGCGGGGCGGGTGACGGATCGAGCCTCCGAAGGGGAGGCCGGCCAGGCGCGGCCGGAGACAGCGCCGGCGCCCGAGGGGCCGGGCCCGCGGCCCGGCATGACCGAGGCAGAGGTCGGGCCGGAGATCGGGGCGGAGGCCGAGGCGGTCGAGCGGCACAAGGCCGAGACGGAGATCGCCGCGGGCGACGTGGCCGACGACCTCGCCGATTTCGCGTAACGGACCGGCGCGCGGGTCGCGCGCCGGCCGGTAACCACGAGCCCGGGCGTTGCCGGGCTCAGGCCGGGCTCAGGCCGTCTCCTTGGCCTTGCGGGTGCGGCTGGCGCGCTTCGGCTTCTCGGCCACTTCCGCGACGGGCTCGGGCTCGGGCGCCGGGGCGGCGGACTTGCGGCGCTGCTGGCCGAGGCCGAGGCTGCGGGCGAGTTCCGAGCGCTGGGCCGAGTAGCTCGCGGCCGTCGACGGATAGTCGCGCGGCAGCCCGAAGCGCTCGCGATACTGCTCGATCGTCAGGCCGTTGCGCGACAGGTGCCGCTTGAGCGTCTTGTACGGCTTGCCGTCGATGAACGAGATCAGGGCGTCCGGCGTCACCGACTTGCGGATCTGGGCCGGCGTCGGCTTGTCGGCCGCCTCGGTGACCGTCGCCGTGGGGGCGGACAGCTTCGTCAGCGCGGCGTGAACGCCGGCGAGCAGACCGGGCAATTCGCTGATCGGCACGGAATTGTTCGAGACATACGCCGAGACGATGTCGGACGCCTGCTCGATAAAGGTCTGCTGCTGCTCAGTGGCGTTGTCGTCCATCGATGATTCCCTCTATCCGACCGTCGTGAGACGGTTCTAACGTCTGTGCAGCAAAATCAAGTCGTCGTCGAGCATTTCCCTACACAATGCCCCCGCCATGAACACGCATATTATTCAAACCGTGGGTCGAGCTGAAATCGACCGTCGAGCAAACCGACACCCCGGAGCCGAAGTTGGACGAGACCGGGCGACGCGGACGGGCGCCGGTTATGCCTTCCGCCGCGATCTCGCCGCGGGCTTCCTCTGCGAAGATCCGTCTCCGGTCTGATGAGAGGCGCAGAACTTCACGCGGCGGCCCGCCGCGATGTCCCGTGAGCCTTCGGGACGGGACGAACGTTTCGGCCGGACTGTCACGTGATCTGCCGCGGACCGGTCATGGCCTCGGAGGCGGCCGGGCGATAAGGATCCGGGCGGGGCAGGATCCGGGGCGATCGGCGTGGACCAGCAAGGGGATCACCAAGTGGATCAGCAAGTGGATCAGCGCTCGGAGACGGGCACCGTCTTCGGCGCCATCATCCCGTTCGTGGATCACTGCGGGATCGAGGCGCTCGACGTGCGCGCGGGCCGGACGCGGCTGCGCCTCGCCCTGCGGCCGGAGCACGCCAACAACCTCGGCATCGCCCATGGCGGCGCGCTCTGCACCCTGCTCGACGTCGCCCTGGGGACGGCGGCGCGGCTGCGGGCGGGGCGCCCCGTGGTGACCCTCGACATGCAGACCCGTTTCCTCGCCCCCGGCCGCGGCGTCCTGACCGCCGAGGGACGGGTCACCCGGGCGGGGCGGTCGGTGATCTTCTGCGAGGCCGAGATCCGCGACGAGGCCGGGGAGCTGGTGGCGACCGCCACGGGGCTGCTCAAGCCCGTCGGCGAGCGGCCGGCGCTCGCGTAGGGGCCGCGTAGGGGCCGCGTAGGGGCGTTGTCGCCGGTCGGGACACCGGCGCGGGAGCCCTGCGCGCGAGCCCTGCGCGCCCGTGCGGGGCCGCGACCGCATTGACGTGCGCCCGGCAGGGTGGAAAAGCCTGTGTCATGACGATGCCGGACGACGCGCGCGCAGCCCTGGCTGCGCCTCCCTCCGAGGCCGACGTGACGGCCATGAAGTCCGAGGCCGCGGCGTGGTTCGAGACGCTGCGCGACCGGATCGTCGCCGCTCTGGAGACCCTCGAGGCGGAGGCGGCGGGCCCGTTCCACCCCGACGCGCCCGAGGGCCCCGGGACGTTCGAGAAGACCCCGTGGAACCGGACCGACCATACCGGGCGGCCGGGCGGCGGCGGCGTCATGGCGATGCTGCGGGGCCGCGTCTTCGAGAAGGCCGGCGTGCACATCTCGACGGTGCACGGCGAGTTCGCGCCGGAATTCCGCGCCCAGATGCCCGGCGCCGCCGAGGATCCGCGCTTCTTCGCCACCGGCATCTCGCTGATCGCCCATCCGTGGAACCCGCACGTGCCGACGGTGCACATGAACACCCGGTTCGTCGCGACGACGCGGGCGTGGTTCGGGGGCGGGGCCGACCTGACGCCGGTGCTCGACCGGCGCCGCACGCAGGACGATCCGGACAGCCGCCACTTCCACGCCTGCCTGGCGCGGGCCTGCGCGGCGCACGGCATCGACCACGCCCGCTACAAGGCGTGGTGCGACGAGTATTTCCACCTCAAGCACCGGAACGAGCCGCGCGGCATCGGCGGGATCTTCTACGATTACCTCTGGAGCGGGACGCCGCAGGCCGACCTCGCCTACACCCGCGACGTGGGCCGGGCCTTCCTGGAGGCCTACCCGAAGATCGTGCGCGACAATCTCGGCACGCCCTGGACCGAGGCGGACCGCCACGAGCAGCAGGTGCGGCGGGGCCGCTACGTGGAGTTCAACCTGCTCTACGACCGGGGCACGATCTTCGGCCTGAAGACGGGCGGCAACGTCGCCTCCATCCTCTCCTCGATGCCGCCGACCGTGCGCTGGCCGTGAGTGCGGGTCTGCCGGCCGCCTACGCGCCGCAGCAGGACGCGGCGCTGAAGGCGATCGCCGCGTGGCGGCGGGACGGGGGATCGCAGGTGTTCCGGCTGTTCGGCTATGCCGGCACCGGCAAGACGACGCTCGCCCGCCGGATCGCCGAGGATGTCGACGGCACGGTGGTCTACGGGGCCTTCACCGGCAAGGCGGCCTCGGTGATGCGCCAGAAGGGCTGCTACGACGCCGCCACGATCCACTCGCTGATCTACCGCACCAAGGAGGCGGAGGAGGGCGGGCCGACCTTCACGCTGAACCGCTCGGGCCCGGCCGCCAAGGCGGACCTGATCATCATCGACGAGTGCTCGATGGTCGATTCCGACCTCGGCAACGATCTCTTGTCCTTCGAGCGGCCGGTCCTCGTCCTGGGCGACCCGGCGCAGCTGCCGCCGGTGCGCGGCGGCGGCTTCTTCACCGAGGCCGAGCCCGACGTGATGCTCACCGAGGTGCACCGGCAGGCCAAGGACGACCCGATCGTCCGCATGGCCATGACCGTGCGCGAGGGCGGCCGGCTGGAGCTCGGCAGCTACGGGCAGAGCCGGATCGTGTCGCGCCGCGCCCTGGATCCGGCCGAGGTGCTCGAGTGCGATCAGGTGCTGGTCGGCTTGAACAAGACCCGCCGCCTCTACAATGCACGGCTGCGGGAGCTCGCCGGCCACACGGACCCGATGCCGGCGATCGGCGAGAAGCTGGTCTGCCTGCGCAACGACCGGGTGAAGGGCCTGCTCAACGGCTCGACCTGGACCGTGCAGGCCCTGCGCGCGCCGCCGCGTCCGGACCTGATCCGCCTCGACGTGGTGCCGGAGGACGACCCGGCGCTCCGCCGGAAGCCCACCGACATCAAGGTGCTGCGCGCGATGATCTCCGGCACGGACGAGGAGATCCCGCTGTTCCTGCGGCGCGAGACGGACGAGTTCACCTACGGCTACGCGCTGACGGTGCACAAGGCTCAAGGGTCGCAGTGGGATCGGGTCACGCTGTTCGACGAATCCTACGCGTTCCGCGAGCACCGGGCGCGCTGGCTCTACACCGGCCTGACCCGCGCGGCGCAGGCGATCACCGTGGTGGTCTGATCCGGCGCCGCGCGACGTCTCGCTTGTGAAGCGGGACCACGCGTGCTACGCACCGCCCGTCTCATCGAGGCACCTTGCGGAGAGGTGGCAGAGCGGTTGAATGCACCGCACTCGAAATGCGGCATGCCTGCAAGGGCATCGGGGGTTCGAATCCCCCCCTCTCCGCCACGTACTTGAATTTAATCGTTGATTTAACTGAGTCTTCTGACGGGGTTGCAGTAGCCGGCCCACGTTGCGCCCTACATTTCGAAACGGCTTGTACCGGATGTAGATTGACGATGTGCCCGCGCGCGAGGGCGAACCCGTTGCTCGCTATCATCACCAAGGCCGATTTCTTCGAGAGTCATTCTGATAGCGCAGCCGGGGCGAGGACCCATGCGGCAGCGGTCATGCTCGCTGCCGGACACATGACTATAGTGATTGGGAGTTCAGATCCGCCCACCGACAGTCAGCGTGAGAGGGCGAGTCGCATCCCGATGACCGGCTCGATCTTGCCCCAGAAGAACGCCGAGTACTGCTCCGCGCGATCGGCCGGGCCGGCGTAGCCAAGTTGGTCAGAGGCCGACCTCGGCGAGTTTTGGCTCGCGACTGCCGATGGTACGCTGATAGGCGAGCGCGAGATGCTCGCCGAGCGCGTCGGCCAGTATCTTCTCACATCGAGTATGGGTGGTGTCTCGTGACCTGACCGGCTGGCTTTGGACCGGGCTGATTGAGAGGATCAGCCAGGACCGAAGGCGTCGGACCTGCGGCGAGGTCAGAAGACGAGCGGGCAGCAGGTCGTGCTGAAGCTGCGCCAGATCGAGGTGCAGACGGCACAAGGCAAAAGCTTGGCGCTGGCGTGCGAGGAGGCGGAGATCTCTGAGCAGAGCGACTCACGCTGGCGCAAGGAGTACGGCGGCCTCCAAGTCGACCAAGCCAGGAAAATGAAGCAGTTGGAGCGCGAGAACGCTCGGTTACGGCGGCTCGTGGCGGACCTGTCTTTGGAAAAGCAGGTACTGGCGGACGTCGCCTCGGGAAACTTGTAGCCCCCGAGCGGCTCCGGCAGGCGGTCGATGGCATCCGGGAGAAGTACGGCCTCTTCCGAACGTCACGCCTGCCGGATCGTCGGCCTGCACCGGGGCACGCAGCCCTACGTGCCCACGCTACGTGCCCACACTGCCGGCCGACGCGGATGCGCTGACCCGCGCCATCATGGCCCTGGCGTCCGAGTACGGCGCGACAGATACCGCCGTTTCACCGCGCTGCTGCAGGCAAACGGCTGGCCGGTGGGCAAGGATCGGGTTCATCCTTCGAGAACCTCAGGACGAGGGCATCTGGCCTCGCGAGGGGCTGAAGGTCCCCCGGGAGCACCGGCCGCGCAGCCGTATCTGGCTGACCGACGGCTCATGCGTGCGACTGCGGCCGCTCCGCCGCAGCCATGTGGGGAGCTTCGACTTCGTGCAGGCGCAGACACATGACGGGCGCAGCTTGCGCGTCCTGACGCTGATCGATGAGCACAGTCGGACATGCCTGGCGCTGAAGGTGGCCCGACGCATCAACAGCGTAGGTGTGATCGAGACGCTGGCCGATGCGATGTGCCTGCACGGCCTCCCGGAGCACATCCGCTGCGATAACGGCCCCGAGCTGATCTCGAAGGCGCTGCGCAAATGGGTCGCCAAGACGGGGCCACAGATTCAGTACATCGCACCCGGCTCGCCGTGGGAGAGCGTGTACTGTGAGAGCTTCAACGGTAGGCTGCGCGACGAGTGCCTACGCCAAGAGATCTTCTGCTCGCTGAAGGAGGCGCAGATCGTGATTGGTCGATGACAATCTACCTACAACCGCGTCCGACCGCATTCGTCGATTGGCTATCGGCCACCTGCGCCTGTCAGCTTCCCAGATCTGGCCTTCCGGCTCTCCATGGCCGCCACCATGCAGTGGTCTCTCAATCGGCTCGGTCCAAAATACCGGTCAGGTCAAGGAGACACCCGAACCGAGGCTATGAAGATGGGGGCATATGCGGACGTTCCGCTGGCGACCCATGCCGGCCGCCCGGATCGCGGCCAAGCTTTCGCCCAAAGCGGTCATCTGCGACCGGCCGCGCACGGTCGGTAGGCATCGAAGTCGGCGGCGACTGTACCTGAGATTCCCTGTTCGAAGCAGTTCAACGCGGCGAACTCGTAAACTCGAGCAGTTTATGTCGCGAGCAACGTCGGTACTCTCGCCCCACGGCGAACGCAGCCGTCGCCGTGAGTGCGCTCATCGACCGGTCCCCTGCTGCATCCGCTGGCGGGGCTTCGAATGCCGTCGCTTGCTCACCCTGCCGAAGGGCAGGCGCAACGTTGCGATCACCGGATAGACGGCGGGAAGAACGACGAGCGTCAGCAGCGTCGCGGTGATCAGGCCGCCGATCACCACCGTGGCGAGCGGGCGCTGCACTTCCGCACCCGCGCTGGTCGAGAGCGCCATCGGCAGGAAGCCGAGCGCTGCGACAAGGGCCGTCATCATCACCGGGCGCAGGCGCCTCTCGGCCGCCCGGGTGGCCGCCTCCCGCGGGTCCAGGCCGGAAGCTTCGAGGTCGCGGATGGTGCTCGTCAGCACCACGCCGTTCAGGATCGCGATGCCGAAGGTCGCGATGAAGCCGATCGCCGCCGAGATCGAGAACGGCATGTCGCGCACAGAGAGGGCAAGGATGCCCCCCGTCGCGGCCATCGGCACGTTGAGGAAGATCAGCCCGGCGCGGCGGATGTCGCCGAACATCACGACGAGGAGGACGAGGATCCCCGCCAGCGCCGCCGGCACCACCACCGAGAGGCGGGCGGTAGCCTCCTGCAGGTTCTGGTACTGGCCGCTCCATTGCAGCGCGTAGCGGGGCGGCAGCTTGACCTGATCGGACACGGCCTTCTGCGCGGCGTCCACGAAGCTCTGCACGTCGCGGCCGCGGACGTTGGCCTGGATCGAGATCCGCCGCTGCAGCCGCTCGCGGCTGATCTGGGCCGGGCCGGAGGTGACCTCCACCGAGGCCACCATCGCGAGCGGCACCGTCATGGCGGGACCGGTCTCCTTGCGCGGCCGCCCCACCGGCAGGGCGCGGATGCGCTCGATGTCGCTGCGGTCGGCCGGGTCGAGCCGGACCACGATGTCGGTGATGGAATTGTCGTCGCCGTAGACCATGCCGGCGGGGCGCCCGCCGATGCTCTCGACCACGTCGAGCACGTCCGAGACGTTGATCCCGTAGCGGGCGGCCTTGACCCGGTCGACCCGGATCGAGAGCGCCGGCATCCCGGCCTGCGCCTCGGCCTTCACGTCCGCCGCGCCCTGAATGCCTGAGACCACCCGCACGATGGAATCGGCCGTGTCCTTCAGGACCTTCAGGTCGTCGCCGTAGAGGTTGATCGCGACGTCGCCGCGCACGCCCTCCAAGAGGTCGTCCATCCGCATCTGGATCGGCTGCGAGAAGCTGTAGGCGACGCCCGGCACCTCCTCCCGGAGGCGCTTATCGAAGGCCGCGACGAGCCCTTCCTGGCTGTCGGCGGTCCTCCAGGTCGAGGGGTCGGTCAGGGTGATGAAGCTGTCGGTCGATTCGACGCCCATCGGGTCGGTCGGGATCTCGGCGCTGCCGGTGAGGGAGACGATCCGCTTCACCTCGGGGAAGGATTTCAGCACCCGCTCGATGCGGGTCACGGTGGCGAGCGAGGCGTTCAGCGCGATGCCGGGCAGCTTCTCGGAGGTGATGACGATCGAGCCCTCCGACAGCTTCGGCAGGAACTCGCCCCCGAGCCGCGTGGCCATCGCGCAGGAGCCGGCGAACAGGGCGACCGTCGTGAGCACGGTGGCGAGCGCGTGCCGCTCGGCCCAGCGCAGCACCGGCGTGTAGACACCCCGCACCGCGTGGACGAGACGCGTCTCGCGCTCTTTGACACCGCGCCCGGCGAGAAAGAGCGCCGCGAGCGCCGGCATCAGGATCAGGGTGACGACGAGCGACGAGGCGAGCGCCAGGATCACCGTGAGCGCCATCGGGGCGAACATCTTGCCGGCCACGCCTTCCAGCGCGAGGATCGGGACGTACACGATGATGATGATCGCCACCGCGAAGATCACCGGGCGGGCCACCTCGGCGGCGGCGTCGCGGATCACGTCGTGGGCCGGGCGGTCCGGGTGCTCGCCCCGGGCGCGGAGCACGTTCTCGATCATCACCACCGCGCCGTCGACGATCAGCCCGAAATCGATCGCCCCGAGGCTCATCAGATTGCCCGACAGGCCGAGCAGCCGCATCCCGGCAAACGCCATCAGCATCGAGAGCGGGATCGCGGCGGCGACGATCAGCCCTGCGCGCAGGTTGCCGAGCAGTAGGAGCAGCACCACGATCACCAGCACCGCCCCCTCGAGGAGGTTGTGCTCCACCGTGCGGATGGTGCGGTCCACCAGCGCGCTGCGGTCGTAGAACGGGACGATCTCGACCCCCGGCGGCAGTTGCTGGCGCAGGGCGGCGATCGTCTTCTTCACCTCCGCGACCACGGCGCTGGCATTCTCGCCGTAGCGCATCATCGCGATGCCGACGACGGTCTCGCCTTCCGCGTCGTGGGTGACGGCGCCGAGCCGGACCTTGGGGGCCTCCTGCACCGTGCCCAGCGTGCCGAGCGTCACCGGCACGCCGCCGGGGCCCGTCGCGACGACGATGTTCGCGATGTCCTCCGGGCCCTTGGCGAGGCCGAGGCCGCGGATCGTCTCCTGCTGGTCGTTGTGCTCGATGTAGGCGCCGCCCCGGGCGGCGTTGTTCTCAGCGAGCGCCGTGTAGACCTGGGCCAGCGTCACGCCGTAGCGGCGCAGCGCGTCCGCCGAGACGCGGACCTCCTCGGTCGGCATCTGGCCGCCGTAGATGTTCACGTCGGCGATTCCGGGGGTGAGCTTCAGCTTCGGCGCGATGGTCCATTGCAGGATGCGCTTGAGCTGCATCGGCGTGTAGGCGGGCCCGCGCAGCTCGAACTGGTAGATCTCGCCGAGCCCGGTCGCCATCGGACCCATCTGCGGATCGCCGACTCCGGCGGGCATCAGGCTCTTGGCCTGGGGCAGGCGCTGGAACACCTCCGCCCGCGCCGCTGTGACCGACACGGATTCGTCGAAGGTGACGTAGACCGCCGAGACGCCGGCCCGGGACGTCGAGCGGACGTTGGAGAGCCCCGGCGCACCGGCCATCGCGTTCTCGACAGGAAAGGTGACGAGCCGCTCGACCTCCAGGGGGCCGAGCCCCGGCGACAGGGTGAGGATCATCACCTGCTTCGGCGAGATGTCCGGCACCGCGTCGATCGAGAGACCTTCGAGGTTAGCGGCTCCGCCCGCCGCCGCGGCCAGCGCGATCATCAGCACGAGGAAGCGGCGGCGGACCAGGATGGCGAACCAGCTCTTCATCGCCGGCGCTCAATCCGTCGAGCCGAGAAGGCTGCGCAGCAGGATGGCCTTCAGGCCGAAGCTGCCCGCGGTCGCAACACTCTCACCCGCCGCCACGCCTCGGCGCACCTCCACCCAGTCGGTGCGCTGGATGCCCAGCGTCAGGGCCCGCCGCTCGAACCTGTCCGGGGCCGTGCGCACGAAGGCGATGGGGCCGGTGTCCGTCTGCTGCACGGCCGCCGCCGGGATGGTCACGCCGTCGCGACCGAGATCAGCCCCGACCGTCACCGAGACGAAAAGGTTGGCGCGCAGGAGATCCTGCGGGTTGTCGAGTTCGATCCGCGCCGGCGCCGTGTTCGTCACCGGATCGAGGGCGGCGTTGACCGAGCGGACATGGCCCTCGAAGGGCGGATGGCCGGGCACCGGGCTCTCCACCGAGACCGCATCCCCGGCCTTCACCCGGGAGATGTCGGCCCCGTAGAGGTTCGCCAGCACGACGACACGGGTGGGATCGGCCACCGTGAAGGCGTCGCGCCCGGTATCGACGACCTCGCCCAGGGTGATGCCGACGCTCGTCACCACGCCGGCAATCGGCGTGACCACGGCGCTGGTGCCCGGCGCGGCGCCCTCGGCCGGGGCGAGGCGCTGGTACTGCGCCCGGTACATCTCCGCGTTCGCCTGCGCAGATTTCACCGCCGCCTGTGCCTTGGCGAGATCGACCTGCCGCCGCTCGACCTCGGCTTGCGCCACGCCCCCGAATTTCAGCTGCTCCAGCCCACGCTTCACCTGGAGCGCCGCCACCGCCTCGGAGGCCCGCGCCTCGCCGAGGGCGGCTTCAGCCGCCTGAAGCCCGTTGCGGGCGTCGAGGAGGCCGGCGGCATCGAGGGTCGCGAGCGTCTGCCCCGCCGTCACCCGGTCCCCGGGCTGGACGGCGAGGCTCAGTACACGTCCCTGCGTGCGCGGCTTGAGATGCGTCACCCGCCGCTCGTCGAAGGCGACGGTGCCCGGCGCCCGCACCGGGAGCACGATCCGGCGGGTCTCCGCCGTGCCGAAGGCCAAGCCGATCCGCGTCTGCCCCGCCCCGTCGAGGGTGACGAGATCGGGGTTCGCCGGGGTGTCGTCGGAACGGTCCGCCTTCGCCTCGGGGACCGCGGGCGGGGCGAGGCCAAGGCCGGCGAGGAGTGGGCCGCGATAGGTCCAGCCCGCGAAGGCCACGGCGGCCAGCACCGCCAGGATGAGCAGCACTCGCGGCGCGCGGCTCCGGCTCACAATCGGAGTCGGCGCGGAGGCATCCCCGCGCCCGAAGCCATCGGTCTCGGATGCCTCCGAGACCTCCGCGGGGCGCGCGGACGCTTCGGTGTTCAGCGACATGGACAGGCAGCTTGCCGACCGGTCGGGCCGGACGCTCCGCGGATGAGGTTCATGCGTCGAAGCCGGTGGGGAGCACCTCGTCGCTGACGAAGCGCCCGGTCTCGACCTCGCGGATCACAACCTCGAAGCCCTCGCCGCGCCATTCCCGCAGTTGCTCGACGGAGACATAGGTGCGGGTCTCGACGTCGTAGAGCCGGCTCTGGGCGTAACGGTTGATGAGGCGGCGGGGCCGCCGCTTCCGGGGCATGTGTGGACTCCCTCAGCGGTGGGGGATCGCGGCGGATGCGGGGAAGCGGCGTAGCAGGAACAACATCGGAGGAGCCCGCTGAGGATCGCGCCCAGCCGAACAGGGCCCGAGGTGCGCGCTAGAGTCATTCTAATAAATTGGACGAAGCCGATGGGGCGCCACTAAATTCTGGTTCACAGTCGCTTCCTCGCGCAGACCGCAGGGCCGACATGCGACACACTGGCAACGCGGGAGGACCGGGTTCACGTGGCGAGGCTGCTGCTGATCGAGGACGACGGGGACACGGCCGGGGACGTGCGCGACGACCTGCGCGGGCGCGGCCACGAGGTCGCCTGGGCCGCGACCGGGCCGGACGGCGCTCGCTCGGCGCGGCAGGGCGGCTGGGACGCGATCATCCTCGACCGGATGCTGCCCGGCCAGGACGGGCTCGGCGTGCTGCAGGACCTGCGCCGGGACGGGGACCGGACACCGGCCCTCGTCCTCAGCGCGCTCGGCGACGTCGACGAGCGCATCCGCGGCCTCCGGGCTGGTGGCGACGACTACCTCGCCAAGCCCTTCGCGCTCGGCGAACTCGCCGCACGGATCGAGGCGTTGCTCCGCCGCCCGGTCGACACCCGCGAGACGCTGCTGCGGGTCGGAAGCCTGGAGATCGACCTGATCGCCGGGACGGGCCGGCGCGGCGCGCGCGACCTCGACCTCCTGCCTCGGGAACTCAAGCTCCTCGCCTATCTGATGCGCGCGCCCGGTCGGATCGTCACACGGGCGATGCTGTTCGAGGAGGTCTGGAACTACCGCTTTACTCCGAAATCGAACCTCATCGACGTCCATCTCGGCCGCCTGCGCCGCAAGCTTGAGGCGGCCGGGGAGGCGCCCCTGATCCAGAACGTCCGCGGCGTCGGTTTCACCCTCACGCCCGATGACTGACCTCCTGCGCTCGACCACCCTGCGGTGGGCGGTGGGGATCGCCCTGTGGTCGGTGCTTCTCGCCCTGACGATGTTCGCCTTCATCTACTGGCAGACGGCCTCCTACCTGCGGGAGGAACTCGCCGAGACCCTGCGGCTGGAAGTCCGCGCGGCCGCCGCCGACCCCGCCGCCACGGCGTTGCGGGTCGACACCTGGACCGCCATGGACCCGCATGCCCGGCACTATGGCGGCGACTTCGCTCCGGACGGCGTCCGGCGCGCGGGTAACCTCGATGCGATGCCGAAGGGGCTGCCGCGGGACGGGGATGCCTACCGGGTGAACGCCACGGTGGAGGTCGGGGGCCGCAGCCTCGCCGACGAGATCTGGGCCGCGGCCCTGGCGCTGCCCGGCGGCGGCACGGTGGTGATCGCCCACGACACCGACGACATCGACCGGGTGCGGGTCACGACGCTGCGGGCGCTCGGCCTCGGGCTACTGCCGATGCTGGCGCTCTCCGGGATCGGCGGCCTCGTCCTCGCCCGCCGGGGCCGCAGGCGGTTCGCCGCCACCGAGGTGGCGCTCGCCGAGGTGATGCGCGGCAACCTCGGCAAGCGCCTGCCGGTCGGAGGCCGGGGCGATGAGTTCGACCGCCTTGCCGCCAACGTGAACCGCATGCTCGACGAGATCGAGCAACTGATGGGCGAAGTCCGCAGCGTCGGCGATGCCGTCGCCCACGACCTGCGGACGCCGTTGACCCGCCTGCGGGCCCGGCTGGAACGCAGCCGGGCGCAGGCGCGAACGGTGGCGGAATTGCACGAGGCGATCGATCAGGGCCTCGCCTGGATCGACCAGACACTCGCGATGGTGACGGCCGTGCTTCGGATCGGCGCGATGGAGGAGGGCCGCCGGACCGCCTTCGCGCCGGTCGATCTCGGGGAGGTCGCCGCTGCGGCGGTCGACTTCTTCGAGCCCGAGGCTGAAGAGAGGGGCGTCCGGCTCGTCCTGTCGGCGGTGGGGCCTTTCACCGTCCACGGCGACCGGGACCTCTGCTTCGAGGCCCTGTCGAACCTCATCGACAACGCCGTGAAGTTCACGCCCCCCAGAGGGACCGTCCGGGTCGGGGTCGCCTGGACCGGCCAAGCGATCGAGGTGGCCGTGGAAGATACCGGCCCAGGCCTGCCGGCGAGCGAGCACGAGAAGGTCTTCCGCCGCTTCTACCGCGCCGAGATGTCCCGCCAGACCCCCGGCAACGGCCTTGGCCTCAGCCTGGTCGCCGCCATCGCCAAGATTCACGCCGCAAGCGTGAGTGTTCGCACGTCGGAAAAGGGTGGTTGCCGTTTCGCGATGACGTTCCCGAATTTGACCATCGAAGACCGCACGTCTTCTACTTATTGGACGGCTTCGAGAAAAGATCCGCTTGTCAATTTTTGAATGAATTTCTGGCCCTGCCCGCTAAATGATCTGCCAATGGGCTCGCGTATCAAGAAATGTCGCGGCACGTCTGCTTCCATGTCTATGCCAGTCGAAAGCGGGCCGTTTCAGATCCACCCATCTTGGACGTTCAGAAGAGCGCGTCGTGGTGGTGACCTGGCCGGTCACTAGGTCGAGCGGGGCGCGTTAGTGCCGGTCCTGCAGAGCTTCGCCACTGAGCGCTCTGTGTTCACGGCGCTGTGGCCGGAGAGCCGACGCGGCGATCCAAACGTGAAGGCTTTCCTGGCATTCCTCGGTGGTATGCTCCCATCCCCGACACCTTGGGACAAGCTGTTCGAAGGTGCGGCGAGGGCGTGAGTGGTCCCCGTGGAGATGTCCGCTTCGGGACATCCGCCGGTCGGAAGCAGGCGGGCAATAAGCCACCCGAAACAGTCTGGCAGATAGTCAGCAGAGCTTCCCAGAAACGGCCGTTCGTCGATCCGGCGCTCCGATCGTGTGCGTCCCGGGCGGCGAACTCTACGACCGAACGTGCTCCCACACCTTGGAGATGACGACCGATCCCTCGCCGACCGAGGCTGCGACCCGCTTGACGGAGCTGGCGCGGACGTCGCCGACCGCGAAGATTCCCGGATGCGACGTCGCGTAAGGCGAATGCGCGCCGATCGCGTCTCCGGTCAGGACGAAGCCGTGGCCATCGAGCTCGACGAGCCCCGAGAGCCAGCCGGTATTGGGGGCGGCGCCCACCATGACGAACACGGCGCAGGTCGAGATCCTGCGCGTCGCTCCGTCGGCGCCGGTGCGGATCGTGACCGCGTCGAGATGGTCGTCGCCGTGCAGGTCGGTGACTTCGGCCCCGTACTCGATCGTGATCGCCGGGTCTGCCTCGAGCCGGCTCGACAGGTACCTCGACATGGAGGTGGCGAGCGATTGCCCGCGCACCAGGAGGCGAACGTGCCGCGCTGAGCGGCTGAGATACATCGCAGCTTGGCCCGCCGAGTTGCCGCCGCCAATAATGATTGCCTCGGCATTCCGGCAGTAGCGCGCCTCGATCTCCGTCGCAGCGTAGTAGATGCCGGCGCCCTCGAACGCTTCGAGGCGGTCGATCGGCAACCTTCGGTACTGGACGCCGGTCGCGACGACGACGGCCTGTCCCCGAACGCGCCGGCCGTTGTCAAACGTCGCACAGAACGATCCGTCCTCGAGCCGCTCCAACTTCGCCACCCGTCGCGGCATCGCGAAGCGAGTGCCAAACTTCATCGCCTGGATCTCGCCGCGCCAGACGAGGTCGGCGCCCGAGATCCCGGTCGGGAAGCCCATGTAGTTCTCGATCCGGCTCGATGTGCCGGCCTGACCGCCGATCGCCACATCCTCGATGACCAACGCGCGCAGCCCCTCCGCACCCGCATAGACGCCCGCTGCCACCCCGGCCGGCCCGCCGCCCACGATGAGGACGTCGAAGGCCTCGTCGTCGACGAGGTTGTAGTCGAGGCCGAGCAGCCGCGCGACCTTGGCGGGCGTCGGCTCGGTCACGACCACGTCCCGGCCGAAGATGACCGCCGGTCGGTTTGCCGAGATCGAGCAGGCCGTTGCGACGCTTGCCGCCTCCGGGCTGCCCAACGGATAGGTCCTGTAAGGAAGCCGGTTGCGACTCGCGAACTCGGCGATCCGCCGTACGCTCCGGTCGTCGTCCTCGCCGATGAGCACGAGCGTGCCGTCGTGCGAGTCGAGCTGCCGCCGCCGCCGTGCGGCGAGGACTGTGATGATGATGTCCGACATCTCCGGGATCTCGGACATCAGTCGCAGCATCTCGGGGCGCGGCACCTCGGTGACGACCGTATCTGCGCTCGCCCGCATGGGCATCGACCAAACGCCGCCGTTCAGGAACGAGATTTCGCCCATGAACTGGGTCGGACCGAGGGTGGATGGGAGATGGCGCTCGTCCGTAAAGGGATTCACGACTTCGATCTCGCCGGCCTCGACATACACGAAGCGATCGGCTGGCTCACCGGCACGAACGAGAAAGGCGCCTGCGGAGTAGTGCTTCTCGGCCCCGATCGCCCGCAATGCGGCGACATGCGATGCAGCGAGGGGTATGCGCTGCATCTCCCGCAGGTCACGGCCGATCGTTTCCAAGGGTCGCTCCCGTCGTAGGCCATCCGCTGCGGCGCAGCATCGATGGCTCGGCCGCTACAGGCAAGACCCTCGATGTTTGATCCCGCGGTGTGGTGGTACGGTCGATCGTCATGCTGCGAGAGATGCCCCGCCGACAGTCCAGAAGTGGCGAACGCGGCAGACGACAGGTGATGCCGCTATGGGGTCGAAGCAGCCCCGTTCGACGGTTCTGACCCCAGCGGAGGAGGTCATCATCGTCGCCTTCCGCCGGCACACCCTGCTGCCGCTGGACGACTGCCTCTACGGCCTACAGCCCACGATCCCGCACCTGACCCGCTCGTCGCTGCACCGCTGCCTGGAGCGGCACGGCATCAGTCGCCTACCAGAAGGAAGGCGACAAGCCCAAGAAGAAGCGCTTCGCCGATCATCCCACGGCTACATGCACATCGATATCGCCGAGGTCAGGACAGAAGAAGGCAAACTTGACCTGTTTGTGGCCATCGACCGAACCTCGAAGCTGGCTTTCGCCAAGCTGGAAGCAGAAGCGAACCGCTACACGGCATCGGGCGTCCTGCGCGCGCTGACGAGACGGAGGGACATGGGTTGCCGCTGCGAAAGCGCAGCGATCCTGCTACCCTGCGCACAGCCGTCGCCGCTCGGTGGCGCACCTCAGCGCGAGGCAAGTCGATCATGCATAGCGCGGCGATCAGGTGGCTCGTTGTCGCGCTTGCGGGCTTCGTGAGCACCGAAGCTGTCGCGCGGCGTTCTCGAGCGAGCAGCCCCGCCCCGCGCGGCGCGACTGCGTTCTCCCCCTTCGCTTTCCCGCGACCGCCCAATACCGCGCCGCGTCCCGCCGGCGACGGGATCATCCACTGGAACACGCCGAACAAGGACGGCAACCTCGGCGGACCCGGAACAGGGGGAGGGGGCGGCGGTGGAGGCTGACCCCGCTCAGCTTCGCCATCGGGCGCCCGTGGTCCCGCACCCCGTCGCGGAAGGGGCGGCTCGGAAGCAGTGGCGGCAACCCTCAGGCAGGGACGCCTGTCAGACTGCACTCAGGCCCATCAGCACGACGGCCATTTGCCAGCCGACCACCAGCATCGCGGCGATCCACACCACCGTCGCCACGCCGCCTGCGACCATGATCATCGTGAGGAAGCGATCCATCCAGGGACGCATGGATTGATCCTGAACCGACACTGTCTCGATGTGAGCCATGATTCACCGTCGCATCAGCCTACCGAGGCGATGTCCGCAAGCTTGGTTCCTGCGGTGGAGCACATAGCCCGCCAGTCAGGCATACAGGAGGTAGAGCACGGTCGCCGGAGCGATCACGACATTGGCTGCGCCGAGGCACACGAGAATCATCACGGCTGTCGCATGGAGGTTCGGCCTGTTCTTGAACATCCATTCCGCAGGAAATGCGAGTACTGTGATCGGCAGCATGCAGAGGACGATCGAGATCCACAGCAGTGCACCCGGCACGAAAATCAGGAGACCGAGCCGGCTTCTGGGCAACCACTCCGTCCGTTGATCGCGTGCAAGGATGGCTTCCGACATCTGACGCGCCGCCCCCTCTTCCAGATGGCTAATGCAACTAAAAGTGGTATATGTCGGATTAGCGTCACCTCAACGGGAAATCCCACGGCGCCTCGGGTTCGGATTACGCAGAACCTGAGCAGCACCCGCCGTTGCGTTGCCCACCTGCCGATGGGCCTGTGAACACAGCAGGATGGCGGCGGCCGACAGGGTGAGCGGTAACGCGTTCCAGCCTCAGCGGCGGCGTGCGACCCTCGCCGCGACCCAAGGTGAGGCTGGCGCGGGTCTCAGCAGCGCATCGCCGGCCTCGAACCTCGCCACCTCATGGTCCGTGCCGCCCCCGGACCTGCTCTGAAGCGGGCTGTGGACCTCCTCAACATGGAGAACGCCCGATACCCGAAGACACGGAAGACCCGCGGAAGCTGCGTACGCTGCTGGGCGCGAGGCCCGCTTCGGTGCTGAGCGGCAGACCGCTCCTTCCGCCGGCTCCGGATGCGGCAGGGCTTGGCTGACGTCCCGGCGGTCGGCCTCTCGCGAAGGACCGCGATGAGGGCGATGTCGCGAAGCGGGAGACCGGAATTTGAGCGCGCCGGCTGGCGCAGGTCGATCCTGCCAGCCTCATGCAACAATCGGAGCAATCCTGGCGACATCCAGCTTGACCATAAGGCCGCCTCGGAACAGCCGAGCTGACGGGGCCACGATGACCAAGCCGATCACCCTGACGAACCGTCTCGTCGACGCCGTCGTGACGGCCGCCATGGCGTTCAGTCTCGTCGTGCACGCCCAGGTCATGATCCTGCCGCCGCACTTCGTGTGACGGACGATCGAACGTGGAGGATGCCGAATTGTCTCACCCGCTGTCGCGCGCGTGAGAAGGGGCCGTCGGCCCCGGCTCGGCAGTGCCGAGCAGCTGATCCCTCGCGAACCCAGCAGTTTGCCACATTGAACCATCACCGTTTCATGCACGTATGCGTTGTATATGGAGCTTGGAGGTTGTGATGCAGGCATCCGAATGCTGCATCATCCGGGTATCTATCGCCGCGAGCCTCGGCTGGCTCATCGCGATTACCCTGATGTGGAAGCATGGCGTGCTGGCCGCGCTGATCGTCAGCCCCTTGTTCGGGACCGCGGCGGCGATCGCCGCCATGACCCTGTTCTGGTTCGTGAGCCTGTTCGTCTCCTGCGAACCCATCGGGCCGCGGGCGTCTGACACCAACCGGTAGCAGGATCGGAGAAGGTCGCAGCGCCGAGCCATGTGCACCGGGATCGGCACGGCGCCGGCCGGCGCCCGATCGGAGCCGGGCGCGTCGGGGCGTGTCAGGTCCGCATCCTGCGAGGAGCAGGCGCAGCTGCTAAGACGTGGCCATGAAGCGGAGACCGCCTGACCGACTCGCGACGATCGCGATCCTCGCGGTCACCGCCGCGCTCGCAGCCGTGCTCGTTGTGAGGCTTCGTGACCCCACGCCACCGCACCGTGGCCCCCTGCCCAGTGCGTCCGCCGCCAGGCGATGAAGCTCCACAGCCCGCGTTGAACAAATGCAGCGGGTGGAAGCGGAATGGCTTCTCGCATGCGCGCCGCCCGCGAAGGCGGACGTGCGTTGGCCGGTGCTTCCCCGTGCTCGGACCGGCGTTTCGCCGAGCGCGACACAGTCGGTCCTGTAGGGATCGGCTCCGCGATCTCCGCAGGTTCCGTGACCGTCCATGCGGGCGACCGGGCGGATCTCACTTCTCCCGGAACGCCCGCCGGGCTTGATCGACGAGCGGCTTGGTGAGGTAGGAAAGTACCGTTCGGTCAGCCGTGCGGATGAAGGCCTCCACGGGCATGCCGGGCATCAACTTGGCCCCGTCCAGTCGCTTCATCTCCTCCTTCGTCACGCCCAGGCGAACGAGGTAGTAGAAGCTGCCGGTCCGCTTGTCCTCGCTCACATCGGCCGCGATCCGGGTCACGCGCGCGTTGAGTTCGGGTGTCGTCCGCTGGTCGAAGCTCGGGAAGCGCAACCCCGCGGCCTGACCGGTCTGCAACCGGTCGATGTCCTGCGGCGCCACACGTACCTCCGCGACGAGGGAATCCGCGGTCGGCACGATCAGCATGATCGGCTCGCCCGGGGAGATCACACCGCCGCGGGTGTGGACCGCGAGTTCGTGCACGTAGCCGGTCTGCGGCGCGCGGATCTCGATGCGCTGCAGCTGGTCGAAGGCCGTGATCCGCTGCTCGGTCAGCGTCGCCGCCTTGGCGCGGTTCTCGGCGAGCTCCTTCGCGACGTCGCTGCGGAGATTCTGCTCGAGCTGGATGATCTGCAGCTCGGTCTCCGAGACCTTGCCCTTGGTCTGCGCGATGTTGGCGACGAGGACGCCGCGCTCGCCTTTCAGGCGGGACATGTCGCGCTGGAGGCTCGTGAGCCGGGTCAGCTGGATGAGGTTCTTCCGCCAGAGATCCTCGACGCCCTCGTACTCCCGCCCGATGATCGCGGTCTCCTGCTCCTTCGCGGCGGCCTGCTCGGACAGGCCTTTGATCTCCTCGTTCAGCTGCCCGACCCGCTCGCGGAGCTGCGCCTTCTGGCCCTGGAGCGCGTCCTGTCGGAAGCGGAACAGCTTGCGCTCGCCGTCGACGATCCGGGCCACATCCGGTCCGGCTCCCTCGAGTTCGGGGGCGATGGCGAGGCTCGCGCGGCCGTCGCGTTCGGCCTCCAGCCGGGCATTGCGCGCCGCGATCTCCCACAGGCTCTTGGTGACGCTGTCGTAGGTGGCCTTGGCGGTGGTCGCGTCCAGGCGGACCAGCAGGTCGCCCGCCTGGACGCGCGCGCCCTCCTGAACCGACAGTTCGGCGACGACGCCGCCGGTCGGATGCTGGACCTTCTTGATGTTGCTCTCGACCACCAGCGAGCCCGTGGCGATGATGGCGCCGGACAATTCCGTCGCCGCCGTCCAGGCCCCCGCGCCCGTGGCGACCACGATCACGGCGGCGACGCCGGCGACGTGCCGCCGCAAGGAGCGGCGCGTCTCGTATGTCGGATCCGTAGCCGGCCCGTCAGGCGTGCGATCCGTCGTCATGCGACCCTCGTGGGCGTCTGCCGCGTCAGGGCGTTCAGCTTCGACAGAACTTCGTCGCGCGGGCCGTGCAGCTGCACGCGCCCGTCCCCGAGGACCAGGATGCGATCGACCGCCGCCAGCGCGCTCGGCCGGTGCGCGATCACCACGACGATGCCGCCGCGGGCGCGCACGCCCTGCACGGCGGCGGACAGGGCGCGATCGCCGTCGACGTCGAGATTCGAGTTCGGCTCGTCGAGGACCACGAGGAACGGATCGCCGTACAGCGCCCGCGCGAGCGCGATCCGCTGCCGCTGACCCCCGGAGAGGCCCAGGCCGCCGGTACCGACGCGGGCGTCGTAGCCGCCCGGCAGCCGGAGCACGACCTCGTGCACGCCGGCGGCCCGGGCAGCCGCCAGCAGGGCCTCGGGGTTGGGCTCGGGATCGAAGCGCGTGATGTTCTCGGTGATCGTGCCGTCGAACATCTCGATGTCCTGCGGCAGGTAGCCGACCGCGCGCCCGAGGGCATCGGGATCCCACTGATCGATCGCCGCGCCGTCGAGGCGGATCACGCCGCGGTTCGGGCGCGCCAGCCCGACGAGGGCACGGGCGAAGGTGGATTTGCCGGAGCCGCTGGCTCCGATCACCCCGAGGGCGCTTCCGGGCGCGAGGGCGACGTTGACGTCGTGGAGCACCAGGGTGTCGGTCCCGGGCGCCGCGATCGACAGGGCCGTCACGCGCACGCTCTCCCGCGGCGCCGGGAGCGGCGTGAGGGCGGCGGGCTCCCGCCGGGGCAGGAACGCGACGAGGCGGCCCCAGGCCTGCCGGGCGCCCGAGAACGACTTCCAGTTGGCGATCGCCAGGTCGACCGGCGCGAGGGCGCGCGCGGACAGGATCGTGGCGGCCAGCATAACGCCGGCCGTCGCCTCCTCGCGGACCACGAGGAAGGCGCCCAGGCCGAGGATGCCGGATTGCAGCACCGTGCGCAGCAGGCGCGCCGTCGTGCCGAAGCCGATGGCCAGGTCGTTCCCGTACGCCGCGACGTCGAGGTTCCGCCGGGCCCGGATCTGCCAGAGCTCCGCGATGCGGGACCGCATCCCGAGCGCCGAGAGCAGCGGTGCCGTCCGGTGCGCCATGTCGGTGAAGGACCGGCGCTCACCGGCCGTTCGGACGGCCTCCTGGGTGGACGCGGACGAGGCCCAGTCCGTGAGGATCGTCAGCACGCACAGGAACAGGGCGCCCCCGGCCACCGCCGCGCCGAGCCAGGGATGGAACAGGAAGCAGACCGCGACGTAGAGCGGCACCCAGGGCAGGTCGAAGAAGGCGCTGACCGCCATGCTCGACACGAAGCCGCGGACGGTGTCGAGATCGCGCAGGGCCTGGGGCCCGTCATCGCTGCGCGGCATCTCGGCGCCGCGGACCAGCAGGGTCCGGAAGATCCGCGGACCGAGGCGCTCGTCGACGAGGCGCGCGAAGCGCGCCAGGATCCGGGCACGGAAGATCTCGAAGACGCTCTGGATCACGAGCAGCATCAGCGTGATGCCGGCGAGACCGACGAGCGTCGCGATGCTCCGGCTCGGCAGCACCCGGTCGTAGACCTGCAGCATGAAGATCGGGGCCGTGAGCATCAGCAGATTGATCAGACCGCTGACGATCATCACGGTGATCAGGCACGTGCGCCCGGCCCTGACGGCGGACCAGAACTCGCGCCGCTTCGCGACACGCAACACGCGTTCATCGGTCACAGGTCGATCCCTCGGCTTGGCACGTCAGCGGAGCGGTTCGGGCCGAAGCGGGTCGGGCCCCGGCGTCGCGGAAGCCCCCGCCGCGTCGGCGGCGCGGGCCGCGTTTCACAGGCCGAGCAGGTGCAGGCCGCTCGTGGCCGTGTGGGGAGTCGGGTCCGTGTGCTGGACTTCGGTGTGGCCGCCGAGATCGATCGTGGCGACGCCGAGATCGACGCTCACGCCCTGGGAGGCGCCCGCCTCGGCCGGCGCGGCGGAGGTCCCCGACACCGCGTCCACGAGGTGGCCGACGAGGGAGTCGGCACCGCCGCCCGTCTGCGGCAGGTGGATGCTGTCGCCGCTGAGCAGGTTCGCCGTGGCAAGACTCGGCTGATCGGCGCTCACCGCGACCGCGCTCACGTCGACGGTGTGGGCCGGATCGGCGGCGGGCGTGAGCACGGCGACGTCCGCCACCGGCGT